>JAIFMF010000166.1 GCA_020048635.1 Desulfobacula sp. | reverse complement strand
GCACCCAGATGGCATGTGCAGATGAAATTGTCCAGATCCATGAGACATATTTTTCCCGGAGGTTCTGTAGCAAATACATCCAGGGCTGCGCCGCCAAGATGTCCGGATTTCAGGGCGTCATGAAGGTCGTCTTCATTGATGAGACCGCCTCTGGCGCAATTGATGAGCATGGCGCCCTTTTTCATTCTCGAAATGGTTTCCTTATTAAAAAGATTAGTGGTTTCCGGTGTTTTAGGCGTATGGATGGAGATATAGTCGGATTCCGCCAGGATTTCATCAAAGGTTGCCGGTCGGATGCCAAGATTCTTGATGGCATCATGGTTTTTATAAGGATCGCAGCCAATGACCTTCATTCGAAGTCCCATGGCCCTGTCTGCCACGATGCTGCCGATATTGCCGATGCCGACCAGCCCCAGGGTCTTGTTGAAGATTTCACGTCCCTTGAGGGTTTTTTTCTCCCATTTGCCGTCTTTCATGCCGGCCGTTGCCTTGGGGATATGGCGGGATAAGGCCATAATCATGGCGATGGCATGTTCCGCAGTTGTGATGGCATTGCCGTGGGGGGTGTTCATGACGGCGATATTGGCCCGCGTGGCGGCCGGGATATCCACATTATCAAGGCCGATTCCTGCCCTGCCGACCACTTTTAAATTTTTTGCCTTTGAAAGCAGGCTCTCGGTCACTTTGGTTTTACTGCGAATGGATAACCCGTGATAGACACCAATGATGTCTTCGAGTTCAGTCGGTGTCAGATCGGTTTTGACGTCGACTTCAATGCCGGGAGTGTTTTTAAAGATTTCAATGCCTACGCTTGAGAGGGGATCGCTGACGAGCACTTTCATGATGGTTCTCCTTTATTAATAAAAATTAATAAATAAATCCTGATCATTTCGTATATGAAACTTATAAACTATGGGTCAAGTCTGTAAAAACAGTGATAGAATGGTGACTAAAAATCACCATTACTCAAGGGACAAGAGGTAGGAGCGCAGGTTTGACTCTGTATTTTTTAATCCAAGTTTGGTTCGGATTTTATAACGATGGGAGGTGACGGTATTAAGGGAAGCGTTCAGGATTTCAGCGATTTCCTTGTTAGGGACACCGTCCCTGACAAGGCCTGCCACTTTAATTTCCATGGGTGTCAAATTCAGATACCTGGAGGAAAGTTTGCCGATCAAAGGGGATGTAATCCGGCTGACGTTTTTTATACGGCAGAACCGAATGTTTGATATTGGTCAGAAAATTTTCCTTATCTGCCTGTTCTTTCTGCTCCATCTGTTTTAACACCACTTTCATGGCGATATTGGCCTCTTCAAGTTCCTTATTGGCCTTGATCAGATTATCCGTTCTTTTCAGGACCAGCTCTTCAAGTTGATCTTTGCGGCTTCGCAAGGCATCTTCAAGGCGTTTTCGTTTGAAAAATTCAGGAATATCAATTTTGTTGTAATGTTCATATTTAATATAGGCTCTTTTACTGTACCTTGCGATGTGGTCCTTGATCTTTGAAGGCGGCGCCATGATGAACCGGCAGTGACGGTCTCCTTTGGCCCGGCATTCGACTTCGGCCGTGACCAGGGGAATGCCGAAGCTTTCTTCACACCATCCGGATGAATACCCGGCATTCATGACGCAGACCGGGAAATCCGTTTTCTCGCCTTTGTCCATCCAGGCCTGGGCTTCAAATGAATAAGGGTGGTCATAGATGAGATAATAATGATCATCCGGCCTGGGATTGGACAAGGGATGGATCTTGACTGACGCCCACCCGGCATAGGCGAAATGGACGGGCCCGGCTGAAAGCTTTTCAATGGGGTCGGTGACGTCCATTTTTAAAAAAAAGCTTTTGGCATCGGCTTTTCCAATGGAATGGGCAATATCAAACAGGGAATTAAAGGAAAGGTCCCTTGCCTCTTCTTTTCCCCAGTCATTGTACATCAGGGCCATCATATCAAACAGGTCCTTTGACATGGCCGAGGCCCGGACCAGGATATACCGTTCGCCTGAATATTTGATCACGCCTTTTTCAGGGTCGCTCTGGACATCTGAAAAATAATTTCTAACATAGTCCTGGGCTTTTAAAAACACGGGTTTAAGTTCATCCGGAACACTTACCGTATTTAAATCCGTATCTTTCGGGTCAGTCATTTTTGATAAATTTTTCAGGATGATTCATAAAATTCCTGTACAGATGATAATAGGAGGTCTCTTCATACCGGATGGGAGCCACCACAGGACCGTCAAAACTATAGATCAGAGCATTCGGGCAGGCCAGGAGCAGGGGCGAATGGGTAGCGATGATGAACTGGGCATGGCCGAGCTTTGCTGTTTTGATCAGAAGATTTAATAGCTCAATCAAAGAGGAAGGAGACAGCGCTGTTTCCGGTTCATCCAGGAAATATAACCCTTTAAGGGTATACCGGGAGGTAAAATAGGACATGAGCGACTGCCCGTGAGACTGGGTGACAAGGGATTTGCCACCGAAATAATTCAGCATGGCAGCGTCACCCACAGCCCACTCTTCAAGGTTTTTGGCAAAGTGTGAAAAGATCTGCGACCCGAAATAGGAACCCGGCACAGCCCCATTTTCCCATTCAACGGAAATGGCCTTGTAAAGGTCATCTTCATAGGGGTTGGGTTCAAACCGGAGCCTTTCTTCGCTCTGCCAGATATGGATGCCGCATCGATAGGCAAGGGCTTTGAGCAGGGTGGATTTGCCTGTTCCGTTTTCACCCATGAAAAAAGTGATGGGGGTTTTGAATGGAATGGTTTTTGTTTCCTGGAAGATCTTAAGGCAGAAGGGATAATAATCCAGGACAGGGAATTTTTCGGATATAATGTCTAACGTGTTTAAAAAGATCAATCCTTTCTCCCTTTCTCGTCTTTGGCCTTCTGAATCAGATCAAAGAGAGCATGAATTTTGGGTCTTGTGGTGTTTAAAAAGACCTTCTCAAACTCTTCTTCGCTCATGTTTTCCTTGAGATGGACATACACATCGAACTGGTTGTACCAGCAGTCAAGGGTTTTAAAACAGGGAAGGCCGTAATTTTCATGGCGACAATACTTAAAATAGATCTCATGCCCGAGTCTTGGGCATCGGATCAGAACATCATCCTTTGGAGGGTCGGAACTTAGAACATCATTGGTTTTTTCATTCATAATCACATCCGTTTCTATTGTTTTTAAAATGGGTTCCCGGCCGCCTTTATACCATGCCGTTATACCACGGATCGACGGCTGGACACCCTTATTCCATTATATTTAACGGCCCTGCCTGGGTTTGGGCAGGGCTGCAATATCCTTGAGTGCGGTATCGATCACGGACTGGGGCAGCTCGTGGTCGGACAATTGGCCTCGCATATAGGATTCATAGGCGCCAAGATCCACAAGGCCGTGGCCACTCCAGTTAAAGAGGATGACTTTTTCCTTTCCTTCAGCCTTTGCCTTTAAGGCTTCTTTAATGGTCATGGCAATGGCATGGTTACACTCCGGCGCACTGATAAAACCTTCCGACCGGGCAAAGGTGATGCCTGCCTTAAAGGTTTCCAACTGCTGGACCGCTTCCGCCCGGACAATTTTATCCAGGACAAGCTGGCTCACTATGGGTGACATGCCGTGATATCTTAATCCGCCGGCATGGATGGGTTCCGGAATGAAATTGTGTCCCAGGGTATGCATGGGCAAAAGGGGCGTCATCTGGACCGTGTCGCCGAAATCATAGGCAAAGGGCCCGCGGGTCAGGGTGGGGCAGGAGGCCGGTTCAACCGCAATGATATCGATTTGTTTGCCGTTGATCTTATCCCGTGCGAAGGGCATGGCAAGGCCTGCAAAATTGCTGCCGCCGCCTGCACTGCCGATGATCACATCCGGGTAATCTCCGGTCATCTGCATCTGTTTGATGGCCTCAAGGCCAATGATGCTCTGGTGGATCATGACATGGTTCAATACGCTTCCCAGCGCATATTTGGTGTCGTCGTCGGCCACGGCCTGCTCAACGGCTTCACTGATGGCAATGCCAAGGCTTCCGGGTGAATCCGGATTTTTTTCCAGGATACTTCGGCCAGCTCTTGTTTCATTGCTGGGGCTGGCCACGCAGTTGGCTCCCCAGGTTTCCATCATGAGTCTCCGGTAAGGTTTCTGATTGTAGGAGATTTTCACCATGAACACCTTGCACTCAATGCCGAAAAAAGCACAGCTCATGGCAAGACTGGACCCCCACTGGCCTGCGCCGGTTTCAGTGGTAATCCGTTTGGTGCCCGCCACCTTATTATAATAGGCCTGGGCAATGGCCGTGTTGGGTTTGTGAGAACCGGCCGGAGAAACACCTTCATTTTTATAATAGATTCTGGCCGGGGTCCCGAGGGCTTTTTCCAGTTCATAGGCCCGGTAAAGCGGAGAAGGACGCCAGATAGCATATTTGTCCAGGACTTCTTCAGGGATATCGATCCATCTCTTTGTGCTCACTTCCTGTTCGATCAGGTTCATGGGGAAAATCGGGGCAAGGTCTTCAGGTCCGCAGGGCTGTCCGGTTCCGGGGTGAAGCGGAGGTTCCATGGGAGTCGGCATATCCGCCATAATGTTATACCATTGCCGAGGCATTTCCTGCTCGGTTAATACATACTTCTTTGCTCTCATAGGCCCTCCTTGTTGACGGTTAGCTTGACTTACGGGTTAAACTCGTCGAATATTTTATACCGGATTCATCAAATCCGGTAATGCCAACACATTGAACAGGTCTGACTCACAATCAATTTCTTTATGAGAATCTAAAGGCCAAGTCAAGCACTAAATTATCCGGTATTTGATGACTACTGCCCGAAGGCTGATGGGTTTTATTACTACCATGAAGTTCATGAAGGCCATGAAGAAACCGGAGCCAACAACTTCATGTCCTTCAGGGGCTTCATGGTAAAAACAACAATTTTGATTCAGGCCCGGTTTTAATCCAAATCCAGGTTAGTCTTGCATTGATTGCATTTCATGACCCCGCGGAACACTTTATTGCCGCAGTGGGGGCAATAATAACGGGCTTCTTCGTCCTCAATCCATTTTTCTGTGCCGAACTCTCGCCGGTAGGGTACTGACCGCAATATGACTTTTTTGCCGACCGCCATGGGAAAATTTTCAATATGGTGGCAGGGAAATTCATCACATTCATGACAGCCGGAATAGCCTTTATCTTTTTTACATTCCCTGATTTCACATTGTTTGCAATGCATGAAAAGATGGTGTCATGAACTGCATGACAGCATGGAGCAGCCGGGTTTTTTCCGGGCCCAGTCCGGGCGCTTTTCTGCAAAGGCTTCTTTTCCCGGCTGATCCTCATAGGGATGCCGCAGGACTTCCTGCAGTTCATGAATCATGGAATAGTCCCCTTTTTCGGCTTTGTCGATGGCAAGCTGGGCCAGGTAATTTCTGAGCACATATTTCGGGTTGACAGGGTTCATCTGGTTTTGTTTTTCTTCAAAGGGCCGGTTGTCCTGTTTGAGTCGTCGGATATAAGTGTGAAGCCAAGTGTGCAGGCGTTCAAGATAGGTATCCGTGATTTGAGAGGGGATGTAGAAGGCATCCATCAGTGGTTGGGTCAGGGGCTTCATGTCTGTCGGCTCTGCGTATTCGCATTCTGTATTCAGTAAGGCAAGGTTCCTGAAAAAGATCGTCATGTCGGTTTCCACCAGGGGCAGAATTTCCAGGAGGCCTTTGACCAATGATTCATCGGTTTCAGGGGTGAATGCTGTGAGGCCGAGTTTTTGGGCCATCATGGTATTAAAGCCGGTCTCATAATACCGGCCAAAGGAATCAATGGCGTCCTGTAACGGTTCAACCTTTCCGATGAGGGGATAGATGGCGTTGGCGAGTTTCACAAGATTCCAATGGGCAATGGCAGGCTGGTTTCCAAAGCAGTAACGATGGGTTGCAGCATCCGTGGTGTTGGGGGTCCAGCCGGGGTTGTAATCTTCAAGCCAGCCATAGGGGCCGTAATCAATGGTGAGCCCTGTAATGGACATATTGTCTGTGTTCATGACGCCGTGGACAAAGCCCACCCGCATCCAGTGGAGGATCATGTCTGCCGTGAGTTTGCAGACTTCATCAAACCATTTTGCATAAATTTCCGGGGAGGGGTCACCAAGATGGGGAAAATCGGTGCGAATAGTGTAATCGGCGAGTTGTTTCAGGAGAGCAGTTGCTCCACGCGCTGTAAAGATTTCAAAATTGCCGAACCGGGTAAAGGTGGGGGCTACTCGGCAGACGATGGCGCCGGGTTCGAGCTTTGGCCGGCCATCATAAAACATGTCCCGCTCCACTTTTTCTCCTGTCAGGATAAGGCTTAAGGCCCGGGTGGTCGGGACCCGGAGATGAAACATGGCTTCGCTGCATAAAAATTCCCGGATGGAGGAGCGGAGGACCGCCAGACCATCGGCAGTCCTGGAATACGGGGTGGGGCCTGCGCCTTTGAGCTGCAATATCCAGCGGCCGGATTGTCTGTTTACAATCTCCCCCAGGTTGATGGCCCTTCCATCCCCGAGCTGACCGGCCCAGTTTCCGAACTGGTGGCCGCCATAGCAGGCGGCGTAAGGGTCCATGCCGGGCAAAAGACGGTTGCCGGAAAAGGCATTTAAAAAGGTGTCGGATTCACAAAAGGATTGGGAAAACCCGAGGATATCGACAACTTCCTTTGAATAGGCGATAAGCGTTGGTGAGGATACTTGTTTCGGGGTCACCCTTGAATACGCAGCCCCAAGGACCTGGCGGCGCTTATTTTCGGTTTCAGGATCTGCTGGCAGTTCCCGGACAAACCGGTTGTCAAATTTTATATCAGTCCTTATCTCGACATCTGATGCATCATTGGTTTTTGCTTTCATCAACGAATTTTCCCTGTTCTAGAAAAAAAGGCCTCTAATCCAGGCCATGATCCTGTTGATGGCGGACAAGGCCCCTGTTGCCCTGCCGGGGTGGTCAATCTGATCTTGCAGTCGCTGGGCCCGGAGAGCCGGTTCAGGATGGCTGGATAAAAAGGAATGGCCTTTTCCAAGAGTATCCAGTTTTTTCAAGGCAGATACGGCAGCCTTTGCTTCGACACCTTGTTTTTTTAAGAAAACCAGGCCGAAATCATCGGCTTCCTTTTCCTCAGTCTGGGAGAATTGAGCATTGACAAGCGTTTGGACAAAGTCGCCCAGAGCAGACCGGGCAAGGTTGCCGGCCAGGTTTTCCTGGGAGGCGATTCCTTTTCGCACGGCGCTGGCGGCGTAGGCCAGCATGATTTTTTTCCGGATATGCTTTTCCGTCACATGGCCCATTTCATGCCCCACCACAAAGAGCAGTTCCTCATCTTTCATCATGTCCATGAGCCCGCTGTAAATACGGATGGTGCCGTCGGCCATGGCAAAGGCATTGACCTCGGAAGACAGGTAAACCTTGAAATCAAATACATATCCGTCTGAATCGTAGCGGTCCCCCACAAGTTTTTTCAAACGGTTTCCATAGGCATCACCCGGACCTGCAAGTCGGTTTTTTGAATCCGATTGTTTTGAGGCTTCGGCTGCAAGAAGCTTGATTTCCCCATCACTCAGGGTGACTGCTTTCAGCGCATCAAACCCTGCATCCAAGGCTAGATAAGGATTGGTGTTTTCACATCCCCAGAAAATAAACAAGGGCAACAGGCATATCAATATTTTTTTAATCATGGTTTTTCATACAGGATTTTTAAAATCCGGGCAATCCAAAATTTTCTTAACAGTCTTTAAAAACACGGATGTCTAATTCTTGTTCCAGATGGTGCAATATCGGGTGAGATAATTTCAGGCGATTTTCCTTGTCATGGCAGCCTTTATTTCAGAAGACGCTTTGTATTCAATGTATTCGTCAAAGGTCGAGAGGCGGTCAATGATGCCTGTGGGGGTAATTTCAATAATGCGGTTTGCCAGGGTATTGACAAATTCATGGTCATGGGAAGTGAATAGAATGACTTCCGGAAATTTGATCAGGCCCTCATTCAGGGCGGTGATGGATTCAAGATCCAGATGATTGGTGGGTTCATCCATGATCAGGATATTGGATTCGGCCAGCATGAGTTTTGACAGCATACACCGGACTTTTTCCCCGCCGGACAGCACATTGATTTTTTTTGTGGCCTCGTCCCCGGAAAACAGCATGCGACCAAGAAAAGTCCTTGCAAAGCTTTCTCCTTCCTTGGGAGGTGCAAATTGCAGGAGCCAGTTGATAAGGTTCAAATCCCCGTTGAAAAAATTGCTGTGTTCTTTTGGAAAATAAGAGCGGGTGATGGTGACGCCAAAGGTAAAAGATCCGCTGTCCGGTTCTATTTCGCCCAAAAGGATCTGGAAAAGAGTGGTTTTCGCAACACTGCTTTTCCCCACAAAGGCGATTTTATCCTTGCTGTTGACCGTAAAGCTGATATTGTTCAACACCTTTTCCCCATCTATGGTCTTGGTCAGGTTTTTGACTTCCAGGATGACGTTGCCGCAGGGGCGTTCAGGCTTGAAGGCAATAAAGGGATATCTTCTGGAGGATACGGGGATGTCCTCAATGGTCATTTTTTCCAATAGTTTTTTCCGGGACGTGGCCTGCTTTGATTTGGATGCATTGGAGCTGAATCTCTGGATAAAGGCCTTGAGTTCATTGGCCCGTTCCGTTACTTTCTTGTTTTCCGACAGTTTCTGTTTCAGGTTCAACTGGCTTGCCTGATACCAGAAATCGTAATTCCCTACATAGACGGAGATCTTGCTGAAGTCAATGTCGGCAATATGGGTGCAGACCTCGTTCATGAAATGGCGGTCGTGGGATACCACAATGACGGTGTTCTGAAATCGCCCCAGAAAGTCCTGAAGCCAGGCAATGGACTTGATATCAAGATTGTTGGTGGGCTCGTCCAGGAGGAGAACATCCGGGTTTCCGAACAGGGCCTGGGCCAGGAGGACCCTCACTTTTTCTCCGCCGTCCAGTTCTTTCATCCGGCTTTGCAGTTTTTCTTCGGGAACCCCGAGGCTGTTCAGGAGAACGGCGGCTTCCGATTCTGCCTCATAGCCGTTCATTTCGGCAAATTCGATCTCAAGGGTGCCGGACCGGATGCCGTCTTCTTCTGAAAAATCAGGTTTGGCATAAAGTTCATCCCTTAGTTTCATCACCCTGTATAATTTTTCATGGCCCATGATAACCGTATTGATAACGGTCTGTTCATCAAAGGCAAAATGATCCTGCCGGAGTACGGCGATTCTTTCTTCCGGTCCTACAAATACTTCACCGGAATCAGCTTCCATATCTTTGGCAAGGATTTTCAGGAAAGTGGATTTTCCCGAGCCGTTTGCACCGATGAGGCCATAGCAGTTGCCCGGCGCAAATTTGATATTGACGTTTTTAAAGAGAATTCTCTTGCCGTAAGCCAGGGTGATGTCATTTGCCCAAATCATGTCGGTCACTTCCTTTATAGATCAATAAAAAACCACAGGATTATCTCCTGTGGCTGAAAAAAGAATGTATCTTATCATTTTCGATGATAAAAGGGAATTCTTTTTTTAATTATTTTAATGTCTTATCGGGTATCTTGGTAACGAGCCCGTTTGTAAGTGAAGAGTATTTTAAAAATGTCATTTTTTACTTTTGATATTGGCTTTATTCATTTTATATCGTAATACACGCTCGCTTATCCCCAGAGCCTCAGCTGCTTTAGTCTGAACCCAGTCATTTTTTTCCAACTCGTTTAAAAGCATCTCGGTCTCAACTTCAGACAAGCGATCAGTCAGAATACCTGTATTATTCTTTTTTTCTCTGATCAAGGGCGGCATATCCTTGAGCTGGATCAATTTGCCGCGTACCATGGTTCCCAGTCTTTGTACCAGATGTTCGAGTTCTCTGACATTTCCCGGGAAATCATATTTGACAAGCTGAGCCAATGCCTCTGGGTCAAAGGAAACATCGAATTTATACTTTTTAAGGAAGTGATCAGCCAGTTCAATAATATCTTCTCTTCGTTCTCTTAAGGGGGGAACAATTAATTCCAAGACATTCAGCCGAAAATATAAATCTTCACGAAAATAGCCTTCTTCAACCATTTTTTTTAAATCTCGATTTGTCGCTGCTAATACCCTCGTGTCTATTTCTATGTCGATTTCTCCTCCAACCCGTGTCACTTTTTTTTCCTGCAGGGTCCTTAAAAGCTTTGCCTGAAACTGAAGTGACAATTCTCCAATTTCATCAAGAAAAATCGATCCTTTATTCGCAAGTTCAAACCGCCCTTTCCTTTGAGCAGAGGCACCTGTGAAAGATCCTTTTTCATGTCCGAATAATTCCGATTCAAAAAGGTTTTCCGGTATTGCAGCACAGTTCACCTCAATCAGCCGTTCATTTTTTCTATGACTCATATAATGGATCAGTCTTGCGATCAGTTCCTTTCCAGTGCCTGTTTCGCCTCTGATGAGAACCGACCATTCAGTTGGGGATAGACGGCAGACCATAGACAAAAGTTCCTGCATCTTTTTGCTTGAACCGATGATGGCAAAAGGGAACTTTTGTTGTTGGATGGATTCAATCACCACCTCAGCTTCAGCCTGGACATCAAGTTCTTGTTCAAATTTTCTGATTTTTTTGAGCAGTTCTTCCAGATCTAAAGGTTTTTCAAGAAAATCATTAACGCCGAGTTTCATCACATGAACAGCAGTATTGATGCTCCCATAGGCCGTAATCATAATGGTTTTGACAAGGGGAGATAATGCTTTCATTTTTTCCAGAACCACATCTCCATTCATATCCTCCATCCGGTGATCGATAAGAACAAGCTGAACAGGGTGTCGTGTAAAAAGGTCAAGGGCCTCTTGCCCCCCTGAAGCCGTCAGGGTTTGAAACCCTTGTTTTTCAAGAAACCCCTGAAGCATATTCCGCTGCATTTCTTCATCGTCAACGATCAATATTTTCATCTTAATACCCCTGCTCTTTATCGGCATTTTGACTGAATGG
Source organism: Desulfobacula sp. (assembly GCA_020048635.1). Classification (GTDB taxonomy): domain Bacteria; phylum Desulfobacterota; class Desulfobacteria; order Desulfobacterales; family Desulfobacteraceae; genus Desulfobacula. The sequence goes on along the minus strand of JAIFMF010000166.1, from coordinate 6,274 downwards.
AAGTCTCACACATATGGAAAAGAGGTCATTTTCTAAATCGATCTCGATTTTTCCGAAATGAGCCTCGATTATTTTTCGGCTGATGGCAAGCCCAAGGCCTGTGCCATAAGTTTTTGTTGTAAAATAGGGTTTCAGGATCATGTCTGATTGCTCCGGTTTAAGCGTGGCGCATGGATTTTTAAAATGAATGAGACAGGTTCTCTCCTCCCTGGAAATTGATATATGGATAACCCCTCCATCAGGCTGGGCCTCAACTGCATTTTTTATGATATTTTCAAAAGCCTGGCCAAGAAAATTGACATCCCCTTGTATCATGGCTGTTTTGTCCAGTTGAAGGTCGATTTTAATGCCGTTTTCCAGACATTGCGGCTGATACAGGACCGCCACCGATTCAACCAGCTCAGAGACTATTATCTCTTTATGGGTTAACTCAAAGGAATGCGCATATTGCTGAACATTGGTGATCACTGAATCGCTTCTTTTAACAGCCTCCCGCATGCTGATAACCAGGCCACGATGGTCATCATCCAGGTCTTTGCATTCCAGTTGAAGGCGCTGCAGCCCAATACTGATCGCATTTAAAGGATTCCGCATTTCATGGGTGATGGTTAAGGCAACCCTGCCAAGTGATGCCTGCTCCCGCTGTCTGGCCATTTCCCTTTCAAATGTGCGTGTTTGTTCCAATTGATGCTGTTGTATCCGGTAAAGCCACCAGGAAGAAAAAAGACCAAAAATACCCAGCAGAGAGACGAACACAGCCAGTTCTTTTTTAAGCATCTGCATCCGTGTTAAAAAATAATCCGCCTCCAGCCCGACGATAAGTTCCCTGTCACCGATATCAATCCGGGTTTCAGAAACTGGTCTGCCATTGATTTCTATCAGAGAAGTTCCTGCCTGCAGGGAGGTGTCCTGATCTTCTCCAGCTCTTTTAAAGCGGACAAACTCGATGCCTTTCATCTGATTCAGAACTGTGAGAAGTGATTCAACAGATATTTTTTCGTTTATTTCTTCAGTTTGTTCTGAAGACATTCCCACCAGTATGCATCCCCCCTGCGATGGAAACCCTTCTTCCGAATAAGGTAAGGCATAAACATAAAGATGATCTTTGGATAAAAAGGTCAGTCCGTTCTTTTCCAGGCAGGAAAAGGAAGGCAGCCATCCTTTCGGACCGGTAATGTGATCTCTCTGGCCATTGGGGAAAATCTTGATACCGGCAAGCCCTGATTTTCCTGCAAAAGCCGTCAGCTCTGGCTCTGAAAAAGAATCAATCTGATCAAGGTACGCAATAAACCGGGCGCTGTTTTTCAGATAGCTGCCGACAATGGTCTCAAATCCGGTGCGGCTCATGAGCGAATTTCTGATAATGAGCTCGACAACAGCCCCCAACACCTTGGAATGCTCCAGAGAATGCTCTCTGAAACTTTTGTTTGTTTTTTGAACCTGCCAGAAGAAATTGCCCAGTATCATGAGGATGAAGGTCCCAAAAACAAACAGATTCCCTTTCCAGCCCGGATATAATTTCATTTTTTGCCGCCGCCACCACCGCCACGGCCGCCACCGTGTCCGCCACCACCAGCACCGCCGCCGCCACCACCACCACCACCATTGCCTTCGTTTCCGCCACTGCCATGTTCTTGATTGCCTTTTCCGCTGAAAGAATTTTTGCTTTCCATTATCTTTCTTAAACGGGACATGATGCCGGTCGGATCTGAGCACCCCCCTTCAAGACACCCCTTGATATCGTAAGCAACAATAACATGATGCTGCTGTTCTTCCAGATGACCCCAGATTTTTATCCAGTTGCCGGGCTTGACACATTCAGGGAATACTGTTTTATCATTATGCTTTGGGAAGACATTGTCATGGGCGATTCGAATGGTATAGCGCTGTTCCTCTTTGATGCTGACTCCTTCAGTTTCCACACCCGCCAGCAGTATCTCAACTGTTTTTTCATTCACTTCCATGATTTTGCCTGAGAAAAAATCCTGTGCACAGGCCTGGGGCTGCGGTGACTGACTGAGCAGTAAAGTAAAAATTAAAAAAAGAATGGATCGAAGCATCAAGGATTTTCCTTTTGGAGCCATTAAAGAGGCGGTTTAATCCTCCTCAAAAGTCGATTGTTTTTTTCGGCATTTTTAATTCATTTTTATATATATACTTTGTTTTTCGAAAACGTGAATAAATTTTTTAAAAAAAAGGTGCCCAAAATAAAACAAGGGCGGGATTTTACCCGCCCTTGTTTTTATACTGTTATTGGGTTTTTATCATTATGAAGTGGTGCAGGTACCTGTTTTGTTGCCGTTGCCGGAACCATCTTTGGGGCCACTCCCCCCGTTACCGGTTCCATCACCAGGGCCTTTCCTGCCTGAACCATTACCAACATTTCCGCTGCGTGCCGCCTGCAGATGGTCGATATCATACTGAAAAGCACTCAGACAATCTCCGGTTCCAGGCCCATAGCCGTATTCTACTGCAAAGGCCTGGCCTCCCGTCAGACACACCCCGATAACACCTGCTGTCAGTACCATTTTCTTGATTGTGTTCATTTTGTAATCTCCTTTCTGTTGTTAAGTTTAAATCAGCTGTCATGTGCTGGTTGAAAACAGATATAGCAGGATACGTGCCAGTGGTTATTAAAAATTAATTATCTTTAATTTTCAAATAGTTAAAAATATTTTCAGATAGATAAAATAGATATTGGCTCGACAGTTTGGGTTGCTCTCGACAAAAATGTCGAGGTCCATCTGGCCAATCGAATGAATATTGAAGTGGTATTTTTCGATTAAACGGTAGTACCAGAATGCTGAAAGTATGACCGAAGATCAATCAGCATTAATCACCACCAACCTGATTTCCTCGTGAATCATCTCCCGGGCCTGGAGCCGTGTCTGAGCCATGTTCATTTTGATTCTTATCCCCTCCTGCATAAACTGGAGATATTGATGCACCAAATAGCAAAAATACTGAAATAAAAACTACGAATAATTTTTTCATTCTCAATCCCCTTTTAAAGTTGGTCATGACTTTTCGTAAAAAAAATACATATTAAAAATAATAATATAGGAGACTCTTGGTTGTCAATTTTTTTGGAGGAAATATTTTAACAAATTATATTGGGATGGTATAAGAGCAGGTAGTGACTGGATAACGTGCCTGTGATCAGTAAAACTTTTACCAAACGCCTTTCTTTTTTAGTTGAGGACTGGCATGATAAAAACCTTGAAAACTGATTGAAAAGCAGATAGTTTCAAGCGGATCGTATAAAATCTACTATTGCCAGTCAAAGGAGCAATGATGTTTCAGCGTTTCATCAAAGACTACATTTGGAATTTGCCTGATATGGATACCTTGCTTGGATTAAAAGAATGCAGGGTCTGGTTAATGAATGCGATGATGCTGTTTGTACTCATAGCTCTCCCGATTGCCATGATTTCCAATTTTTCGATTTTTTTCCAAAAGGGAATGTATCCATTAATTGTTATTGATCTCACGTTATACGCCATGGTTGCTTTTGGCTTTTTCTTTAAAAAAGGGGCATTGAAAATAGTCCCATATCTCTGGATTTTCTTAGCTTATACAATGCTCACTATTTTTTTCGTTTTTCTTGGACCTCACTATGCAAGGTCGGCATGGCTTGTGATGGTGGCGGTGATGGCAGCTCTTTTTTTTGGCATATGGGGCGCAGTGATTTCAACAGCAATGAATGCATGTGTTCTCATGCTGATTTATTTTCTGGTGGACGACAACAATGGAGCATGGGTTGAAGTTTTGAAGGGGCCAATTCAGGAATGGATCATGTTTATTGTCAATGTCTCACTGATCACGTTTATCAGTTCATTCCCGTTGGGCTTCCTTCTTAAAAGGCTCGATTTGTCTTTAAATCATGAAAGAGATGTCTCAAAAGGTTTTGTCACAAGAAATCAGGAATTAAAAAAACTTGAAAATGATACCAGACACTATGCAGAAAACTTAAAAACAATATTTGACAGTGCTCCCACTGTGCTTGCCCTGGTAGATGGTGAAATGAGGGTAGAGATGATGAATCGCAAAGGTGCCGACCTTTTGGGGAAAAATAGCGATGAACTTTTGGGTGCCTTTTGCGGAGAGGTGTTTAATTGCGTGAATTCATTTGATGGAGAAGGATGCGGTAACAATCCGGCATGTTCCCTGTGTCCATTGAGAACCCTGTCCCAAGATACTTTTAAGACAGGAGAGCCCCACATTGACAAAGAAGGCGGCATGACCTTTTTGCTCAATGGGAAAGAAAGATCAATGGATATTCTTATTTCTACTTCATTAATAGATATCAACGGCATCAAAAAAGTTCTTCTTTCATTAACGGATATCACCGATCGTAAGCGGGCAGAAAATGACCTGCGAGATGCAAAGCAGATTCTTGGTGCAACTTTGGATGGACTTTCAGCAAACATTGCATTGCTGGATTCTGATGGACAAATTTTACTTGTAAATAAATCATGGCGGGATTTTGCTGAAGCAAACAATCTTTCAGCCGATGCGGTTTCTGAAGGTAAAAATTATCTCCGGATTTGCGATAAGGCTCATGGCAAGCATGCTGAAGAGGCAACCTCTTTTTCCGCCGGCATTCGATCAGTAATATCCGGCAAAACAAAACATTTTGAATTGGAATACCCTTGTCATTCGCCAAATCAAAAGCGTTGGTTTATGGGTCGTGTCACAGTATTCCCAAGGGGTGATCAGAATCGAGTCATCATTGCGCATGAAAATATTACTGAACGTAAAATGTCAGAAGACAGCCTTGAAAAAAATCAACGGGAAATTCACAGCATTTTCCGCGCTGCACCTACAGGGATAGGTATGGTTCAGAATCGGGTTATTTGTAAAGCAAATGATCGCCTGATTGAAATGACGGAATATACTGAAGAAGAACTTATCGGACAGAGTGCCCGGATGATGTACCCTTCAGATGATGATTATGAATATGTCGGGGCAGAAAAATATAGACAGATAGCCCTTAAAGGCACTGGTACGGTTGAAACGAAGTGGAAACGAAAGGATGGAAGCATTATAGATGTTCTGTTAAGTTCCACTCCGATTGATTTTGACGATTTGTCAAAAGGGGTAACTTTTACAGCTCTGGATATTACGGAAATCAAGGAAAAAGAATTGCGACTTTCAGAAAGCGAAGAAAAATACCGCTCAATGATGGAGTCGCTTGAAGATCTGGTTTATATATGCTCACCAGGTTACCATATCGAATTTATGAATCCGGCAATGGTGAAATGGATGGGTCGGGATGCTACCGGTGAATTGTGTTACAATGCAATTCATGGTTTCAATAAGACATGTCCATGGTGTGCTCATGATAAGGTTATAGAAGGTAAACAGGTCGGTTTTGAAAAGAGCTTCTCTGATGGCAATATTTATCATATTTCAAATTCACCTATTTTCCATACAGATGGATCGATTTCACAATTATCTATTTTTCGTGACATTACGCCTCTCAAAAAAATGGAAACACGAATCCAGCAGGCCCAGAAAATGGAATCTATCGGCAACCTCGCCGGAGGTATTGCTCACGACTTTAACAACATACTTTCCCCCATCATCGGTTTATCGGAAATGCTTATCGAAGACCTGCCAAAAAACAGTCCTGAAAATGAAAATGTCAAAGAAATCCTGAAAGCAGGACAAAGGGGCAGTGAATTGGTGAAACAGATTCTTGCTTTCAGCAGGCAGGATGAACACACCATGACGCCGGTTCGGGTCCAGTTTGTTATGAAAGAAGTCCTCAAGCTGATTCGGGCATCCATCCCAGTGAATATTGAAATTAATCAGCACCTGCAATCAGATTGCGGTCTGGTCCTGGCCGACTCTACACAATTCCATCAGATCGGCATGAATCTGATTACAAATGCCTATCATGCCGTTGAGGGTGTTGGTGGAAAGATAGATGTTCAGGTCCGGGAAATAATATTGCCACCTGAATCAAAAGACAGTTCTCTGCCTCCAGGTAAATACGCTATGCTATCGGTTTCAGACAATGGTGTGGGTATCGACCCTGCTAATAAAGATAAGATTTTCGAGCCTTATTTTACGACAAAGGGACAGGGGAAGGGAACAGGTCTTGGTTTATCCGTAGTTTATGGAATTGTTAAGGAACATCAGGGAGAGATCAAGGTATACAGTGAGGTCGGCAAGGGGACAACCTTTAACATTTATCTGCCTTTGATGGCCAAGTCGGATATGGTTGAATCGAGTTCTGAAAAAGTAGCTGTTGAGGGCGGTAGTGAAC
>JAIFMF010000209.1 GCA_020048635.1 Desulfobacula sp. | reverse complement strand
CCACGATGCGGCAGGCAATCTCCAGACGCTTTTCAGCCGTTTTCGGAATCCCGCTGTCATCCAGGGCGAGGGCGATGACGGCCGCCTTGTATGCCTTGACCAGGGGCAGGATTTCTTCCAGGGATCTTTTTTCCGCAGAGACCGAATTGACCAGGGCCTTTCCCGGATAAACCGCCAGGGCTTTTTCAAGGGCCCTGGGGTTGTTGACATCAATGCAGAGCGGAACCTCCACCACTTGAAGAATGGCTTCGATGACCCTGGGAAGCATGTCGATCTCGCTGACGCCTTCAGCCACGACATTCACATCCAGGATCCGGGCACCGGCCGCCACCTGGGCCTTGGCTTCATTTTGGACGGTTTCCATGTCGCCTCTGCGCAGCGCTTCGGCCAGTTTTTTCTTTCCCGTGGGATTGATCCGTTCGCCGATCATGATGGTCGGTCCGCTATCCTGGATGGTGACGATGATGTCCTTGTTCGATACCGTTGTTTTCATTTTATTTAAATTCCCAATCCTATTTTTTTAAAAAATCCAGACAGAACTTAAGCGCCTCTTCTCCCGGAAGGCCTTTTGCAGTTGCGCTTGCAACGTATTCAGCCAGCATCGGCTTGACCTTCTCAGCCCATTTTGCATCTTCTTCCGGAGAAAGGCTGATAATCTTGTTGCCCCTGGCCTTAATAAATTCCATACCTTCCGCATCGATCTCATCCCATGTTTTGCCCTGTTTTACAGCCCATTCCTGGTTCACTTCTGTAAACACTTTCTGTACATCCGGAGGAAGGGCTGCCCATTTTCCTTTATTCATCACAACAAACAGCGCCGTTGAATACGCAGAGGCATAATTCAAGGTGGTGGATGAAACAACCTCGCCCCATTTCCAGCCTTTCAAAGATTCCACAGGCGCCACGGAACCCTCTACAATACCGGTACGAAGGGCTTCGTAGGTTTCCGGCATGGTTGTGCCGACAGGTACACCACCAAAGGCGGAAACGATCTTATTGGCAATACCGGATGCCCGGATTTTTTTACCTTTAAAATCATCAAGGGTTGAAATCGGTGTTTTTGAATGAACAAAGCCGGGTCCATGGGCATGGAGGTATAAAACCTTTACCTCATCCAATTCCTTGGGCGCAAATTTGGCATAGAATGCATTGACCAACGCTGTTGCCTGTACCCCGCTTTTGTAACCCAGCGGCAGGTCAATCACCTCCAGAAAGGGGAATTTTCCCCTGGAATATGCAAAAACGCTGAACCCGATGTCTGAAATGCCGTTCACAACCCCGTCATAAATCTGTGCTGCCGGAGTCAGCGTGCCACCCGGAAAATAGGTAACGGCAACTTTACCATTGGTCCTTTTCTCAACCTCTCTGCACCAGCTTTCTGCAACCATGCTATTTTTATGCGGAGCTGGGAACACGCTGGAATAATTTAATTTAATCGTTGCATCGGCTGCAAAAGAGTTATTCGGAAACGCAACACAAACAAGAGCTGCAAAAAGAATGGATACAATTAACGCTTCTGACATTTTTTTCATAAAAAGTTTTCTCCTGACACTAAAGGTTATTATTGTAATGAGGCTTACCCGGTATCGTTACCGGTAAACACCGTATTCCTTTGAAAAATCAATCATGGTTTTGACGTTTTCAGGTTTTGAACCCTGGACACCGGCCCCGCTGACCATCATGAAACCGCCGTCTTTACCGGCCACGTCAATCAGGTTTTTGCAGCAGGTCTTGACATCGTCCGGCGTTCCCGTACACAGGATATCCAGGGGAACATTGCCGGCAATGCAATTGGTGCGGCCAACCGTCTTTTTGGCCTCTCCCATATCCGTTGCATCAAACCACCAGACCACCTTGCCTCTGGGCAGTTCATCCACCAGCTCCAGGCGTTTGTTGTAAGCGCCTTCGACAAAAAGCTGGGGAACGACACCTTCGTTGGAAAGCCCGATGATCAGCTTTTTCAGGGTCGGCCAGTAGAATTTTTTGAACTGGTCCTGGGACATGAAGGCATCTGCACCCTTGTGCATCGGGATGAACGGCATGATATGACCGGCTGCCTTGCAGGTTGCAACCCCGAATTTAATCATAAAGGGCGTAATTCTTTCACAGGCTTCCATCAATTCTTCGGGATGACGGAACATGTCCATGAGCACACCCCTTGTTCCCCGGAGGCTGTCGCCAATGACATCAAACGGCGCCTTGGTGATGCCCCCTGAAAAGCCCGGGCGGCCCTTGGCCATCTGGGAAAGGGTCACTTTCGACACCTCGGCCAGCCATTGATGAACCTCATTGCCTGCATCCGCCAGTTTGACAAACGCCTCCTGCACATCGGCCATGCCAAAGGGGATGAGACCACCCGGCATCATGGGGATCTCGTGAATGGGTGGTAGCAGTGGGATTTTTTTCAGGGGCTCCAGTTCCCTGAAAATCCGTGGGAAATAGGTATTGATAAAAAACCCGGTGGGGTCATCGATGAGATCGTAATACTCATCCGCCTTCATATATTCTTTTTCGACAAACTGGTATTCCTGGTTGTTTCTGAGACCTCCGCCGCCAGCCCAGCGGTAAAGCGTAAGCCCGAGGGTTTCCAGGGCTTTTCCCGGTGCAATGGTCCGGGGGGCGTTAAAGGCATCCGGGTCCATGTCATTGTGATATTTTCCCCAGGCATAGGCCAGTTTTTTATAATCATACATGGCCTCGTACCAGTTGATCCCTGAAAATTCAATGGGAAAGCTTCCGGCAGACGGGGCCACCGGGACCCGTTTCGGGACCCTCATCTGGATGGCGTCCTTGTAAAGTGTTACCCTTTCCTTGTAAAGGGCTTCGGCTTCAGGACTTTCAAAGGTGATTTTTGGAGAAAGCCAGGTATCAAACAGGGCTTCCTGTTTTTTGGCCGCATCATCAGCAAAGGTCGTCCATCTTTCTTTCATCTTTTTATTCCTTTCCTGTCCATTTCTTTATAAGGTTGACCCCGTCCATGGCATCTTTTGCACAGGCATCCGCACCTGAATATTCAGCGATTTTGTCGCTCATCTGGCCACCGCCGATGATAATTTTCACGCCGTCCCTGAGCCCGGCTTTCTTAAAGGCATCCACCGTATCCTTCATGGAATCGTAGGCCAGGGTCAGAAGACCGCTCATGGCCACCACATCCGGATGAAATGCTTCCGCCTCTTCCACAAAGGCTTCCGGGGGGACGTCAATACCGATATCCTTCACCTCAAACCCGTTGACATCCAGGAGAAAACCCACGATATCCTTTCCGATATCATGAATATCCCCCCGCACCGTTCCCAGGAGAACCTTTCCGGCCTTTTTACCCTCACCCTGCCCCTGGATCATGGGTTTTACCTTTTCGGAAATCTGTTTCAGCATCTCCCCGGCCATCATCAATTCAGGCAGGAAATAAACACCGGATTCAAATTTTTTTCCGACCTCTTCCATGGATTTTGTGCATGCATCCAGAATCGTAACAGGGTCTGCCTTTGCCTCCAAGAGCTTTTCCGTCAATTCCAGGGCTTCTTCTTCCCGCATCTGTATGATGGCATCCATCAGTTTATCGAACATGGTGTTTCCTTTCATTTGTATTTTATCCCAGGTCGTCATGAATTAAATCTATAAAGTTATATAGATATATTTGTCAACAATTTTTTAATTTTAACAAAACATTTTATTTATTCCGAATCTTGACAGCATTTCTGACATAATCTATATAGATAAGCCATGACCCTATCGAGATCAAAAATCCGGACCGGCCTGGACAACAGCGGCATTGTTGATCGGGATTCCCATGAACCGGCCTACATCCAGATCTGCAACCTACTGAAAGAAGAGATTGCAAAAGGTGTATATCTGCCCGGCAGCCGCCTGCCTTCGGAATCGGCATTGCGGGACCGGCATAAGGTCAGCCCCATGACGGTGAGGCGATCCATCAAAATGCTCATCGACCAGGGCGTGGTCACGACCATCCAGGGCAGCGGCACCTTTGTCAAGGCCCCAGACTTGGGCGGCGCAAATTTCAGCATGAAAGAATTCTATTCCATTTTTCAGGACCATGAAAAAACAAAGATCCGGCTTCTGGAGGCCAAAACGCTGAAAGCTGACAGGGAGACCGCTTCCCGTCTCTGCATTGAGGAGGGAAAACGGATTATCCTGCTTAAACGGCTGGTCTTGAAGGAAGGCGACCCCATTATCCTTCACAAAGAATTTCTCATCTATGACCCTGCCCGTCCCATTATCGAAACCGAGCTGGAAGTGACCACGTTGTACGGTCTTTTTGAAAGAACCGGGCAGACGGCCGTCAAAAGAGGGGATCTCTGGCTTGAGGCCATGGTTCTCAGCCCTGAAGAAGCCAGGCTTCTCAATACCATGCCGCTTAAGCCCGCTTTCAGGATTGAACACCTGTTCTATGATTTTGATGAAACGCCCATGAGCTGGGGGCAATTTATCTGCCGGGGCGATCAGCTTCGCTTTAAAGCCGTTGTCGGGGTCAGCCCGGCCTGACATGATATAAAGGAAAACTGCCAATGACAGGGATCACGGAGTTGAAGACATTAAGCGCACGGATTGCAGAGCTGGATGAAGACAATGCCTTGGCATTGACCCGGCAGATGATCCTGGATGGCGTGGACCCGCTCCGGATCATTGAATTCTCCCACAAGGGCATCACTGAAGTGGGGGTAAGGTACGAAAACGGCATCTATTTCATCTCCGGGCTGGTCATGGCCGGGGAAATCATGGAGCAGATCAGCCGGATGGTGCTGCCTCTGACCATGGGCGGCCCGTCCCGCAAGGCCGTGGGCCGGATCATCCTTGGAACCGTGGAAGGGGATATCCATTATATCGGCAAGGATATTTTCAAAGCCTTTTTACAGGGCCACGGGTTTGCCGTCCATGACCTGGGTGTGGATGTGCCGAAAAGCCTTTTTCTTTCCGCCATCCATGAATACAAACCCGATATTGTGGGGTTCTCCTGCCTGATCAGCACCTGCATCGATTCCCTGAAGGAGACCATCTCGCACTTAAGGGCCAATGTCCCCCCGGATCTGGCGCCTCGTGCCTACCTGGCCGGGGGAAGGCTGATGAACAAACGGATCTGCGATGTGGTGGGAGCGGATTTAAGCACGACAGACAGCATGGAAGGAGTGAGGCTGTGCCAGAAGGTCATGTCCGATTAAAACGGTATGCCTTCCGAAAGCGCTTGAGCCATGGCATGGATTTCTTTTATCCGGCTCAGGAAGCGGCCGTCATAAAGACCAGAGGAAGAGCCTAAAATAATGCCGCCGCCGGGTACAAGCCGGGTCAAAACCCGTTTGAAACCGGACAGGACTTCGTCAGAAGGGTTGGGCTCCAGGAGTTCGGCATCAATCCCCCCCAAAATGACACTGCCGGGCCCCATGTGTTTTTTAAGTTTAAAAAGATCGTTAACCCCGTGCTGCACCGCAGCCAGACCATCCATCCGCCAGGAAATAATCAGCGGCATCAACCGGGTGATATTGCCGCAGGAATGGAGCAGCACCGAGGCATTTGCCTTATGAATCCTGTCTGCCGCATCTTTATAAAAAGAAGAACAGAGGCCGTCAATATCGGCCGGACTGATCAGAGGCCCCTGATCAACAGCCAGGTCGTCGGCGATCACCACTGCCGGGATCCCCTCTTCAAGACATTGGGAAATCAGCTTCAGCACCCTTTGTTTTTCCCTATCATAAACCCGGACCAGATCATTTTTATTTTTCACCCAGCCCTTGATCATTTCCATAAGCCCCATACCGTTGACCAGGGACTGGAAAGGACCGTCCACGACAGCCGCAACAAACAGGCTTTTTTTTGCCTGTGCGGTTTTAAGATGGGAAATCTCAAAATAGCGGTAGCCAAGACCGGAGAGAGTAGCCCCAAGACGGTCTGTAACCGGCAGACAGATCATGTCCAGGCCCAGGATACCGGCCATTCGAAAATGATTGTCAAGGGTGTCATCCAATTCGGCGGCGGCGAGAAAGGCGGTTCCCATCCACACCTCTCCTTTTGGAACAAAAGACAGGGGGCTGCTGGAAAAGGCTGCTTTTATCCGTTCAAAGGGCTGGTTCATGAAAAATATGTATCAGAAGACAGGGATCATTGAAAGAGACTCTTTTTAAAAAAATTGACAGACGCTTTGAAATAGTGAATTTTATACCCGTATCTATAAAGAGGAGATGTTCAATATGATTTGCTGCTATGTGGAGCCCCTGGGTATAAAAATCCAAATGAAAAAGGGTGAAACCCTCCATGCCGGTCTTGAAAGGTCCGGCATCCATATTGAAACCCCCTGCGGTGGCAACGGCATCTGCGGGGCCTGCCGGGTGTGGGTGAATCCAGCCAGCAAAACGCCCTCTACCCCCCATGAAAATATTTCCCCGGAGGATGATACCAAGGGCCTCAGACTTGCCTGCAGAACCGCTCCCACAGAAGATATCTTCATCCGGCTGGAAGATCATTTCATATATGATTCGGCAGACGGGCATCAAGGGGAAATTTTCGCCCATCCCCCCCAGGCACGAGACTCTTTTACCCCAATGGGCCTTGCCATTGATATCGGGACCACGACCCTGGAAATCTGCCTGGTTTCCCTTGCCACCGGAAAAATCCTGGGAACTTCTGCAAGCCTGAATCCCCAGGTGATCCACGGTCATGACGTGCTGACCCGGATCCAGTATGCAAAAACCCGGGAAGGACTGGGAAAAATGGCTTTTCTGATCCAAAACAAGCTCAACAGCCTCGTTGATGAGCTTTGTTCATCTTCAGGCATCCGGCCGGAAGAGATCGTGGACGGGGTCATCGGTGCCAACACCACCATGCTCCAGCTTGCCGCTAAAATGGATTCCACTTCCATCGGCCTGGTTCCCTTTACCTTCGATATAAAGGGCGGCGCCTCTTATCCTGCCGGTTTTTTCGGTCTGAATTTAAACAAGGCCGCAAAAATTTATATTCCCCCGGTCCTGCATGCCTATATCGGCAGCGATATCAGCGCCGGGCTCCTGGCCTGCCCTGATTTCTTCGACACGGACAAGGCCCTCCTGTTTATCGACATGGGAACCAATGGAGAAATCTGTCTCAATGTCAAAGGAAGCTATTTTGCCACTTCGACGGCTGCAGGGCCCGCCTTTGAAGGCATGGGCGTGTCCTCGGGCATGCGGGCCGCGGACGGGGCTGTTGAACGGGTTGCGTTCAAAGACAATGCCTTTGAATTCTTGACCATCAACAACGCAAAAATAAAAGGCATCTGCGGCAGCGGCATGGTGGATCTCATGGCAGCGCTTTTAAAATCCGGCCATGTGGATACATCCGGCAGGTTTCTGAAAAATGAGGATGAAGACCCCTATATTGTTAAATTCAAGGACCGGGTTTCCTTTGAATATGCAGAAGGCATTTATCTTACACAAAAGGATATCCGGCAGATCCAGCTTGCCAAGGGCGCCGTCAGGACTGGTATCGACCTTATCCTGGAAGCGGGCGGCATCAACTGCCAAGACCTCGATAAAATCTATATGGCCGGAGGATTTGGAAAATATCTGAATCCCGGCCATATGGAAGATATTGGACTTGTCCCTGAAAATACGGCAGAAAAAATCCAATTCTGCGGGAACACATCCATTGCTGGCAGCACTGTTCTTTTGATCGACAAAAATCAGAGGGGCTTTCTGGAAAAGGCACTAAAAAAAATAACCTATCTCCAATTGGCCGAATTAAAGACCTTTGTGAACTGTTTTCTTAAAAATCTGAATTTCCCCGGATGAAGACACCGGTTTTTTTAAGTTGACAATAAAAAACCTAATATGATAATGGGTTATCGTTTGATTAAAAAATCTAACGGACGATAGATTGTTTGTATATTTGGAACAAGGAGCAACACAGAATGCAAGATAATGTCGCAATATATAAAAGCAAGCTTATCTCTATAGAAGAGGCTGTCAATAAAATCCAAAGCAATATGGAAATTGTGGTTTCCCAGGGGTGTGAGCCCCAGGGGTGCATGAAGCAGTTTCACACCGTGGCTCACCGGGTTGAGAACGTCAAAGTGTTTTCCGTACTCACCTTCAGGGGGTATGAATTTTTCACCAATCCTGCCATGAAAGGGCATTTCGAGCTTTGTTCCTGGTTTCACGGCGGCGGCGCCAGGGCCGGGCTTGCAGCCAAATCAGGCGTGGTCCATTTTGTTCCCAACCTGCTGCACAACATTGCCACAGGCCATAATGAAGCAAGAAAAACCAATATATTTTTCGGCTCCTGCACACCACCGGACAAACATGGATTTGTCTGTTTCGGTCTTGGCACATCCTATGAAAAAGACATTTTTGAAAAGGCCGATTTGGTTATTCTGGAAGTCAGCCCTACCCTTCCCCGCATCTTCGGAGATGTGGAAGTTCATGTCAAAGACGTTGATTTCTTTGTGGAAAACGAGATTGATCTGCCAGCCATCCCGAAAAAAATTCCAGGCGACATCGATCTTCAGATCGGCTCCATTATTGCTGATCTTGTGGATGATGAATCCACCCTTCAGCTTGGTATCGGGGAAATCCCCAATGCTGTTGCCCATGCTCTGACCTACAAGAAAGATCTGGGCATCCATACGGAAATGATCACCGATTCCATGATGGACTTGTATGAGATGGGGGTCATTACAAACAAGAAAAAAGCGTTCTGCAAAGACAAATTCATTGCTACCTTTGTGTTCGGGTCAAAGGCTCTCTATGACTGGGTGGACAACAATGTGGCTATCCAGTTTTTCCGCGGGCCCTGGGTCAACCACCCCTCAGTGCTTCGCCAAAACTCAAAAATGGTATCCATCAACACCTGTATGATGGTGGATTTTTTCGGTCAGGTATATAGCGAAGGCATTGGTTTCAGGCAGTATTCCGGCCCCGGAGGCCAGTTCGATACGGCCATGGGCGCAAGGCAGGGGTTTGATGGCCTTGGAAAATCCATTATCGCCTGCCCGTCAACGGCAAAAGACGGCACCATGTCCACCATAGTCCCCTTTGCACCCACAGGCTCGCCTGTAACCCTTCACCGGGGCATCACCGATTATGTGGTCACGGAATATGGTGCAGCCTGGCTCCGGGGCAGGAGTGTGCCGGAACGGACGGTTGCCCTCATTCAAATCGCACATCCGAAGTTCAGAGATCAATTGACGGAAGAAGCCAAAAAGCACGGGTTCATTTAAAATTGGGAATTCCATGGAATTAACAGCAGAACAAAAAAACAGATATGAATCAGATAAGGAGCTGACATTTAAAATGTTTTATCAATTTGAAAATAGGAACCACGGACTGCCGTTTGATCCGTTCAAATCATGCGTGGTGCCCCGTCCCATCGGATGGATTTCTACTCTCAGCCCGGGCGGAGTATCTAATCTTGCCCCTTACAGCCAGTTTCAAAATTTGACCTTTGATCCACCCTATGTCATGTTTGCCGCCAATCAGAACACGCTCGGAAATCGCAAAGACTCCACCATCAATGCCGAACAGACCGGGGAATTTGTTTACAATATGGCAACCTATGAACTTCGGGAAGCCGTAAACCTGTCAGCCCAGGAAGTGCCTTACGGGATCGATGAATTCGAGCTGGCAGGCGTCACCAAAGCCCCTTCAACACTTGTCAAGCCGTTCCGGGTGGCTGAATCCCCCATCCAGTTTGAATGCCGGTACTACCAGACCCTGCGGCTGCCGGGCAAAAGCAGCATGGGAACGGTGGATATTATTATCGGTCTTGTGGTCGGCATTCATATTCATGATGAATTCATCGGTAATGATGGAAAAATCGATATCCTCAAGATTCGACCTCTGGGACGGCTTGGCTATTATGATTATACAGTGATCGATAACCGGTTTGAAATGATAATACCCGGGCTGAATGAAACGCTTCGGGCCGGAATGGAAGGTTCTGCAGATAAGATCATCAAAACGTGATGATGTGTTCTTTGAACATGGGGAACATTGATTTAATACAGAACTTGTTTATTTACTCTGAATGAAAGGCAGAATTGTATCGATAACTTTGTCCGGGTCTTCCATCATCAGAAAATGACCGAGATGTTCAAGTGTAACAAAACGGCAATTTTTTATTTTTTCTGCCAACTTCTTGCCGGCTTGATCATAAAACAGGTCAGATTTTCCTCCCCTTACCACTAAGACTGGGATTTTGATCAGGCTGGCAAACCGCCATGTTTCAAAGGGCACGGATTCATAGATCCGGGCTTCAAATTCAGGATAACAGCAGAGTTCCCATGTAGTTGCGGACTCCTGTTCAATCGCGGTGTCTACGTAGGCCTTCACAAATTCAGATTTCCAGGATTTAAACATGCCCTTGCCCGAATAATGTTCCAATGCATCTTCTTTAGAATTAAACTCAAATTTTTTCTTCCGGGTCATTCTGGGAAGCGGGTGTTTTGCATCCAGCCCTGTTTTTCTGGCCAAAGCACAGAGCCAGACAATTTTTTGCGGAAGAATAATGGGATCTAATAAGATAATCTTTGAAAAAAGATCAGGGTAAAGTGCTGCGGCTGCATAGGTAAAATAGCCCCCGATGGAATGGCCGATCCCGATGACAGGGGGATGGGTAATGCTTAAGACAAACTGTTCAAGATCTTTTACAAATATATCCCAGTTATCGACGCGGTCGGTCTTCTCTTTTGTAGAATAGCCGTGACCTCTTAAATCCGGGGCAAAAATCTTCAGATGATGATGGGCAAGTTTTTCAAAAAAAGGAAGATAGGTTCCGGCGCTCAAGGAATTGCCGTGGCAGAAATGCACCTGAGTGTCTGATTCTCCGCGCACATGGTAATGGAAAAATCCCTGGCTGGTGTTGATAAAATTTCCTTTTATCATGATATATTTCCTTCGATCCTTATTGTTGCTTCCATTGCCTTTGGGATGTTTCAGGTCCTTGCCAGAACCAGGGCATCCACTCTTTTTGCCCCCTTTTTCAGCAGCTCCTTTGCAGCTTCGTTGCAGGTGGCACCGGTGGTAAACACATCATCCACAAGAAGAATGTGTTTAGCCTTTATACGGTCTTCACGGATAATTTTGAATGCATTTTTTAAATTTCTTTTCCTTTCTTCAATGTCAAAGCCGGTTTGCGGTAATGTCTTTTTTATCCGGACCAGGGAATCCATATCCATATCCCAGGACGGCAGGCGGTGAAAAGAATGTTGATACAGTTTTTTAAAATTACGGGAAAGAAAATACGCCTGGTTGAACCCCCTTTTTCTCATTTTTGCCCTATGCAGGGGCATGGGCATGATAAGGTCAATCGGCAATTTGTCATAATGTTGCAGAAAGGTCTGAAACAGCAGATGCTCAAAAATTTTTGCAATGGACAGTTTTGAATGGTATTTGAACAACTGGATGCCGTCCTGAATAATGCCCTTATATTCAGCCACAGCCCTGACCTGACCGAGTTTCAGCGGATTTTTCAAACAAACGCCGCACACATGGTTTTCATTAAAGCTGTTATGAAAGCGGATACCGCAGGATATGCAGAAAGGCGGGGTAATGGGATGGACTCCTTCTTTCATGCAATGCCCGCAGAAACAGGATTCCAGAGTATGGGGGTGCACTCCGTCCTCCTCCATATAGATACCGCATTTCAGACATTTTTTTGGAAAGAGCAGCGCCTCAAGCATCCGGATAACGACAGGCTTTGTTTTTCCGAGATTATTTTCTGATGTCATTTCTCTGCCGAAGGGCTTCATACATAGCAATTCCACCGGCCACCGATGCATTGAGCGAATTGAGCTTTCCTTTATTCGGGATGGACAAAAGAAAATCACATTCTTTTTTCACAAGAGGCCTGACCCCTTTATTTTCCCCACCAATGACAAGGGCGATATGGCCTTTAAGATCCGCATCAAATAAAGACTTATTACCGTCTGCATCCAAACCGAAAACCCAGACCCCTTTTTCCTTCAGGGACTTTAGAATAGAAGCGGTATTGGTGATCATATAGATATCCGCATGTTCCATGGCACCTGCCGAACTTCTGGATACCGTGGAGGAAGGACCTGCAGACCGGTCTTTGGGGATCAGAATAAAATCCACACCAGCAGAGAGCGCAGTTCTGATAAGCGCTCCAAGGTTATGAGGGTCTTCAATATTTTCCAAGACAAGGATAAAACAAGGCGTTTCATTCCCACCGATTTGATCCACAACTTCAGCCGCACTTTTTACAGGGAAAAAAGAAGTTCCGGCTGCGATTCCCTGGTGATTTGAAAATTCAGTCATCTTGTCGAGAACATTCGGGTCAACGATTTCGATTTTGATCCGCCGATCTTTTGCGATTGTTTCGATCTTTTCGATTCTCTCGCCGGTTCTTTTTTTTGATATCATTATGCTGTGAAAGGTTCTTTTTTCGGCCCTCAGTGCTTCAAAAACCGAATGGAACCCAAAAAGAAGATCGGTATTATCTTTCATTGTCCATCTCTTTTTTAAAAATGGAGCAGAGTTCTTTTAAGGCCGTATCAAGGTCATCATTGACCACCCCATATTGATATCGGTCCTTTAGAGCCGTCTCTGCCTTTGCGTTTTCAAGGCGTTTTTCAATGACCTGTTCTGAATCCGTACCCCGGTTTTTAAGACGCCTGGACAAAACGTCAAAAGAGGGCGCCATGATGAAGATGGACACCGGGTTCAGCCCCGATGCCATGATCTGTTCTGCCCCCTGGACATCTATATCCAGAAGAAGACTTTCCCCCTTTTGAAGGCGGTCTTCTACAAATGATCTCGACGTGCCGTAATAATTGTCGTGAACTTTTGCCCATTCAAGCCAAAAATCCTTGTCAATTTTTTCCTCAAACTCAGCAACGCTGATAAAAAAATAATCAAGGCCGTTCTTTTCATTCCCTCTGGGTGCTCTGGTGGTATGGGACACGGAATAGGATAGGGTTCCAAACTGTTTCAACACCTGTCGGATAAGGGTTGTTTTCCCTGCCCCTGAGGGCGCAGACACAACAAAGAGTTTTCCTTTTCCGGCCATTGCTTATACTTCCGGCTGCGGGCTTACCAGGGATTCAAAACGGCTTGAGAGGGTCTCGGCCTGGATGGCGGAAAGAATGATATGATTGCTTTCCATAACAATAACCGACCTGGTTTTTCGTCCATGGGTCACATCAATGAGGCGTTTTTCCTCTTTTGCCTCGTCCTTGACCCGTTTCATGGGGGATGAGTTGGGAGACAGGATGGCCACAACCTTTTCAGCCACCACTGTATTTCCAAAACCTAAATTTAAAAGCAGTTGTTCCATAGTTCCATCCTGATGTCTGTATTTAAAATTATTCAATATTCTGTACCTGTTCACGAATCTTTTCAAGCTTTGATTTTAAATCCACCACCTTATGGGATAAAGATGCGTTCCCAGCCTTCGATCCAATGGTATTAAATTCCCGGTTGAATTCCTGGATCAGAAAATTAAGCTTTCTTCCTCCCGGCTCTTCAGATTCAAGGATTTCCCTGCATTGTTTGATATGGCTGTAAATTCTTGTGATTTCTTCCGACACATCACTCTTGTCGGCCAGGATGGCCGCTTCCTGGGAGATCCGGACAGGGTCAAGCACTTCGCTATCGGAAGTCAAAAAAGCGATCCGTTCCATGAGACGCTGTTTGTAAATGAGAGGGACTCCCCTTGCATCAATTTCGATCTCTTTTATATTTTTTTCAATTTCATCCATTCTTGCGGCAAGATCCACATGAAGATTTTTTCCTTCCTGTCTTCGCATGAAATCCAGGTTTGTGCTCGCCGTTTCAATGCACTGCGAAATAGCCTTCCACAGGCTTCCCTTATCGGTTTCCTTTGTCGACGGGACAATCACGTTACGGGCCGTGAGTATATGATCCAGGGTGATGTCGGAGGAAAGATTCAGATCTTCTTTGATTTTTTTTAAGGCCTGATAATAGGAAAGGGCTCTGGGGACATCGATTTCAAACTGTTCCAGATCCTTTGCCTCATCTTTGATAGAAAGCCTGATCTCTATTCTTCCCCGGTCATGAATTTTTGCAATGATCTTTTTGATATCTTCTTCAAAGGCCTGGCAGGATTCAGGAAAATAGCAGGCGATATCAAGGGACTTGGAATTGAAGGAACGGACAGTGACATCCACGGTAAGGGATTCATTGGTATGGGAGACCTGCGAAAACGCGGTCATGCTCTTAATCATGTGTTTTTCCTTTTTCTGCCTTTAAATCCAGGAGGTATTTATCCCTGACCTTTGATAAAAACGATATCATGCTTTCCGATGCATAATCCGGGTACGTCCAGGGCAGAACCTTAAACCCTTCCTTTTTTGAATACATCAGGGTCAGGTCTGCATAGATATTTCTGCCGATATAAATCCTGTGAGAATATTCCTTGCCCGTTGCAAGGATAAACCGGGATGACACAAGATAGCCCGGATCGATATTGATATTTCTTTTCCCGGATATGGCAAACCTTTCTTCGATCTCATTGGTGGTTTCCTTGATCCGGGCAAGATCCTCCTGGGCGATGAGGGGTTTGAACACAAACACTTTCCTGAATAATGGAATCCCCATCTCCTTGTAATAATAGTCTGTATAGGCGAAATCAAGCCATTGGCTGATCATGTCAACAGGACCGAATTCTTTTTCCAGAAAAGGGAAAAGGCTTTCAACAAGGGCTTTGTCATTCATGATGCAGCCGATCACAAGTTTTGCCGGCTCAGGATGTTTGGGAATACTCATGATTTAAATCGGTTTTGCCTCATCAATCAGCATGATGGGGATATCATCCCGGATTTCATAGATAAGCTTGCAGGCATCGCAGATCAACCCGTCTTTTTTCTCATTCTGATAAATATCACCCTTGCATTTGGGGCAAACCAGTATTTCCAGTAATTCATCGGAAATTGCCATTGTTTTCTCCTTTCATCATTCAAACCCTTTAACCGACTGGAGGGTCTGGAGTTTAAAATATTCACCTTTCAGGGCCATGAGGTCATCATGGGTGCCCTGTTCTTTTATGGACCCACCTTTAAGCAGAACGATCCGTGACGCATAGTCGATGGTGGACAGCCGATGGGCAATCACAAAGGTGGTTCTGCCTTTCATCAGGTTTTCCAAAGCTTTTTGAACCACCCGTTCGGCCTGTGAATCCAGGGCCGACGTGGCCTCATCCAGAATCAGGATGGGCGCATCCTTGAGCAGGGCTCTTGCAATACAGATCCTTTGTTTTTCTCCGCCGGAAAGCCTTGACCCAAGTTCTCCGATGACGGTATCAAATCCCTTTGGGAAGCCTTCTATAAAATCGTAAGCAAAAGCTGATCTGGCTGCATCTTCTATTTCAATATCCGTAGCATCCATCTTTCCATACCGGATATTGTCCCGAACCGATTCGTTAAACAGGATGGGCTCCTGGGTCACGATGGAAATATGATCCCGCAACGATCTGACAGACAGGTCTTTCACGTCTTTGCCTGCGATGCGGACAGCTCCTTTGGTCACATCATAAAGCCGCGGCACCAGATTGACAAGACTTGTTTTCCCGCCGCCGCTCATGCCCACAAGAGCGAGAACTTCACCGGGAGCTACCCTGAGATGAATATCCTTCAGAGCCGGGGCTTCCCCTGGCGTGTAAGCAAAGCTCACATGATCAAATTCAACATCCAGGATTTTTCCGGCAAGCATCTCAGGGTTTTCTTTTTCCAGGATGGGGGATTCTTCTTCCAGCACATCAAAAATCCTTGCTGCCGCAGCCGCCCCTTCCTGTATGGTATTGTTCAGCCGGGACAATTTTTTAACCGGATCATAGAGCATCATGACCGCTGTCAGAAATGAAAAAAAAGTGCCGGGCGTGGAGGTTCCGTTGATCACACGCATGCCGCCGAACCAGATGATGAAGGCAATTCCAAGTCCCCCTAAAAACTCCATGATAGGTGATGACAGGGCATTTGCGGTAATTTTTTTCATCTCAAGCCTGAAAAGTAAGCCGGTTTTTTCTCTGAATCGCAGTTTTTCCAGGCTCTCAAGATTGAATATTTTAATGATTTTACTGCCGGAAAAGGTTTCATGTAAAAATGAATTCAGATCTGCCATGGTTTCCTGGGAACCGATTGAAAATTTTCTGACCCGGCGGCCAAAAAGAACAATGGGGTAAAAGGCCAGGGGCAGGACAATAAAAGCGCCCAGGGCAAGCCTCCAGTCCCGGTAAAAAATCACAAAAAGAAAAGCGA
>JAIFMF010000010.1 GCA_020048635.1 Desulfobacula sp. | reverse complement strand
TTTGATGGCCAAGTCGGATATGGTTGAATCGAGTTCTGAAAAAGTAGCTGTTGAGGGCGGTAGTGAACATATCCTGCTGGTTGATGATGAAGCAGTAATATCCAGTATTGAAAGACAGATACTCGAACGTCTCGGGTATACTGTCTGTGAAATCAACAGCAGCCTTGATGCCTTGGAAGAATTCAAAGCAAATCCGGACCGCTATGATCTTCTTATCTCCGATATGTCCATGCCGCACATGACTGGAGATGTCCTTGCAAGGGAGATGCTCTCTATGAGACCCGACCTTCCGATCATCATTTGCACTGGATTTAGCGAGCGTATTAATGAGGACCTTGCCAGGGAAATGGGTATCAGGGGATTTCTCATGAAGCCGATCACCATATCCGCCCTGGCACATGAAGTAAGAAGGGTTCTGGATGATTACGGGCAATGATCCAGGAAGAGCGAGAAAAAGAGGGTTGATCACAGTGCATGAAAGGTGAGATAGACATGGGTAAAAAAAGTATTTTTTTGACTAAATGGGTATTTGGTTGAGCAGTGCTATATGATTATTGATATACCTATTGATGGATGTGAGGCGGAAATAATTTTTTTTGTAAATCCGAATTTTCGGAGAAGGTTCGTCTATCGACTTTCATTATGATTAAACTTGAAAGAATCTATCTTGAAATCGGTAATATTTGTAATCTTGCGTGCCCTTTTTGCCTGCCTCGCTCTCGTCCCCCTCAAACTATGACAATTGACCGGATTATTCGGATTCTTCCTCAAATTAAAAAAATTGCATCATCGGTATGTCTGCATGTGCTCGGCGAACCTTTGTTTCACCCGGAATTTGATGCCATTTGCGATCTTTTGACGGTGTGGGAAGTTCCGGTTCAGATAACCACCAACGGCACCCTTCTCTATAAAAAAAGAAAAGAAATCCTGAAACAAAACACAATCCGACAAATTAATATATCTCTCCAGGCTTTGGATTTTCCGCATGTATCGCATGATTGTCATAAGCTTCTTTCAGGTATCCATCAGTTCTGCTGCAAAGCTATGATTGCCCGACCCGAACTGTATATTAACCTTCGATTCTGGAATTTTGATAAAATTGAACATTCGCCGACCTTTCAATTTTTTCAGTCTCTATTTAATTTTGATGTGTCAAAAATAGATATCCAATGGAAAAAAAGTTTTCATCTTCAAGGCAGACTCTATCTGAATTTTGATTCTCAATTCCAATGGCCTTCTTTGACTCACTCTTTCCGCAGCGAAAAAGGGTATTGCTATGGGCTCACCCATCATTGCGGAATATTGGCAAATGGCGATGTCATCCCCTGCTGCCTGGATGGCAATGGTGAGATTGTACTCGGAAATTGCCTTGTAACCCCCCTTGAAGAGATCCTTTCTTTACCCCGTGCCCAAAACATGACGGCTCATTTTAATAAGGGAGAACTGATTGAACCCTTGTGTCGTCATTGCGGTTTTATTTCAAGATTTGATAAAAAAGCACGACGATTAGCGACTCGACACAAATCTTGCTGTGACCAAACCATCAAGGGTCTACATGCATAAGCGCCACAAGATTACTATTGATGAAGACAAAATAGTCAATGGGGAACTCCAGGGGTTTGTGATAATGGCAGGAGCACCCATGGATGCGGTTATAAAATTGATAAGGTCCGGTATTTCTCTTGTCCCTATTCATAAAGATGTGGCCGAAAAAATCCATCAAGCCTATCCTTACTTAGTCCCAGGTATTTTTCGTCCTATGTCTATCCCTCTTCATGAGGGAGCAAAACGATTTTACCGGGAAAAGGGAATGACAGTAAAGGAAGCCAAATGAAAAAAAACTGGCCCGTTTCACAAATGCTGTTGTTTTTTTTCCATTTTCATTTCCATTGCTGCAGTTATTGTGACCATTTTTATCACCAATACCACCTTAAGATCTGTGGGACAAAACCTCCCCGACACCCTGATCAGGGAACTGGTATCCCTTGATAATGTTCTGGATAACCGAAGGCGTCTCAGGATTTGAGCCTGATTCCGGAACAACAGCCTCTATCATTCACTCCAGGATAAGAAATGCTTTTGAAAAAGCAAAAGTCTTAAATCAGCAGTCCCGCCTCATAGCCCAGAACAGACTCAATGATGAGCGAAAAAGGCTGAGTCGGTTTTTATCCAATGTCAATCTGCTTTTTATGCTCACCCTTTTCATTCACTGACGGCCGTGAGGCGTTGGAAACATTGAAAACCCTCACGGATAAAAACCTGTCTGTCCGGGCTATTATTCTTGATCTTACGGTTCCGGGAGGTATGGGCGGAAAGGCAACTGTAAGGGAAATACGAAAAGTAAATTCTGTTATTCCTGTGTTTGTCGCCAGTGGATATTCTGAAGATGCCGCCATTGCAAATCCTGAAGAATTCGGGTTTACTGCCGGCCTTGAAAAACCGTTTTCAATTTCAGAGCTGGCCCAGATGTTTGAGAAGCATCTGGGGAGCTAAGTCTTTGATTTGGAAGCATCCAGTATCTCCCGGATCGATACGGCAAGGTCTTCGTTGGAGAAAGGTTTTTGAAGGTATCTGCGTATTCCGATTTCAAAGGCTTCGGCTTCTGAAACCGTTTCACTGTATCCGGTACATAGAATAACCGGAAAGTTTTTACGAATACTTAATATTTTACCGGCCAGTTCTCCCCCTGTCATCTGAGGCATGGTCATATCCGTTACAATAAGATCAAATTGATCCGGGTCTTTTAGAAAGGCTTTAAAAGCTCTGGCACCGTTTTCAAAGATGCTGACCTTATAGCCGGCAATCGTTAAAAACTCCTGAAGAATCATCCGGATATCTTCTTCATCGTCCACCACCATGATTCTTTCTGATCCGCCTTTGTAAGTTTTTTCATTTTTTATGTCCATATGCCAGCTTGAATCCGGGTCTTCGACGACAGGCAGACCGATATAAAAGCTTGAACCTTTTCCAACCTGGGTTTGCACATTGATATAGCCGCCATGCTCTTCAACAATGGCATGGACCAGAGCAAGACCAAAACCTGTGCCCTTACCGATTTCCTTTGTTGTAAAATAGGGGTCAAATGCCTTTTTCAAAATGTCATCATCCATCCCGTGACCGGTATCCGTAACTTCTAGTTCAAGATATTTTCCCTCTTTTATTTTCTGACCAAACACATCGCTTTCATCTGAAATCACCTTTTCGTTTAGCCGTACCGACAGGGTTCCAACATTTTCACCCATTGCATGATATGCATTAGTACAAAGATTCATAATTACCTGATGCATCTGGGTCGGATCTGCAAGAATTTTAGATTTTGCAGCAATGGTTTCAGTAATATCGATGGTGGAGGGAATGGATGATCTCAATAATTTCAAGGCTTCTTTTATAACAAGATAGAGACTTAACGGTTGTTTCTCAAATTCAGCCCGGCGGCTGAAGGTCAAAATCTGTTGAGTCAGTTCAGCCGCTCTATGGGCACCTTTCATAATCTGTGACAGGTGCCCCCTTGCCTTTACAGGACTGCTAAGATTCATTTCCGCCAACTGTGCATAACCGAGAATTCCGGACAAAATATTATTGAAATCATGGGCAATGCCGCCGGCAAGCGTTCCAATGGCTTCCATTTTCTGGGACTTTTCCAGTTGAACAGCCATATTTTTTCGCTCCCTGGCAGCCAGTTTGTATTCTGTAATATCCCGGCTCTCCGTCATAATAAAAGCGACTTCCCCGGAAGCATTAAAAACGGATTTTATGGAGATATCGATATTCCTGATCTCGTTTTGTTTTGAAATACTGGTGGTCTCATATCGCACAAAATTTTTTTCTATGGCCACTTTTATTGCTTCTTTCAATTGTCGCTGAACATCTGGATCATGTCGGAACCAGGGTGCCTGCCAAAATGGTTTATACCTGACTTCCTCGGCAGAGCATCCGGCAAATTCAAGAACACTCTGGTTTATTTCTTCAAGTATGCCTGAAGGGGATAGTATTCCTGTGTATTGAAAGGATTGATTAAACAGACTTCGAAGTTTTAAATCATTCTCAACAAGGGCTGCCTGGATTTCAATATTTTTCCCGATCTCGGTTTTGATCTGTTCCTGGCTTTGTTCCAGTTGTTCCATAAAAGAATTAAAATGCCGGGCAAGCTGACCAAACTCATCGGATTTCCCCTCATCCATACGAACAGAATAATTACCTCCAGCACCTTCTTCAAGTTTTTTCATTACAGAAACAAGCGGTTTTGTTAAGGATGTGCTGATTAAATAGGTGATCCCGACAGAGGATAAAACAATGACTGACAAAATAAAGATTAAAACATTTCTAAAGATATTTATGGGCATAAAAACGTCTTCTACATAAATAGAAGAAGCCATAATCCATTTATACTCCGGCAGGTGTTTGAAAATAACAAGTTTCCCCCGGGCTCTTTGCTCACCTGGATTTGTCCAGGAATATTTTATTTTTCCATTTTTTTCCTGAAGTATCTGTTTAAATAATTCGTCTGGATACGCTGATTGATGAGAGACGTTCAGCTCCTGGATATCTGGATGAACCAGCATGGTGCCGTCTTCGGATAGAACAGAGACATCTCCTGTATCACCTGTTTTGTGGGGAAGGAGATTATCCCTGAAATCATTAATATCCACCAGGTGATAAAACTCTTCCCGGTAGGATGAAACAGAAATAATCCAGTCAAAAGGCTCAAAATAGGCCATATAAAGTGCTTTTGGTCTTTCCTTGTCTTCTCCCGGATTTTTCCAGTTATATTCCAGGTATCCGTTTCGGGTTTCAAGTTGACGCCGGACAAATTCAAAGCCGGATACGTCTGTATTCTTTACCTTGTCATTGGGATGAATTTCAACAATGCCCTTACTGTTCAGGCAGTAAATATAGCCGCTGATACCGATGGGTTGACTTAAGAATATCTCTTCAATCCTGTCGATGGCTTCGGATCTGCTCAGACTGCCGGACATATACCGTTCATAATAATGCTGTGCAATGTTCATATTTTTTTCGGCAATGGCATGCAATCGGGTTTTAATGGATATTGAGGCAGAGGTTCTGATCAGATTGGTCAAAGCATCGGTCTTGTCTTGCAGTTCTTTTTCTATACTGTTCTGAAGTATTTTTTTGACCTGGTAATATACAACAGCACTTCCCATCAGAATTAAAGGAATAAACACAAATAGAAAGGTGATTAAAAGCCTGTTTCTGAATTTTAATTTATCAAATACCATAGACCATATTTTTGCATTGATTTTGTTAAATAAAAGAATCTATGATTTTATCAAAAATTACAATGCTTTTTTATTTCCGTTCTTCTCTTTCCAGTGTCTGATAAACTCAATAAAAACAGGTATCACGGAGATGATAATAATAGCGATTATAATCAAACTGAAATTACGTTTGACCATGGGCAGGTTTCCGAAAAAAAAACCTGCGTATACAAAGACAAGAACCCAAAATATCCCTCCGAATACATTATAGAAAACAAAATGCAGATAGCTCATCTTGCCTATCCCTGCTACAAAAGGAGCAAAGGTACGAATAATGGGAATAAAGCGCGCTATTATAATGGTTTTCCCTCCGTATTTCTCATAAAACCGGTGAGTCCGTTCAAGGTGTTCAGGATTAAACAGGAGAGATCTGGGCTTGCTGAACACCTTTGGACCGATATAGAACCCAATGGCGTAATTGACTGTATCTCCTAAAATTGCAGCAATGATCAGGATCAACGAAATAATATGTGGATTAAGCGCTTCGGTCGCTGCAATGGCACCTGCGGCAAAAAGCAAAGAATCTCCGGGTAAAAAAGGGGTAACAACGAATCCCGTCTCTGCAAAAATAACAACAAATAAGATTCCGTAAACCCAGCTTCCATAAGCGCCGACCAGATCAAACAGATGTCTGTCCAGATGCAGGACGAACTCGATTAAAGAATTTATCAGTTCCACAAAAACGCTCCGTATTAATTTAAAAAAAGATTAGAGAATGTGATCAATTTTACAGGATCATAAGACATTTTTGCCTGCCGAAGTCCCTTGATACCGAGGTCCTGCTCCCGGTTGACATATTGACAGATATCCTGAAGATATTTTGCCGTCTCGTGATTGATAACCTGCGCTGCACCCTTAAAGTTCGGATCTGATTTTTCAAACTGGATATCATAGGTGGACGCATTCAAACGACTGAAAACGGAAAATGCGACAAGTCTTCCGCCCACAGTGATAACAAGCCCGTCAAGGCCCAGCGCTTCAAAATATCTGAAGGATATTTCTATGGCTGAAAGCTCCTGCAAAAGGTCTCTGGATTGTTTTTTCTGGCTGTTTAAATGCTCTTTTGCAAACAAACTGCATTTGGCTTTTAATTCGCCTTTAATCTCATGAACCTGATAATCAGGATAAGATCGCATGAACTGGGAAATCAGATTCTTTTTTTTATGCAGCTTTTCTCCCGTAAGATCGCACAGGCTTTTTACCTCATAGAGATATTCTGCATAATCGCGCTCTTCATTAACAAGAAAATAGTTTTCAATGTCAGGATATTTTTTCAGATAATCTGAAGTGATAAGGCCAAAATACGGCCTAAGCCCATTGCTTTTGAGTTGAAGGGCCAAAACAACCAGTTCTTCAGGATACAATGCATTGCCAAGTGGCATGAATGCGCACTGGCTTATTCCATCATAAATCAGAAGCCGTCCCTGGTAGAGGGTAAAGGAAAGGTCATAAGCCTCCTGCCAGGCAAAGAGGTTTGAAAAATTATATTCGCAGGACTCGGGGTTGAATCTTTCGATATAGGCGTGAATAAGTTCTTTGTCTTTTAGTTCAAACCGGTTGAATTTTGGAAATTGTGTTTTTTGATGTAAGTGTGAAACCGCTTCAGGCGTATACATTCTATGAATCCTTATATCTTAGAGGAATATGGTCTTTCATCTCATCAAATCCCAGTTCCTTGTAAAAGGCAGTGGTTCCGGGTTCTGCAACAAGCCCGATCCAGTCTACTCCTTTTTTTTTGAGTTCTTCTATCAAGGCTTTGATGATTTTTTTACCTGTTCCTTTTCCTCTGTGAGTTTTTAAAACTGTAACGTCCTGAATATAAGCATCACTTACAAGATCGGAAAGGGCCCGGCCCATCCCGATCATTTTTTTTTTATAAAATGCCCCCACAAAAACGGCTGAATCCTTAACTATATAGTTTAAAAACCCAGGGTTCAAGTCGTAGGAAGGATCCCACCATCCCGCATCTTTGTAAAGGGCTTTCAAATCTTCCGTCAAAGCGGATTTTATAGGCTCGATCGTCACCTGGTGATTAAATTCATCCGGCATAAGGGACCGCTCTTTTTTTTCTATATGTCCTCAAGCATCTTTTTTGCAAAATGGGGTAAAATAAAAGAAGCTTCATGTATTTCCGGGCTGTAATATCTCAACTGCTCCTGAAGTTGATCCGGGATTTGTCTTCCCGGTTTATTAAGCTCAGGCCCGAGTGATCCAAGGCAAATACTGATATTACCGCCCGGATATGTAGGAACCATGATACAGGAATATCCTTGTTTTATAAAGAGTTCTTTTGTGATTTTTGCAAGATGGATGACCCATTCTTTATGAAGAAAGATGGATTCTCCCTGGGTTGCAACAATTCCACCCGGTTTTAATGCAGCTTTCAAACCCTCGTAAAATGGTTTTTTGAAGAGAACATCCCCAGGGCCGATAGGGTCGGAAGAATCAACGATAATAACGTCATATTGTTTTTTTTTTCCAAGGACAAAGGCATTGCCGTCACCGATATGGATATTGATTCTTGAATCGTCAAACCCACAGGCGAGGGTTGGCAGAAATTGCCTTGAAACCCGGATCACCTCTTCATCAATTTCACAGAAATCAACATCTTTTACACAGTCATGACGACAGACTTCTCTTAATATACCACCGTCCCCGCCTCCGATAACCAGAACATTTTCAGGATTCGGATGGGCAAATAAAGGAACATGGGCCAGCATTTCCTGATAAGCGAATTCGTCGGATTCCGTCAATTGTATAATCCCGTCCAGGGTGAGCATCTTCCCGTGATGACGGGTCTGGTACACATCAATTTTTTGAAATCGACTTTCCCCGCTGTAGAGAACCTTTTCAATCTGAAGGGAAAACCCCATCCCAGGCCACATGGGACAGATCTCAAAAAACCAGCCGTCCTTTATCTGATGATGGTTTTTCATCTTTATCCTCCGTCATAATTGAAAAGCCCGGCAATTGATTCACACTTCAATTGCCGGGCTTTTTTTATTCACTGTTGAAATTATTGTCTTAAAGCGATCTGCATTTTGTAATGACCGCCTTTGAAAAAGGACATGGCAAACTCTGCAACCTGGCGGGGATCGTAAAACTTACAGCTAAACACATCCAGATATACAGTGTTGGATGCATTGGCAAAGTGACCGGATATCAAAGAGGTCTCGATGAGCTGTGTCATACTAAAGCCTTCAACCTTTTCATCCTCACCGAAATGAACGACCTTACAGTCTCCGAATCGTTTCATATCAATCAAATCGCTGAGTTCATGGACAAACCGTTCAACCTGTTTTGCATCCCTGATGATTTCAGGGTCAGCCTCATAAACATCAAAAGAGGCCAGAACGCCCCAGGGATTTTTCCGTTCATATTCTTTTTTCCAGGAGATGGGGTAAATTTTTGATTTTCTGATAATCTCCCCAATATTCTGTTGTTCAAAAGGCTTGGAAATAATCCCTCTGTTCTGATCCGAAGAAATGACCACATTCTCTGATTCAAAAGATTCTTTCATTGAATTAACTGCAACTTCCAGGTCGATACTGTCTCCGCAGGTAAATATGTCCACGGCTGCATAGTCATGTTCCGGCCATGCATGAATGGTGAAATGGGATTCTGCTATCACCACAACACCACTGACGCCCTGGGGTTCAAACTTATGAAAAGAAGAGCTGATGATGGTTGCTCCACTATCCTTTGCTGCTTTTAATAAAGCGTTCTCAACACAGACCTTATCCAGGAAGGCCGTAGCTCCACATTCATAATACTCAATGGTAAGCTGTCTTCCCAGAGCAAAGCACTCATCACCCTGAGAGTCACCCACAAATTTAATATTTTTATCAAGCATTAACGTTGTCTCCAATAATGAATAAAAATATTTGTTATTATTATCCCGAGCATTTACGGGACGCCCAAAACAAAAAAACAAACCGCCCCTCATGAGCACGCCGATCAGGACATGCAAAAGGGCAACAAACCGTTTAAAACATTCAAATCAATAGTTTTCCATTATTGACTTGAACCTTTCAAACTCTGTATTTGCCGGCAGATTCCTTTTCTTTAAATTGTTTATCATACTCGGGGCGTTAAACCGTATGTACGGATTTGCCCGTAACTCATCATCCAAAGTGGATACAATCAACAGGGGGTCGTATTTTTTCAAATATTCCCCGATATTCGGGTTATCTTTTTCAATGGTCTTTGCAATTTCCATGGATTCGATCACATAATCGTGACCGCCATAGATTTTTGTATTACCGGAAAAAGAGATCAACCGTTTCAGGGAAGAAAAAAAAGTTTCGAAATCCCCGGTGAAACAATTACCAACAGTCCCGTTAAACAAAGTATCGCCCGTGACCATGAATTCATCGGTTTTAAAGGTCACGGAATCCTCTGTGTGTCCGGGTGTGTGAATGACTTCCAGAATTTCCTGATCAAGCTTTATGGTCTGATCTGAATTTATCCGTCTGCAATCGATAAACTGAGCATTTGTTCGTTTAAGTAGTGCCGGGTTACCTGGAGTATGATCATGGTGGGAGTGGGTGTTGGAGACATATTTAATGCGGATGTGATTCTTTTCTGCAAAAGAAAGTATGTCTTCTACCCCCCCAGCATCAATTGCAATTCCCTCGCTTGTGGAATAAACAAGGTATCCCAGATTATCTTTTGAGTATTTAACTTGCCGAATAAACATGAAAATCTCAATCTACAATGCATAAAACCATCATTAACAGGTTAATATCTACCCATAAAATTTTATGGGTATTGCCGCTAATCAAACGTAATCTTTTACAGGATTTTTTATAATTTTGAAAGACTTATTCTTTAATCACCCTCAATTTTATTCTATCCTATTGAAATTAAATAAAATATTGATTACAAAAGAAAAAAAATCAAGCGAAATATTCTTTATCCATAATGTTTGCGTTCTCTTTATTTTTTATGATATAGAAAATACGATCATGTACTTAGATGCAACTCAACAGCTCTTTTGATAGAGGAAAGGATAACAGGTACAGACAAGGATATTCCATGAGCAATTATGATTCTGATTACTCGGAAAAAGACACAAAAAAACGGCAGAAATCTCCGAAATTTCGTGATTATTATGACGAAGAAGATGAAAAAGAACTCCATAAGAAAAAGAAAAAATTATGGAAAACACCCAAAAGAAAAAAGGATTCTGATGATGACTGGCCTGAATAACAATCTGATGCTCAATCCATTCGGATTTATTCAGCCTCAAGCGCTTAACCCCCTTATCATTCCTTTCAAAATTGCAGCATAAAATATTAGTAACCGGCACAACTCCCGATTATATCCAGTGGATAAGGCTTTCCTGCCCGGGAAGGGCTCTTTTCATTACACACCCGGATATCCGGAAAAATGCCGATGAAGAGTCTCCAAAAGACGGCGAAGAGATCCTTGTTCCGCTATCCGACAAAAACCTGGTTCTCAATACCTTGCTCAAGCACCTTAAAAAATGGGGCCAGACCCTGGATGGCATCTTCAGCTTTGACTGCGAATCCATGGAGCCTGCATCCTTCATCGCCCGTCAATTGAACCTTGATTATCCATCCATAGAAGCCATACGCAATGCAAGGGACAAATATATTTCCAAGCAGCTTTGGCAACATCATAAAATCGGGTGCCCACGGATATTTCCGGTCAACTCGGCTTCAGAAGCAGTTGAATTTTTCAACACCACAGCAACAGGATGCGTATTAAAACCGTTTACCGGCAGCGGCAGCGAACTGGTATTCCGATGTTTAAGCGAATCCGACTGTAATACAGCTTTTGAGACCATAAAAAAAGGACTGAAGAATAGAGCTGAAAACCCCATTTTTAACCGGACATCCTCCAATGAACATCTCATGCTGGCCGAAGAACATATCGAAGGTCCTGAATACAGTTGTGATTTTATTGTTGAGAATAATTCTGTGCGGATTATCCGGCTGGTCAGAAAAATAAAATCCCCTTTAAAACCGTTTGGAACCATCCTGGGTTATATTCTGCCCTGTGACCTGCCCCATTCCATACCTGAAAACCATTTTCATGAAATCCTGCTCAAAGGCTCAACCGCTCTTGGGATAAAAAGAGGGCTCTGCATGGTGGATTTTATTATTTCAGATGAGAAGGTGATGCTCATTGAGATGACCCCAAGACCCGGAGGAGACTGCCTGCCCCATATGCTGAAGGAATGTGCAGGCCTCGATATGTTGAACATCAGTCTTGATTTTGCAGGAAAACGACCTCTGATTCTGCCTGACCTCCAGAACCTTTCACCTTGTGTGGCCATACGGATTCATGCAGAAGAGGAAGGGATTTTAAGAGCTGTTAATTGCCGGCATCTTATGGAAGACTACCGGATCAAAGCCATCCACTTGACTAAAAAGCCAGGCCACAAAATCAAACTGCCGCCAAAAGATTATGATTCATGGCTCCTCGGGCACGTGATCATGGCCCCGTCGACGATAAGTTCCCCCGAATCACAGGCTATTGCAATATTAAAAAAGATTGAAATTTCAATAGACAAAGAAAAGCCGGGAGATCTATGCTAATGTCTGAGCAACAACCACCTGCTACTCTGATGCTTGAAAGGGATATGCTTGAAAATTTTGTCAAAACCTATTTCAATCAGAAAGAAACGTATCTCGCTCTTGCACAAAAGTATGGATCCCCCTTATGGATTCTTGACGCCTCGGTTTTGAGAGAAAAGGCAAAAAAATTTTCACAGGCATTCAACCCATACTTTGATCAAACTTCTTATTATTATGCAATAAAAAGCAATAATCATCCGGAAGTCGCCGCAACCCTTCTTGAATCCGGATTCGGCCTTGATGTTTCCAGCGGCATTGAATTAAAAGCCGCTTTCAACCTGAATGCAGACGATATTATTTTCAGCGGGCCGGGAAAAACAGATGAGGAACTTAATCTTGTCATTCAGCACAGGGACAGGGTCACTCTACTTCTGGACAGCTTCGGCGAACTGGACCGGCTTTCCG
This sequence comes from Desulfobacula sp., assembly GCA_020048635.1. Taxonomy (GTDB): domain Bacteria; phylum Desulfobacterota; class Desulfobacteria; order Desulfobacterales; family Desulfobacteraceae; genus Desulfobacula. Next base: position 3,945 of record JAIFMF010000010.1, on the reverse strand, counting down.
CCCTGTTATCAGGGTCGAATCTCTCTTCTTCCGTCAGGGTCGGTATCCGCCTGACCACAAACCCAAACGGCCTCTGGCGAAAATTCGGTATTGTTCCGGAGATGCTGCCCGAATTCTGGAAAAAAGTAAAAGCGCTTCCTTATATTAACTTTTTGGGTCTTCAGTTTCATTCAAGCTGGAACCTTACACCGGACAGACAGGTGGAATTTATTAACCTGCTGGGACAAACCCTTTCTCAAATGCCTCAAGATTTCAACAGCAGCATTAAATTTATCGACATCGGCGGCGGATACTGGCCTGAAGAAGGAGAATGGCTTCATTCTCAGGATACAATGGGAGAACCTTCAGCAGAAGGGGTAACAAAATCTGAAAACCATTGCCATTCCCACTACCGAATACCAGGAACACCCATTAAAGTGTTTGCAAAAACTCTTTTTGATGCTATCAACACCCATCTTTTTCCCTTTGTAAACTGCCGGATATGTTTTGAACCCGGCCGATGGATCTGCCACAGTTCCATGCATCTTCTTCTTTCGGTCATCGATAAGAAAGGCCATGACCTTGTGATTACCGATGCCGGAACCAATGTCATAGGCTGGGAACGCTTTGAAACCGATTATTTTCCGGTATTGAATTTAAGCAGAAGCGAGCTTTCGGAAAAGCCCTGTCATATTCTCGGATCTTTATGCACACCCCATGATGTCTTTGGATATGCTTATTTTGGGGAAGATATCAAGGTGGGAGACTGTCTTATGATCCCCTGCCAAGGGGCCTATACCTACAGTCTGGGACAGAATTTCATTAAAGGATTCCCTGGATTTATCAAAATTTGAGTCTGGAATTGTTCAATAATCTTCGGGTTCCTCATCCTCATCTTCCTCCTCCTCTTCATCCATATCAAGATCAAAATCTTTTGAATCATCAAAGTCTTCATCAAATATTTCAGGTACGTCCTCATCAACAAAATCATCATCTACAAAGGACAATGCTTCATTTTCTTCTACAATCGTTGTGATGGCATCCTTTAAATTCCTCTCAAAGCTATCGGTATAATCCCCATCCGAATCTGGGAAAAACTCAAAGATTTCTTCATATTCATCAATCAGATCATACAAGTCAGAGACAAGGCTTGGATCCTCCAGCTCATCACCGTAGGATTCAATAATATCATTATAGAGATCATAAAGTTCAAATTCTTCAACTGCCGCCTGTATTGTTAGTCTCTTGGCCATCCGATGTTTCCTTAGTCCCTGATTAATGTAAAATTTTCTTGAGGATAAAGTCAGAATTTTCTTTTGTCAATATTACAAAATTCAAAATGAAATTTTTTATCAGAAAAGATCTTTTAAAACCATATTGTTTCGATGAATAATTTCATCATAATGTTTGCTGCCAAGGCAGGCCTCGATCTGGGAAGTTTTCAACCCTTTAATCAGCTCAACATCTGAAGACCGGTAATTAACAAGCCCGATCCCGATAGTTTCATTTCTTAATGTTTTGAAAGCGACCGGCGACCCTTCTTCAAACACTCCTTCAACCTTCACGACACCGATGGGGAGAAGGCTTTTTCCATTTTCCCGAACAGCCCGGACAGCACCGTCATCAATCACTAGGCTCCCTTTAGGGGCTATAGTATGAGCAATCCAGCATTTCCTGCTGGCCAGTTTTTTATTTTTCGGTACAAAATACGTACCCTGTTTCTCCCCCTCAAAAAGCCGTAACAGAATATTTTTTACATTCCCCTTTACCACAATCATGGGAATGCCAGCCGAGGTTACCTTTTTTGCAGCCTTGATCTTGCTCAGCATCCCTCCAGTACCCAAAGTACCTGGGAGGATATGACCGGCAAATTCTTCGATTTCTTTTTTAAATGAAGTGACTTTTGAAATAAGCTGTGCATCGGAAAACCGTCTTGGGTCCTTATCATACAGGCCTTCGATATCGGTGAGGATAAACAGAAAATCCGCATCCATTAAAAGCGCAATCATGGCGGATAGATTATCATTGTCACCCAGCTTGATTTCTTCCATCATGACGGTGTCATTTTCATTGATAATGGGAACCACTTTCCATTCAATCAGGGTGTTCAATGTATTTCTTGCATTCAGATAGCGTTTTCGGTTATTCAAATCTTCCGCCGTCAGAAGGATCTGGGCAACCTTTTTACCACTCTGTTCAAAACTGTTCTCATAGGCCATCATTAATCCGCTCTGGCCGATGGCGGCTATAGCCTGACGTTTGGGCATCTCCGTCGGACGGGTCGTCATTCCCATTTTCCGAAGTCCTGCAGACTGGGCTCCGGATGATACCAGGATGACTTCAATTCCCCTGTCCATAAGCATACTGATCTGATTGGAGATGGCTTCTATCACCTCAAGATTCAAACTATTTGCAGCCGTAATGACATTGCTGCCTATTTTGACAACAATCCTTTTGGCCTGGTTTAAAAATTGTTCCGGCATGTCTTATTCCTGATCAAAATCTGTTTCTATGGGTTTATGGGTAAAAGGCCTGGCATCTTCACCGGTATAGTCTGCAACCCTATGGCCGTCACCCATGAGGCGCCACTGGTATATCATGAGACCTTCAAGGCCTACGGGACCCCTTGCATGAATTTTATTGGTACTGATTCCGACTTCAGCACCCAGACCGAACCTGAACCCGTCGCTGAATCTTGTGCTGCAATTCCAGAAGGCATCTGCCGTATCGGTATGGTTCATGAAAAAGAGTGCCCTTTCTTTATCACGGGTCACAATCCCGTCGGTGTGACCTGACCCGTAGCGATTAATATGGGACACGGCCGCTTTAAGAGAAGGCACCACCCGGATGGAAACCTTTAGATCAAGATATTCGGTTTTCCAGTCTGCTTCCGTTGCAGTCTCAACATCAATAATATTGCGGGTTTTTTCACATCCTAAAATCTCTACCCCTTTTTCTTCCAGTTCCTTTTTCAAAACCGGGAGGATTTCTTTTGCAATCGCTTCATGAACCAGGAGAGTTTCAACGGCATTGCAGACCGCAACATACTGGCATTTGCTGTCAATTGAAAGATTGACCGCCATGGTGAGGTCAGCGAGCCGGTCGATATACAGATGACAGATTCCGTCGGCATGCCCCAGTACCGGAATAGTGGTATTGTCCATAATATAGCGGACAAATTCATTGCTGCCTCTCGGGATGATCAGATCCACCCTCTTTTCAAGTTTCAGCATCTGATCCACATGATCCCGTGTTTCGAGCAAACCCAGCCACCCTTGCGGCAGTCCCGATTCCACCCCGGCTTTCAGGATCAAAGAAGAAAGCATCTGATTGGTGAAAAACGCCTCTTTCCCTCCTTTCAGCAGGGCTGCATTCCCGCTTTTGAGGCAGAGCGCTGCAATCTGCACCAGGGCATCGGGCCGGGATTCAAAAATAACCCCGATGACCCCGATGGGGCGACTCACCTTGAAAAGCCGTAACCCTTTGTCCAGTTCTTTTGCACTTAAGGTTTTGCCCACAGGGTCTTCTAATTTTATAAGGCTTTCAATACCGTCACAGACTTCTGTTAATTTTATGCGGTCAAATTTCAACCGTTTCATCAACGGAGCATCCAGTTTGTCTTTTTCGGCCTGCTCAAGGTCTTTTGCATTGGCCTCAAAAATACGATCTGAGTTTTTTAAAAGAGACTGGATTACGGTTTTTAAAGCAGCGTCCTTGATGGGCCCTGAAAGCGCAGACATGAGGATTGCGGCTTCTTTACACTGAGAAGCAATAGCGTGAATATTCATTTTATGTTTCCTGAGAAGTTAAGCTTCTGATTCCTTTAATCAAAAAACCATACATCTATTAAAATTTTTTTCCTGTCAAGGAGAAATAAAATTATGCGGGCAGGATGGCTTTTGCCGAAACGATTGAAAATTCCCGGTCCCCGTGATATAGGGACAATGGTGTAAGACTATATTTTTA
>JAIFMF010000091.1 GCA_020048635.1 Desulfobacula sp. | reverse complement strand
TTTATGTGATACAATCCACAAGTTACCCTGTTAACGATAATCTTATGGAATTGCTGTTACTGATCGATGCTTTTAAACGATCGTCTGCCAGTAGAATTACGGCAGTCATTCCTTATTTCGGTTATTCACGCCAAGATAAAAAGGTGTCGCCCAGGGTTCCCATCAGCGCAAAGCTGGTGGCAGACCTTCTTGAGTGTACAGGCGTTCACAGGGTGATCACCATGGATCTGCATGCCGGACAGATCCAGGGGTTTTTTAACTGCCCGGTGGATAATCTTTATTCAGCGCCTGTGATCATTGATGATATCAAGAATCGGTTTCCGGAAAATCTGGTTGTTGTTTCTCCTGATGCAGGAGGTGTTGAAAGGGCTCGGGCCTATGCAAAACGACTGAATGCCGGCCTTGCCATTGTCGATAAGAGAAGGAGCGCGCCCAACCAGGCAAAGGCCATGGCCATTATTGGAGATGTTCAAGGCAAAACCGCCATTATTATAGATGATATGGTGGACACGGCAGGGACATTGGCTGAGGCTTCCAGCGTTATTGTGGAAAATGGTGCAAAAGCAGTTCATGCATATTGTACGCATCCTGTACTTTCAGGACCGGCCATTGACAGAATAAACAAATCATCTTTAAATTCTCTTGTTGCTACAGATACGATCGCTCTTTCTGAAGAAGCAAAGCAGTGTGACAAGATTATTACGCTTTCCATTGCCAAACTGGTCGGTGAGGCAATTATGCGCAGTTACAGGGGTGATTCTGTACATTCTCTGTTTGTATAAAAAATAAAAGGATCTAATAGCCTTCTGCATGGATATATGCAGATATGGAGGAAAAAACTTTGGAATTAATTGAATTAACCGCAAAACCAAGAGCAACTACCGGTAAGGGTGCTGCAAGACAATTAAGAGCGAAACAGGCCATACCTGCCATTGTCTATGGAGGGAAAACACAACCGGCAATGCTGGCCATTGATACGGTTGAGTTTGTTAAAATTATCCGGGATCACGGTTCGATGGGCCTTTTCTTCAATCTCAAAATTGACGGCTCAGGCGGAGAAAAAATTGTGATGCTCAAAGATATGCAGATGGATATCTTCAGCCAGAACTATTTGCATGTCGATCTGCAGGAAATTGACATGGATAAGAAAATTACCGTCAGTGTTCATGTCGAAGCCATCGGTAAGAGCAAAGGGGTCAAGGAAGGTGGCCTTCTCCAGATTATCCAGCGAGAACTGGATGTGGTCTGCAAGCCGATGGATACCCCTGCAACCATCCAGATTGATGTGACGGATCTTGAGATCGGTGATGCAATACATGTCAAAGATATTGATCTTGGCGAATTTATTTATATTCCCCATGAATCGAATTTTACGGTCATCACCATTGTAGCGCCGTCAACTGATGCCAAGGAAAAAGGCGAAGAGGAAGATGAACCAGATGAAAAAGCCCCGGCAGCCCCTGCTTCCAAAAAAGCGGCTGAAGCATAATTCCGTTGTAGATGTCGGATTCAAAATATAAAATTATTGCGGGTCTGGGCAACCCTGGAAAGGACTATGCCCAAACCCGCCATAATATCGGCTTCCTGGCCGTTGATGCCCTGGCATCAAAATCCCACCTTATATTTGATAAATCCCGGTTTGATTCTGAATATGTGAAAGCAAGGATTATGGGAAAAGATGTGTTTCTCATCAAGCCATTAACCTTTATGAACCGAAGCGGGCTTTCCATTCATAAATTTGCCTCATATTACAAGATTGAGATCGAAGATATTATCATTGTCCATGATGATATGGATCTTGAATTCGGGAAAATTAAGATTGTGAAAAGCCGGGGGCATGGGGGCCATAATGGTGTCCGGTCTATCATGGATGCCTTTGGCAACAATGATTATACCCGAGTTCGGGTGGGTGTTGGCCATCCCTTGTCTGGAAGAGATATAACCGGTCATGTTCTTGGCAGTTTTTCTCCTGATGAAATGAGCTTTCTTGATAAAACTACGGATACTGCCTCAAATGCCTGTCTTCATATTCTTGAAAATGGTGTGATTTCCGCCATGAACGCCTTCAATCAAAACACTGATCGATAAGATTTGAAAAAACATTTGATTGACAAGGTTGTTTAAATATGGTTCCCTGAACAAGAATGGGCTAATTGTTTCTATAATGAAAAGGCGGGCTATCAAATGGGTGAAAAATCCAAGAGAATCAGAGTAAAACAAGGGACATCAACCAAAAAAGAGTTTTCAAAAGGTGATGTGGCTGTTTATCCAGCTCACGGTGTGGGTTACATCGAGTCCATCGAGAGCAAGGAGATAAATGGTGACACATTGAATTTTTACATGATGAAAATCGTGGAAAACGGTATGGTGATCATGATTCCGACGTCAAATGTGGAATCGGTCGGCTTAAGGGAACTCATCCCTGAAACTGAAGTTCCAGAAGTCTACAAGGTGATGAAGGAAAAAGCACATGGTTCTGATAACCAGACTTGGAACAGAAGGTACAGAGAATATATGGATAAGATCAAAACAGGCTCCATTTATGATGTAGCTGAGGTTTTCAGAGATCTTTTCCAGCTGAAGCTTGAAAAAGACCTTTCCTTTGGTGAGCGCAAACTCCTTGATACTGCTCAGAATTTATTGGTTCAAGAGCTCTCCATGGCTAAGGATGTTGACGAAAAATCAATGATGCAGGAAATTGAAAACCTTTTTATTTAATTATTAATATTTCCCAAAGAGTTTTAAACCGGTGGGCACTGAACTGTTCGCCGGTTTTTTTATCATGAAAATCAACATCTGCGTATCCGACGAGTTAAAAAACACCCGGCTTGACACCATCCTTTGTACTCATGACAAGGCTTTTACAAGGAGCCGGGCAACAGCACTTGTCAATAACAGCGACATTCTTGTAAATAATAAAACAAAAAAGCCGGGATACAGGGTTAAACCGGGGGACATTATCACCGGAACCATATCTGAGGTCACTTCTGAAGCAGAAGTTCCGGCTGAAAATGTCCCGACAGATATTGTTTTTGAAGATGACCATCTTCTGGTGATCAATAAAAGAGCGGGAATGGTGGTGCACCCAGCGCCTGGAAATCTGTCCGGAACCCTTTTAAATGCTCTATTGTATTATAACCCTGAAATTCGGGGTGTGGGTGAAGAAAAAAACAGATCCGGAATAGTTCACAGATTGGATAAAGATACCAGCGGGTTAATGGTGATTGCAAAAACAGAACATGCATTGTCCTTTCTACAAAAAGAATTTAAGGAGCGAAGGGTTGAAAAAATCTATATAGCCTTGGTATCAGGAATTTTATCTGTAGATCAGGGTGAAATTAATCTTCCCATCGGTCGTCACCCGGTGAAAAGAAGATTAATGACCATCAATCACGAAAATGGAAAACCTGCCATAACTCTCTGGAAAATACAAAAGCGATTTAAAACCGCTTGCCTGGCTGAGATAATCTTAAAAACAGGGAGAACTCATCAAATCAGGGTCCATTTTTATTCCATGGATCATCCTCTGGTGGGGGACCGTGTTTATCAACCCGGCAGATTACGGAAAAAAAAGAGCGTTGCCCCTCGGCAGATGCTTCATTCCAGTCAGCTTTCATTCAGACATCCGTATTCCGGTCAACGATTGGAGTTTAAGGTTGAATTGCCGGATGATTTTTTAGACACTCTCGCCTTGTTTGAATCAGAGACTCAAGATTCATAACAGTAAAAATTTTGTTGATATTGTTGACTTTTCGTTTTTGGGGAGGGTATAGAGAAGTGGGCGAATAAGCACCTATCATATTAACCCTGTTGGGATAACCCATGAGACCAGAACAGATACTTATTGTTGATGATGAAAAAAGGATCGTTGAGAACATTTCTCTTTGTTTGCAAAAGGAGGGGTATAGGGCTTTTGGAGCTTGCAACGGTGATGAAGCAATAAAGCTTTTTGCGCATCACAAATTTGATCTGGTTCTGCTTGATATCAGCATGCCTGGAATGAACGGGTATGAAGTCATGGAGTGCATTTACGGTCTTGACGATGAAGTGTTGATCATTATTATCACGGGCTATGCATCGATTGAGTCGGCTGTCCGGGCATTGAAGATAGGGGCCTGGGATTATCTTAAAAAGCCTTTTGAATATACGGATCTGATCAAAACAGTGAAAAATGCCCTTTCTCAGAAAAAATTGATTGCGGCTAAAAAAGCCGTATCTGCGAGACTTGAGGCATCTGAAAGGCAATTTGAGTATATGGTCAATAATTCTCCTGATCTTATTTTCACTCTGGATCAGAAGGGGTGTTTCACCTTTGTGAATGAGCAGTTTGAAAAGATTCTGGGATTCCCAAAACAGGACCTGATCGGGGAAAGCTTTGAGACCATTGTTCATAAAGGAGACGTGCCTAAAGCGAGGGTATTGACAAACTTTGATAAACCCGGTTATCCCGACAATGATGGGAAAGATCTTCATTTCAGATTTTTGAAAGTGGAAAAAAAGAAATCCAAGCATGACCTTTCAGATTCCTGTGCTTATATGGAGCTTAAGACTTCCCCCATGTATCTTCCGGCCAGTGATGAAAGACCTGAATTCAAAGGTGTTTATGCTGTTGCAAGGGATGTGACGGACCGGATAAACCTTGAAAACCAGTTGCGCCAGGCACAAAAAATGGAAGCTATCGGTACACTTGCAGGGGGTATCGCCCATGACTTTAATAATATCCTCATGGGTATTCAGGGATATGCCTCCCTTGTAAAAAGCGGTTTTCCAAGGGAAAGTGAAGAATATAAACGGCTTGCCAGCATTGATGAATATGTTTTCAGCGGTGCTGAAATGGCCAGGCACCTGCTCGGATTTGCGCAAAAAAGTTTTCAGGAAACTTCTCTTATCAATCTGAATTATCTTTTGAAAATGTCTGCAAAAATGTTCGGACGTACCAAAAAAGACATATTGATTGAGCAATACTTAGCAAAGGACCTCTGGGGAACAATCGTTGATGAGGGCCAGATAAAACAGGTGCTGATGAATCTTTTTGTGAATGCGTGGCAGGCCATGCCCAATGGTGGAAAAATCATTATCCGGTCTGAGAATGCCATGGTGGATGATTCCAAAGTGGATGAGTACGGACTTGAATCGCCTGGAACCTATGTCAAGGTTACGGTTGCAGATACAGGTATTGGAATAGAGGATCATATTATATCCAGAATATTTGATCCATTTTTTACAACCAAGGAGAGAGGTTTGGGAACAGGGCTTGGACTTGCCACAACCTACGGAATTATTAAAAGCCATAAGGGTGCATTAAAAGTTGAGAGTAAGCCTGGAAAAGGAAGTTCATTTATATTCTTCCTCCCAGCGAAAAAAACTAGGGTGGAAAACCCGAAGGAGTCTGAAGAAAAGCATACCATCATCAATGGGAAAGGATCCATTTTATTGGTGGATGATGAGAAAGGCGTGCTTGAGGTCTGCTCGGAGATGCTGGAAAGCCTTGGCTATAATGTTACGGCTGTTTCAACTGGAAAAGAGGCCATTGATGCCTTAACGTCTGGAAATGACCGATTGGATCTCGTAATTCTGGATTTGGTTATGCCACGGATGAGCGGCCAGAAGGCTTTTGAAAAAATCAGAGCCATTGATCCGGATATAAAAGTGCTGGTGTCCTCGGGGTACAGTCGGGAAGAGGAAATCAAAAAAATGATGCAAAAAGGGTGTGACGGTTATATTCTCAAGCCCTTTGACATGGCGACACTTTCCAAAAAATTGGATATTGTTCTGAAAACCCGAGAGAGGGTATAGGCTAATTCGATTAAGAAGTTGAAAAATGGGACTCATCAAGGGCGTAAATGATACTTTCTTTTAGGGCAATAATTTTTAAAATTTTGGCCCTGAATCTGCTCGCATTTTTTATCCATCAGGTCTTTGAGCTCTGTGAGCATTCCTATCAACGGCCCGGTCGAAGTTCTCCTCGCGCAAGGAATACTGGAACCAATTACGCTGAACCTTTAGAATTATTCTGTTTCAGAATCTTTACCATCTGTTGGATTATATTTTCGACATTTTTAAGCAACCCCGCGTTCGAACTGCACATGCAGTAGAGATCATTCAAAAATTAGACCATAAAAAAAAGAATCTCCTCCCCTTCACTCCTCCTTCATAGCGGCCCTGTTCCCTTTCACCGAGAATTGTTGCGTTTTCCCCAAATCTTGATATTACATCCGGTTGATGATATGATCCGCGTGGTTACAGAAAACAAAACAGCCGGGATAAAAGAACCTTGATAAAAAAAGATAAATTTACTTTCAGATGCCAGTCCTGCGGGGGCCAGGCTCCGAAATGGATGGGCAAATGCCCGGAATGCGGAGAATGGGACACCCTTGTCGAGGAGCGCATCCTTTCAGGCGTATCAAAAAAGAAACCCCATACCTTTATTGCAGAACCGGTTCTGATTGATTCCGTGGCTGTTGAAGAAACCGACCGGATCAAAACCGGTGTGGGGGAATTTGACCGGGTTTTGGGCGGCGGGATTGTGGATGGGTCCGTAGTACTCATCGGCGGAGATCCCGGCATTGGAAAATCCACCCTCATGCTTCAGGTTCTGTCCAGGTTATCCGGCACGGGCAAAAAATGTCTCTATGTGTCCGGTGAAGAGTCGGTTCGCCAGATTTCCATGAGGGGAAAACGGCTGGGTTCGGGCGGAAATGAAATGTACGTTGTGTCTGAGACGGATCTGGACTCCATCCTCTCAATGGTGGAAGGTCAAAAATATGATGCCTTGGTGATTGATTCTATTCAGACCATATTTCACCCGGATGTTTCTTCCACGCCCGGCTCTGTGACCCAGATCAGGGAAGCATCCATGCAGTTCATGAAACTTGCGAAGACAACCGGAATCCCTATTTTTCTCATCGGCCATGTTACAAAGGTGGGTGCTATTGCAGGGCCTAGGATTATGGAACATATGGTAGATACGGTTCTGTATTTTGAAGGGGACAAAAGCCATGTGTTCAGGATATTAAGGGCCGTCAAAAATAGGTTTGGCCCCACCAATGAAATCGGCGTATTTGAGATGAACGAAAAAGGACTCACCGAGGTTCCCAATCCGTCTGCCGTTTTTTTGGCCGAACGTTCCACTCTTTCGCCCGGTTCTGTGGTTACCGCATGCATGGAAGGGTCACGGCCCATCCTTGTGGAAATTCAGGGGCTTGTTTCCACTTCCGGTTTTGGAACCCCCCGGCGCACGATTCTGGGGTTGGATCATCACAGAGTTTCACTGATTGTTGCAGTGATGGAAAAAAGGCTGGGAATGAATCTTTCCGGTCTGGATATTTTTATGAATGTTACGGGCGGGGTTAAAATAGTAGAACCTTCTGCTGATCTGGCCATAGCAGCTGCGCTTGCTTCGAGCTTTCTGGATAAGCCTGTCGAAAATCAGACTACCTTGGTCGGGGAGATTGGTCTGACAGGAGAAATAAGGGCCGTGGGCCATATCCAGGCCCGTATCAGGGAAGCCTCAAAAATGGGATTTACCAGATGTCTTGTCCCTGGAAGCACGGTCAAGCAGCTTTCAAAGGTTAAAGGGATGGCCTTTGAGAGTATCCGTTTTCTTAAAGATGCCATGGAAGTGTTGTTTTAACGGCAGAGATAAAAATGAAAAACAATCCGAAAAACCAGTGGGAAGATCATTTGACAAGGCGTGCGCGAATGGAAAATTATCCGGCCCGGTCTGTATATAAACTTGAAGAAATACAGAATAAATTTAAGGTGATGAAGAAAAATGACCAGGTTCTGGATCTGGGTTGTGCGCCGGGATCATGGCTTCTGTACGCCGCAAAAGAGGTGGGGACCGGAGGCTGGGTCCTGGGAATTGATCTTGGCCTTGTGGACATCAAGTTGCCGGAAAATGTGAGAGCTGTAAAAGAGAATGTCTTAAATTTTGAAAATCTGTCTTTTATGGATGAAAATACCCGCTTCAATGTTGTTTTAAGTGATATGGCACCTTCAACAAGCGGAAGAAAGGATGTGGATGCCACAAAGTCTTATGAACTTTGCTGCATGGCCCTGACAATTGTGGAAAAATATCTCATGCCAAGCGGCCATTTTATCTGCAAAATCTTCCAGGGAAATGATTTCAACGAATTTCAGAAAATGGTAAAATCAAAATTCAAAGAGTGTAAAATATTTAAGCCCGATAGTTGCAGAAAACAAAGCAAAGAAATATATATAATAGCAAAATCCAAGAACTAACTTAGGAGGGTTCATGTCAGGACATAGCAAGTGGTCAACCATAAAACATAAAAAAGGCGCTGCCGATGCCAAAAGAGGCAAGATTTTTTCTAAATTGATCAAAGAGATTACAGTGGCAGCCAGGATGGGCGGCGCTGATCCCGAAGCAAATTCCAGACTTCGGCATGCCCTGATTAATGCCAGAACCCAGAATATGCCCAAGGATACCTATGAGAGAGCCGTCAAGAAAGGAGCTGGTGATCTTGATGGAGTCAATTATGAAGAGATCGTGTATGAAGGGTATGGACCGGGCGGGGTGGCGGTGCTGGTCGAATGCATGACGGACAATCGAAACAGGACTATTGCAGAAGTACGCCACGCTTTTGGTAAAGCCGGCGGAAATGTCGGGACGAGCGGATGTGTTGCCTGGATGTTTGATAAAAAAGGATTGATTACCGTCAATAAACAAGATGCTACAGAGGAAACCCTTATGGAAGTGGCATTGGATGCAGGAGCCGAGGATATTAAGGATGAAGATGATTCCTTTGACATCATTATGAGCCCTTCAGCCTTTGACGCAGTAAGAGAAGCCATTGATGCGGCAAACATCAAATTTGAATCAGCGGAAATCACCATGATTCCGCAGACCCTTACAGAGCTGAAAGGCACAGAAGCAGAGCAGATGATAAAATTTATGGATGTCCTTGATGAGCTGGATGATGTCCAGAAATTTTATTCCAATGCCGATATCTCGGATGAAACGTTTGATGCCATGTCATAACAATTGACCCTTATGGGTAAAAATAATAAACAGGGGCTCTGGTCATCGACAGGCTCCTGTTTTTCATTATGCGATCATTATTCTTTGGGTTAGAGATAGAGCCTTGGCTTAAAGCTCAATCATTTTTTGAACAGCGCCCCATGCTTTTTTCCGGATATCTTTTGGAACCGTTACCCTGCCTGAAAGAGTTTCAAGACTCAGAAGAATTTTTTCAAGAGTGATTTTTTTCATATCACCGCATACCATTTTTTCTGAAGCCGGATAAAACTTTTTCCCCGGATATGCTTTGGATATGGGGTAGAGCAGTCCGTTTTCTGTTCCCAAGATAAATGAGGGGTGCAAAGACTCTCCTGCAAATTTGATCATTCCTGAGGTGGACTGGATGCTGTCGGCCAGGGTAAGGACTTCCGGCGGGCATTCCGGGTGGGCAATGAAGAGAGCTTCCGGGTGATCGGTTTTTGCTTTTGTCACATCCTTAGCCGTCAATGTATTGTGAAAAGGGCAGAATCCGTCCCAGAGGTGTATTTTCTTTGATGTGCGGGAGGCTGCAAAAAGAGCAAGATTTTTATCCGGTGTCATCAGGATTTCATCCGCGTTTATACTTTCAACCACCTTGATCACATTGGCAGAGGTGCAGCAGACGTCTGATACGGCCTTGACGGCGGCAGAAGAATTGACATAGGTGACAACCGGGATATTGCCGAGGGCCTTCTTTTTTTTCTGGAGTGAAACAGGGTTGATCATCTCAGCCATGGGGCATCCTGCATCTGTAGCCGGCAGCAGAACAATTTTATCCGGTGAAAGAATGTATGCAGTTTCCGCCATGAAATGAACCCCGCAGAAAACAATGATATCTGCAGTGGTTTTGGAGGCCTTGATGCTCAGTTCAAGTGAATCTCCACAAAGATCGGCAATGTCCTGGATTTCAGGGGGTTGATAATTATGGGCAAGAATGATGGCATTTCTTTTCTTTGCAAGCGCTTTGATTTTGTCTTTCATTTTTTGAGGGACCTCTGGTAAAAATTATTCTATATCAACTACATTAGAGCCTTTTGGCACGATGAATTCAAATCTGGAAGGGTTCACGGATTTAAACTGAATATCATTGAATTCAAACAGTGTCGTGTCGCCGTAGACATTTCGTGTGACAATCCGGACGATGTCGCTGGTTGTTTTGGAGACCCGGATAACAATGAGAGAAATGTCAGGAGTTTCTTTTTTTGCCACAAGATCAAGCTCAGTATAATCAGCAGTTACGTCTTTTGTCGTGATGATATAATTTTTTCTAACAAGGGTAATATCCGACAAGAAGGCCCCACCTGCACCGGATTTGAAAAATGATTCGGCGTTTCCCTGCAGGACCTGATTTTCCTCTGGCCGATAAATCCATAAGGTTTTGCCGTTGGTAATGATTTCATACTTTTCTGGTTCCAGATATTCCCATCTCATTTTTCCGGGATGGCTGAAAGAGGCTTTGCCGGATGCCTTTTCTGTAATATCAAGGGCTGCAAGTTTTGAGACCTGATAAAATAAAGTTTCAAAGCTTTTTCCGGAATATCTTTTTTCAATGGCGGATAAGGCAGTCTCTGTCGTATTTTCAGTTTGTGCGGCAGCGACAACACAAATAAACAGGCAACCGCAGAAAACGGCGGCTGACAATATCCATATGATCCTCTTGTATAATAATTTCAACAGGTCTCCTTTATCTACAACTATCGAAGCAGTTTTTTGATATCTTTCCTCTTGTCTTCAGCATAAATTCTTCGCAGTTTTGGTTTTTCTATTTTTCCGGTAGGGTTTCTGGGGACATCTCCAAAATATATTTTTTTCAGTTGTTTGTATCGGGGAAGTTCTCGCTGAAATTCAAGGATATCACTTTCACAGAGAATACATCCAGGTTTAACGCTGATGATGCCTGCTGGAATCTCACCCAGTCTGTCATCGGGAATCCCGATAACGGCAATATCTTTTATCCTGCTGTTTTTCAGAAAAAAAGTTTCGATTTCAACAGGGTAAATGTTTTCACCGCCGTAAATGATCATATCTTTTTTTCTATCCACAAGCCAGATAAATCCATCTTTGTCATATCTGGCAATATCGCCGGTTTTCAGCCACCCGTCATTGAGTGTCTGGGCTGTTGCCACAGGATTCTTATAATATTCTTTCATTACTCCCGGCCCTTTGATGATGAGCTCACCGGATTCATTACCAAATAGAAGCTCGCCGGTTTTGTCCACAATTTTTGCTTCCCAGTCGAATCCGGGTAAACCAATGGGGCCAACCCGGCCCGCATTTTCCATACCCAGATGGATACATCCCGGCCCTGTGGACTCTGTCAGACCATAATTGGTATCATAGTCCTGATTGGGAAAATATTTTTTCCAGTTTTCAATCAGGCTGGGTGGAACCGGCTGAGCCCCGGCATGCATCAGCCGCCATTGAGAGAGTGTAAATTTTGAGAGATCGATTTCCTTATTTTCAACCGCAATGAGGATGTCATGAATCCAGGGGACTAAAAGCCAGGCAATGGTACAGCCTTCTTTCGAGATCGCTTCAATGATCCATTTAGGGCTTACGCCTTTTAAGAGGATGCCTTTTCCACCCACAAGAAAACTGCCCATCCAATGCATTTTGGCTCCGGTGTGGTACAGGGGCGGTATGCAGAGAAATATGTCGTCTATGGTCTGGTTGTGATGGGCATGTTCAACATAACAGGCATGCTCAAGATTTTTGTGGGTCAGGAGGACGGCTTTGGGTGATCCTGTTGTGCCGCTAGTGAAATAAAGGGCTGCGTCATCATCAATGGAAAGTTTGACTTTTGGGGGGTGATCTTCTGATCCGGGCTCGATAAAGGTTTCATATTGAACCGCCCAGGCGGGACAGGAAGATGAAGGCCCGGTATACATCCAGAGCCGGACATGGGCTTCAAGTTTTATTCTGATTGCCTCAATCCGTTCGATAAATTCTTCACCAAAGATGAACACTTTGGCTTCTGCCGTCTGGGCGCAGATCAGAATTTTATCAGATTCAAACCTGAAGTTTAACGGAACCACCCAGGCGCCTGTTGAAAGAATACCAAAATAAATGGGAAGCCATTCAAGGCAGTTGGTCATCAGTTGTACGATTTTATCGCCCTTTTTAATGCCGTATTGATCAAGGCTGTTGGCAAATTTATTGGCTGTTTGAAAGAATTGTTCCCAGGTCAGGGCTTTCCTCCTATCAAGGGCTGGGGTCCGCTCGACAAGTGCGGTCCTGTTTTTATGCATCCAGGCGTTTCGGGCCAAAATATCCGTGATAATCATGGTCAGCAATAAGTCCTTAAGATAAATAAAAAATCCTGCCGTGAACTATAAATTACGGCAGGATTATATTCAACAGGTTTTATCAGCCTTTATTTATCTTTTTTGACCTCTTCAAAATCTGCATCCACCACATCATCATCTTGGGGAGAGGCTGAGGAACCAGCGTCTGGCCCTCCCTGGCCGCCGCTCGATCCATCTTGGGAAGCCTGCTGGTACATTACTTCCGCCAGTTTGTGAGAGGCCTGGGACAAAGCTTCAATTTTTTGTTTGAGCTCGTCCACATTGTCTGAATCTTTGGCTTTCTTCAGATCTTCAACGGCTGATTCAATGCTCTTTCTGGTTTTTTCATCAACTTTGCCGCCATGCTCCTTCAAGGTCTTTTGAGTCTGATCAATAAGAGCCTCAGCACTGTTCTTTGTATCAACGAGTTCTCTTTTCTTTTTATCATCATCGGCGTGAAGTTCTGCATCTTTCACCATTCTATTGATTTCATCTTCGGAAAGGCCAGTGGCGGCTGTGATGCGAATGGACTGCTGTTTTGCTGTGGCTTTATCTTTCGCCGCAACATGAACAATACCATTGGCATCAATATCAAAGGTAACTTCAATCTGCGGGATTCCTCTGGGTGCTGGCGGAATATCCGCGAGTTCAAACTGCCCCAGCGTTTTATTATCCGTAGCCATTTGTCGTTCACCCTGAAGTACATGAATGGAGACAGCGGGCTGGTTATCGGCTGCTGTTGAAAAAACCTGGCTCTTTTTGGTGGGGATGGTCGTGTTTTTCTCTATGAGTTTGGTCATGACACCGCCGAGGGTTTCAATTCCCAATGATAGCGGGGTAACATCCAGAAGAAGGACATCATTGACATCTCCCTGGAGAACACCGGCCTGTACAGCCGCACCCATGGCCACAACTTCATCCGGATTGACGCCTTTGTGGGGCTTTTTCCCAAATATTTTTTCAACGCGTTCCTGGACAGCAGGCATACGGGTCATGCCCCCCACCAGAACGACTTCATCAACACCGGCAGGCCCGAGGTTCGCTTCTTTTAAGGCATCGAGGCAGGGTTTTTCAAGTTTGTCCAGGAGATCTGAAACCAGGGATTCGAGTTTT
Organism: Desulfobacula sp.; assembly: GCA_020048635.1. Classification (GTDB taxonomy): domain Bacteria; phylum Desulfobacterota; class Desulfobacteria; order Desulfobacterales; family Desulfobacteraceae; genus Desulfobacula. Next base: position 2,904 of record JAIFMF010000091.1, on the reverse strand, counting down.
GCACGGGTCAGTTTTACATCCAGATGTTTCGGGCCTGAGGCATCTGCCGTTATAAAAGGCAGATTAATGCTGGTTTCCGTAGATGTGGAAAGCTCCATTTTGGCTTTTTCAGCAGCTTCTTTGAGACGCTGGAGGGCCATCTTGTCAGTTCGGATATTAATCCCCGTGTCTTTTCTGAATTCATCGGCAATAAAAGCAATGATTCTTAAATCAAAATCTTCTCCGCCTAGATGTGTGTCTCCTGAAGTCGATTTTACTTCAAAAACGCCATCTCCGATTTCAAGGACGGAAACATCAAACGTACCGCCACCAAGGTCAAATACGGCTATTTTTTCTTCTTTCTTTTTATCTAAGCCATAGGCAAGAGAGGCAGCGGTGGGTTCATTGATAATTCTTTTGACTTCAAGGCCAGCAATTTTACCGGCATCCTTGGTGGCCTGCCGCTGACTGTCGTTAAAATAGGCCGGAACCGTAATGACGGCTTCCTTGACTTCTTCGCCCAGATAGTCTTCCGCAGTTTTTTTAATATTGGCAAGAATAAAGGAAGAAATTTCAGCAGGGCTGTATTGCTTTCCTCTAAGGCTGATTCTGGTATCCCCATTGGATGCGGGTTCGATTTTATAAGGCAGGTTAGGGATATCTGTCTGTATCTCTTTTGAATTATATTTGCGGCCAATCAATCGTTTTACACCGAATACCGTATTTTCAGGGTTTGTAATTGCCTGTCGTTTAGCGATCTGACCGACAATCCGTTCCCCGGCTTCCGTGATTGCAATAATGGATGGTGTGGTCCGGCCTCCTTCGGCATTGGTAATGATTTTAACTTCCCCGCCGGCTTCCATAACGGCCACGCATGAATTGGTTGTTCCTAAATCTATTCCGATTATTTTACCCATAATATACCCTCCAAGATATCTTTAATTTTCTATAGTTTTTTCATTTTCTACTCTTTTTGAGACAACAACCATGGCAGGCCTTATTAATCTGTCATGAAGAAGGTAACCATTCTGAAGTACTGTCGTCACCGTGTTTTCAGGAAATTCATCCGTTTCATGCCGGGTCACCGCCTGGTGAAAAGTTGGATCAAACGGTTCATTCCCGGCATTAACAACCTTGACACTGAACATTTCAAGCAGTTTAAAAATTTCCTTGTGAATCAGCTTGACGCCTTCAAGCAGGATTCCCTCATCTAATTTTTTTTCTGCAGAAGCAATTGCTCTTTCAAGGTTATCCACAACCGGCAGCATTTGCCTGAAAATTGTTTCATTGGCAAATTTTCTAAATTCATCAATTTCCCGCTGTTTTCTTTTTTTATAATTCTCGAACTCAGCAGACAGCCTCAGCAATCGATCCTTTTCAGCAGCAAGCTGTTCTTTCAGGGAATTGATTTCATTATTTTCAACCTCATCCGCCGTGTCTATACTATAATTTTCACTGGGTTCGATTTTTTCGGTTGATTTTTCTGGAGCATCCTTAGTTTTTCGATCTTCTTTCTTTTTCTTATCTTCTTTTGCCAATTTCCTCCCCCAGTCCGAATATTCCTTCTTCAACAAGAGTAATGATTATATGGTATAACAAATTATGGCAGAAAAATAAGTCTGTTTGAAAGCATGTCAAGATATAAAAGAAAGGGTTCTGAAAGAAAAAATCCGGCTGGCAGAAGGGTTGGCGGAAAATTGCGTAATCGGGATCAATCCTTGACACAAAAGGAGTCACTTATCGCTGCTTCCTTCCGGACCTGACGAGGTTCATGGCCTTCTGTTACGAGGCGACCGATCAGAATAACCCGCTCCCGGTCTGCACAGCCGGATGCAGTATATATAACCGGATCAATTCTTTTTTTCAAGTCTATTTATTCTTAAAGAATTGTAAAAATATTGGTTGAACAACTATTAATTTTTGGTATAGTAGCCGTATGCGGGTTTTTGATGTTGTGGTGTATTGATGGTATCCTCTAAGGTTAATGTCAGGGCTAATTAATTTTTATCACAGGAGAATAGCATGAGCGAAATAGTAAATCAGGGCGATCAGACAATTGTTAAACCAGGTATGGATATTGTGGCTTCCATGGCTGAAGATTTTAAAAATGAGCTGCTTTCCGTGATCAATAATTCTTCTGCTGGAGTTGTGATTGATCTTGCAGGTGTTGAAATGGTTGACTCGGTCGGAATCGGCGTGATTATTGCCGCTCACAACACACTGAACCAGTCTGACAGAAAGCTGAAAGTCATCAATGTAACAAAAGATGTATATGGTCTTTTTACAACAATGAGATTAAACCGTCGCTTCACTGTAGAGGGAGTTTAAGTCGCCAAGAGGCAAAAGAATGAAATCAGGCAAATTATTGTGTTTTATTTATTTGCTTTTATTATTTTTGATGATTTCTGCCTGTCAAGATGACAAAGAGAAAAAAAATAATTACTCAGGCTTGTCAAATCTGATTTCTGAAAGGAATAAAGCGCGTCATGGGGTGGACAAAAAAACTTCTGGGAAAGATACGGAATCAAAATCCGTAGAAGAAAATATCGGCACGACAAAGAAAGAATCAGATTCCAAAGAAGAAGAGGTCTCATCGGTTGTTCTTTATGAAGAAAAAGTGGATATTATCGATTCGGAATCCCGGCGTACACTTGCAAAAGGCATCGCATACATAAATAAAAAAGGCCAGATCATTAGAATAAAAATCTTGAGAGAGTAAATAAAACTTTTTTCAATCAGCAACGGCTGGGTTTTAAAAAAGTATTTCTTCCTTTTGTGCTCATTTGAATACAATTGAAAACAAAAAAATCCTGAGTATCAGGATTTTTTCAAGGTGGTCGGGGCGAGAGGATTCGAACCTCCGACATCCTGCTCCCAAAGCAGGCGCGCTACCAGGCTGCGCTACGCCCCGTCTATCTCATCGGA
>JAIFMF010000050.1 GCA_020048635.1 Desulfobacula sp. | reverse complement strand
CCTGGATAAAGGCGGTGATATCAAGGGTGCTCATTTTTTGTGAATTGGCGCCGTTTCTTAAATAAAACCCTTTGTTGCACCGATGGGGCCGGTTGGCACCTTCCGGTATATGGATGACAATGATTTTGTGGCTTGGCAGTTTTTCAATCTCAATGGCAACCGGAGTGTCGGGTCGTTCACGTTCCAACCTGCTTTAGCAAGTTGTTGATCGATCATTTCAGCCCTTGTTTGCTGTTCAGTTTTCATTAAATTTTAGATTTGAATCCTTCTATTATCTGTAAACCGGGCAATCTTTGATTCGTTTATCGATTTCATCATTCACCATGGCATAGGATTCGGAATCCAGATCACTGTAACGATTGCGGAATTCAAGCTTTTTGATGCCTTCGGTCAGGCCGTCAATGAGGGGCATAAAATCCGTTTCCTGTTCAACTTCACCCATTCTTTGATGGAACAATACGGCCTGGTCCGGAGAACCGGCAGCCAGCTCCCCCATCCTTACGCCAGCTTTATCGGCTGCAAGATCGGCGAAACTGAATCCTGATCCCTTGTCGGAATCTTCAACCTCCTTTGCAAGCCCGATAAAATTTGACAGCTTGCTTCCGGCTGAAACGGCAAGCCCGGCAGAAACAAGAAAATGCTTTGGCAGATCGGTTCTACCGTAAAGTGTAAAGGATGTGGCTACAAAGGGGTCCATCTGTTTCTGGATATCTTCATGGACAAGGTCTTTTAGCCCCCTATTGATGGAAAATAGAGACAATACCTGAAACAACGCCGTATTTTCCAGAACCGGATTACCACTGATCTTTGATTGCTGTTCAGAAAAAATACACATGGGCTTTAAAATAATGGCAAGGGATACCTTCCCGTTTTTATAGGGCCTCACCGTCTGAACCAGTTTATTGTAATACAGAACCAGTTTTTCCTGATGATCTTTGGATAACAGGAACTGCTTTCCTTTCTCATGAATAAGGCCAAGGGCTTCAGGGTCCCATTCATAGACAAGATTCAGATATCCTTTTATGACTGATATTTTTTTGATGGCATGGACATGCTGGCTCAGGCCTTTATAGAGCTCGGAATATAGCAGAAGATAATTTGTCAACTTTACCGCCGGGTTAATCCATGTTCCCGGAATGGTCAGTCTCCCCGTCTTCATGTGATCGATATCGAGAAGGGTCCCGCTATTCTTCAAGCTTATGAAAACATTCAGATATCTGCCGGCCGGGTTAGCCGGAAGTTCAAGGGTGATCCAGAGATGAATCCTGTTTCCCGGCAATTCGATTTTTGTAAAAAGCCGTTCATATCCAAGTCCGTGCTGAACTCCATAATTCAGAAGGATATTCAGATCATTTTCCGACAGGGCCATTGCCCTGACCTGTCTTTTATTCATATTGCCGGGTTTGTTGTCATTGATAATGTTTTTGACCTTCTGTACATTATCAACGGTAAGTCTCTGATGCTCTGAAATAAGGGGGGCATCTTCAATAAGGAAAAAAAACAGAATTATCGGTGAAAGAAGCAATCCTGCCAAAAAAAGAACAATCATCAGTTTAATGCTTTTTATCAGCACTTTTATCAATTCCCTTTTTGGGTACAAGTCATATCATAAGAAAAAACCAACATCAATGCCTCGAAAAATAGATATCCCCATAATATGCGGTTACCTTATTCCTTGTATTGTCGGTATCGCTCATCAATACGACAGCATCGATGAACCGGATCTCTTTGCCGAATAATCGGATAAAATCCTCCCGGATATTTCTTTTTTCCGTATGCCAGGTGAATAAAGGATCTTCAGAAGATCGCAACGCCATCATCATGGCATTGTCTTTTGCAAAGGCATTGGGCCAGATATCCCCTTTCTTTGAGTTCTGGGCCCACACATAGTTCAGCGCCCTGGTGTTCCACACTGCAATGCCGCCCGAAACGACCACATAAATCCTGGCCGCATAATCATCGCCTTCTTTCTGCTTTTCATCAAAAATTCCGGACAGTCTGTTTTCAATGCGCCAGCGCCAGTTTAAAAAAGGAAATTCTTCAATATCGATCCGGATTTTTTTGATCAGCCCCGAGGCACTGCTTTGGCTGACTGCCTCCAACGCTTTTTTCCCGTCAATGACGGCCGGGGTGTAGACGGTTTCATCGACAAACTGTTTGGATGACCAGTCCTCCATCCGGTGTTGTGAAAACTCTCCCACAGGAACAATATCCGACTGATCGGAAATGGCATTGCCGGAGAAAAAGATCATGATCCACAAGGCAATAGAGAGAACGCGTATTTGAATTTTTTTATCCATCTGTCCGCCATCCTGATCTTTTTTTGGAAAAATTTCAACCCCCTTGAGAATAAGAGAAGACAGGGATTTTGCGTTACATATCAGGGGAGTTAAGTTCTTGCCAAGACAAAAGAAACACTTATCTTTTAGACTAAGTTTGTGTATGATAGGGTCAATAATTGATTAATTTAGGAGTGGAATAATGAAAATAGCCTTTCCTGTCAAAGAAAACAAAGGTCTTGAAAGTGCCGTGGATGACCATTTTGGAACGGCAAAGCATTTTTTGATCGTGGACACAGAAACCCGCGGCTTTGAATTCATGGAAAACCAGAAAATTACAGGTGAAGAAACAAAATGCAAAACCACTGTTCTGGGTAAAGATTCCGGTGTTGATGCCGTCATTACCAATTGCCTTGGCGATGGTTCCAGAAGAAGTCTGACCTCATCTAATATAAAGGTTTTTCAGGCCAAAAAAGAAACCGTTCTGGAGAATCTTGAGCTTATGGAAAAAAATGAATTAAAACTATTTCATATGTTTGATCTCTGCCAGGTCAAGAAAAACAAAAAGGAAGGCGGCTGCGGTCATCATCATTGAATTATGAAAGCGATACTGAGTCTTATCGGCAGGCTGGTTTATAAATTCATGGGATGGACCTATGACGTACTGCCGGATTACTGGTCCGACAGATGTGTGGTCATCGGTTTTCCCCATACCGCCAACATGGATACGGTGAGGGCCTTGACCTATATCAAAGTCGCAAAAGTCGATGCAAGGCTCCTGGTCAAGGCGGAATGGTTTTTCTTTCCCATGTCCGTTCTTCTGAAAAGCCTTGGCGGGCTTCCGGTGAAACGGGATAAGGCCAGCGGGTTTGTTGAAAGCGCAATCAAGGAATTTGAAAAGCGGGAGAATCTGATCCTTGCCATGGTTCCGGAAGGGACAAGAAAAAATGTCACATCCATCAAAACAGGCTTCTGGCACATTGCCAAAGGAGCCGATGTTCCCATTATCTGCTGGTTTCTGGACAACAACGCAAAAAGAACCCGCTGGATCGGCAGGATTATTCCCGGTGAAAGCCTTGAAGAAGATCTTCAGAAGATTAAAGCGCTCTATGAAGCGTATGGGTTTTCGATCCCCCTGGGAAGTCCTTCCGTGTGACCATGATCCCGGCGTTGATTCATCAAGTCCATTGAAAACCGATTGAAATTAAAGGAGATATAAATTCAATGTGTCGTTTGTTTGCACTTACCAGCCATGATCCGGTTTCCCCCATGATGGCCATCAAAGCCCTTGATGTTATGAAAGAAGGGCATGACGGGTCAGGGATGGGACTCATGCTCCAGGGTCTTGGCGGACCCTTTGAAGAAATGAAGGAAGCGCCCATTTTATCCGGTATCTTCACCGAAGAAGGCATCCGGAAACTGGATCTGTTTATGATGGACCAGGGATTTTTGACCAAATACAAGATTTCTCTTAAAACGCCCAAGACCCAGGTGGAAGGGATCCCGAAACGCAACCTGTATCTCATCCGGGCCTATGAACTGCCTGAAGGCTGGGACCCTCTCAGCCAGGAAGAAATAGCTGAAAGGCTTATGATGACACGGCTGAAAATCCGGGAAATGGGGGAAGAAAAAAAAGACATGATGGTTTTTTCCTTCTGGCCCGATACCATCATGATCAAGGAAATCGGTGATCCCATGCAATTGGCCGATTATCTGGGTCTTGACCGAAAAGAGCTCAGCGCCCGCATCATCATGGCTCAAGGGAGACAGAACACCAATTATGCCATTAACCTGTATGCCTGCCATCCCTTTTTCATCAAAGGGTATTGCACCATGACCAATGGCGAGAACACAGCCTTCACCCCCATCCGGGATTTTCTGTCATCCCGGGGCTTTCCCGGATATGTGGGATATGAGTCCGATTCCGAAGTCTTTGCCCATATTCTTCATTATTCCATGGTGGGCCTCGGCCTCGGCATTGATGCCTATAAACACGTCATCACGCCATTGCAGGATGATGACCTTCAAAAACATCCGGACAGAGAATTTCTCGGCCATCTGAAAAGAACCTGCCGTCCCCTGATCATTGACGGTCCCAACTGCGTCATCGGCACCCTGCCGGATCATTCCCTTTTCATGGTCCAGGACAGGAAAAAGCTGAGGCCCGGTGTGGTCGGCGGAAGACCTGGCCTCTGATATTCAACCCATGCACCTTGATACAGCCATTGTCGGCCCTGACCGCCAGGAGGTAAATATATGTCGTCAAACAGAAGCCTTGAACCTTCATCTTTAAGCCTTAATGATCTGCCCTGGCAGATCCGCTACAACAATGACCGATGCACCCTCTGCGGCCAGTGCACGGCGGTGTGTCCCGTCAAGGCCATTGAGCTGAAGGTTTTCCAGAAAAGAATCATCAAAACATCGGTCCAACCGGAAAAAGGGCATACCAATGACTATGATTCCTTTTACGGCATCCGCCAGAAAACACGGGTGGAAAATGCCTGCATCGGATGCGCCATGTGCACCCTGGTCTGTCCCAATGACGCCATTGCCCCCGTCAAGAATCCGGGCCTGGACCGGCTCAAATTCCATATCAACCAGAACGGGATTCCCAGACGGCGGGGCGGCAGAAGAAATTCATCCGACTCCATTCTGGATCGGATTAAATTTATCCGGATTTCCATGCTCACGGACCCGGCCTTGGATGCCGGACGCCATGAATTCGAGATGAGAACCCTTCTCGGGCGGGTCCTGTCTCCCAGGGAAAACATGAAGCGCCTGAAAGAAAAGGGTTGGATTCCGCCGGTCCGGGAAATCTATCCTTTGATCATCGGCGGCATGTCATTCGGCGCCCTGTCTCCCACCATGTGGGAAGGTCTCCAGATGGGAGTGGCTTATCTCAACGAAGAACTTTCCATGCCGGTCCGCATCTGCACCGGAGAGGGCGGATGCCCGCCCCGGCTATTGCGGTCCAGATTTTTAAAATATGTCATCCTCCAGATCGCGTCCGGCTATTTCGGCTGGGATGAGATTATCCATGCCATTCCCCATATGAAGGAGGATCCCTGCGCCATTGAAATCAAATACGGACAAGGCGCCAAGCCCGGCGACGGCGGACTTTTGATGTGGCATAAGGTCAACAAGCTCATTGCGGCCATCCGCGGGGTTCCGCCAGGTGTGAGCCTGCCGAGCCCGCCCACCCACCAGACCCAGTATTCCATTGAAGAGTCTGTGGCCAAAATGATTCTGTCCATGTCCATGGCCTGGGGATTCCGGGTGCCGGTCTATCCGAAAATTTCTGCCTCCTCCACTTCCCTTGCCGTGCTCAACAATCTCGCCCGGAACGATTATGCCTCGGGCCTGGCCATTGACGGCGAAGACGGCGGAACCGGCGCGGCCTATGCCGTATCCATGGATCACATGGGCCACCCCATTGCCTCTTGTATCCGGGACAATTACCTCAATCTGACCAAAATCGGGAAGCAGAATGAAATCCCTATATTTGCCGGTGGCGGCGTGGGCAAAAACGGAAATCTTTCCGCCAATGCAGCAGCCTTGATCATGCTGGGCGCCAGCGGGGTTCAGATCGGCAAATATGCCATGCAGGCGGCGGCCGGTTGCGTGGGAACTGAAGAAGATCGATGTAACGTCTGCAACCTTGGGATCTGCCCCAAGGGCATCACTTCCCAGGACCCGAGGCTTTACCGACGTCTTGATCCTGAAGATGTCGCCCAGAGAATCGTGGATCTGTTTGTGTCCTTTGATACTGAACTCAAGAAAATCGTGGCGCCGTTGGGCCGCTCCACATCCCTTCCCATCGGGATGTCCGATGCCCTTGGCATTGACGACTATGCTGCGGCAGAGCGCCTCAGCATAAAATATGGGGTATAGGAAAAATCAGCCATGAAAAACCATGCATTTATAAAATTATCCGGTCAAAAAGACAATAAAAGAATTCCGTCCAGGGTGCTGGAAGAAATGATTCATCACCATATCAAAAACGGACGCAGGAATATCGAGGTTGAAGGATTTGGCCAGCACGGCATCGGCGGAAGGCTCTGGGATGCCGGGGCCGATGAGACCCATATCCGGATCGTGGGCCAGTCCGGTCAGAGAGCCGGGTCCTTTGGCCATTTCGGCACAAGAATTGAAATCATGGGCCCGGCCTCCGATGATGTGGGCTGGCTCAATGCCGGGGCGGAAATTATCGTTCACGGCAATGCCTCCAACGGCGTCATGAACGGGGCGGCCCAGGGAAAAGTGTTTATCGGTGGGTCCATCGGCGCCCGGGGCATGACCATGACCAAACGAAATCCGAGATTTGAACCACCTGAACTCTGGGTACTGGGGTCCTGCGGGGATTATTTCGGTGAATTCATGGCCGGCGGGATTGCCGTCATCTGCGGTCACACTACAGATCCAAAGGATACGGTGCTTGGATACCGGCCCCTTGTGGGCATGGTGGGGGGAAAGGTATTTGCGAGGGGAAATAGTGACGGATTTTCAGAAAAAGACGCCAAACGGGTTTCTGTATCGGATGAAGACTGGAACTGGCTCACAACCCACCTCAACGCCTTTCTTTCAAAAATCCATAAAAACGACCTTTTGCCCTCTCTTTCCATCCGGTCGGACTGGCAGCTCATCAAAGCAAGATCAGCAAGGGAAAAAACCGACAGTCCTGAAAAGTCGTCCATGGCCTGGTTCAGAGACCAGGTCTGGGACAGGGAGCTGGGCCGGGGCGGCCTTATCGGCGACCTTGAAGAAATTGAAAGGGGCTCCATTCCCATCATTACCCGGGGGGATTTACGGCGATACATCCCGGTCTGGGAACAGGGAAGATATATGGCGCCCTGCCAGGCGGCCTGCCCCACCGGCATTCCGGTCCAGGAGCGGTGGAGCATGGTCCGCCAGGATAATGTGGATGAAGCCGTGGCCATGGGACTTCACTATACCCCATTTCCAGCAACGGTCTGCGGTTATCTTTGCCCCAGTCCCTGCATGGCATCCTGCACCCGGAACCTGAAATATATGTCCCCCATTAATGTAAAACTTCTCGGAAAAGCAGGGGAAAATGTTAAACTGCCCAAGACAGTCAAAAAAAGCCAAAAAAAGATCGCCGTCATCGGTGCAGGGCCCGGAGGCATTTCGGCTGCCTGGCAGTTGACACTGAAAGGCCATACCACCACCCTGTTCGACACGGGTAGTGCCATTGGCGGAAAAATTGCCGCTGTGATTCCCGGCTCACGCATCCCGAAAGATACCCTGGAATCAGAATTGAAGCGGGTCAAAGAATTTATCCCGGATATCAGGCTGAACCAGGTCATGGACAAAAAGGAATTTTCAAAAATAAAATACGATTATGATTTCACCATTGTGGCGGCCGGTGCAAAAAAACCAAGGATGCTGCCGGTTCCCGGCATTGACCATGCCGTGTCGGCCAATGAGTTTCTGGAATTGTCCAAAAAAGACAACATAAAACCGGGTAAACGCGTGGTCATCATCGGCGCCGGAAACGTGGGGTGTGATGTGGCCACTGAAGCCCATCGCCTGGGAGCCAAGACCATCACTCTCATCGATATCCAGAAACCCGCTGCCTTTGGCAAGGAAAAAGAAGATGCCGAGGGTGTGGGCGCAACCTTTAGATGGCCCTGCTTTACAAAGGAAATCACAAAGACGGGAGTGGTCTTAAGCGATGATGAGATTCTGAAATCCGATACCGTTGTGGTGTCCATCGGAGATGTCCCGGACTTAGGTTTCCTGGATGAGTCCATCAAAATCGACAAAGGGTTTATCTTTGTGGATGCTTATAACAGAACCTCCGACCCCAGGGTATTTGCCATTGGAGATGCGGTCGGACCAGGACTCATCACCGATGCCATCGGTGCCGGACGAAAAGCCGCCATCATCATTGACCGCATCATCGAAGGAAAAAGCCCGGATGGGGATACTCCCTTACCTAAACTGGATAAAACCCGAATCAGTCTTGAATATTACAATCCCAAAAACCGGGCCGATACCCTTAAAGAGTGCGGCAGCGACTGCGCCTCCTGCGGGAAATGCCGGGACTGCGGCATCTGTGTGGCGGTCTGCCCGGAAGCGGCCATCGAAAGAGTCGAAACCGGCAAGGATGGTTTCGAGTACAAGGTGAATCCGGATCTGTGTATCGGCTGTGGATTCTGTAAAGGGGCCTGTCCCTGCGGTATATGGGATTTAATCCCCAACCCGGCAGTATAAATTTTATTGGGATATTTATTTTTTTTATTGACGACGGCTTATCATTTCTGATTAGGATACAGATATTATGGAAAAATTAGACCAGACATACGACGGTTACATCAAGGCATTGACCGACATCAGCCGCGCCATCACCTCGGATCTCTTTATCGAGGATCTCTTAAAGCTCATCGTCATGGTAACGGCCAAGGTCACGGGTGTTGAAATCTGTTCCCTGTGGATTATCAATGAAGAGGAAAAACCGCCGAAAATAAGGCTGAAAGCCACCCAGTCCATCTCCCCGGATTATATCAAGGACCGGGCCCTGAATCTCGACGAAGGAGTGGTGGGCTATGTGGCCACCCATAAAACCCCGCTGATCTTGAAAGATGTCCTGGAAAGCGACCTGTTCAAGGAAAAAGAAATGGCCAGGAAACTCGGCCTTGTCTCCATGGTCGGAATCCCCCTCATTGCCAAGGAAGATAAGGTCATCGGCGTTCTCAACTGTTTTACCGCTTCCCCCCATGATTTTTCCGACACGGAAGTCAATCTTCTGAGAGCCGTGGCCAACCAGTCAGCCATTGCCATCGTCAATACGGAACTCATGGTCAAAACCAGGGTTATCCAGGAAGAACTGGAAGCCCGGAAAAAGATCGAACAGGCCAAAGAGGTCCTCATGCATAACCGCAA
>JAIFMF010000192.1 GCA_020048635.1 Desulfobacula sp. | reverse complement strand
CCCCATTGCCATGGAAAAAGAGCTCCGGTTTGCTATCAGAGAAGGCGGACGTACCGTTGGCGCCGGTGTTATCGGTGAAATTGTTGAATAAGATAGGAAGAATGATCGATCATGTTGAAAACAAAAATTAGGATCAGACTTAAGGCATATGATCACAAACTTCTTGATCAGTCTTCAGTAGATATTGTTGATACCGCAAGGAAAACAGGGGCTAAGATCGTTGGGCCGGTTCCGCTTCCTACACGGATAAACAAATTTACTGTTTTGCGTTCTCCCCATGTGAATAAAAAATCACGTGAACAATTTGAAATAAGAACGCATAAAAGAATGTTGGATATTATTGAACCCACGCAGCAGACAGTTGATGCTTTGATGAAGCTTGATCTTTCTCCCGGCGTGGATGTTGAAATAAAATTATAGGTCAATAACAGGAACCCATTATGAGTGCATTACTTGGAAAAAAAATTGGAATGACCACAGTATTTTCTGCGGATGGAAAACTTGTTCCTGTTACCGTTGTGCAGTTAGGGCCTTGTGTTGTTACCCAGGTGAAGACAAAGAAAACCGATGGGTATAATGCAGTTCAGCTCGGATTTGATGAAAAATCGGTTGAAAAATTGACGAAACCCTTAGCCGGACATTTGAAGAAAACCGGCGCTAAAGGATTCCGTGTTTTGAGAGAATTCAGGACCGATGAAGCTGAAAAAATTGAAGCTGGCTCTGTCATTGGAATCGATTTGTTTGCAGTGGGAGATAAAGTTAATATATCCGGTATTTCTAAAGGGCTCGGTTTTCAAGGAACCATCAGACGGCACGGTTTCACGAAAGGTCCAGAAACGCATGGTTGTAGAAATCACAGGGAGCCAGGATCAATTGGCAACAGTGCTACGCCTGGAAGAGTTTTTAAAGGGAAAAAAATGCCCGGACATATGGGCGTAAAAAGAGAAACGGTAAAGAATCTTACAATAGTGGATATTAAGATCAAAGACAATCTCCTGCTGGTTAAAGGTGCTGTGCCGGGCTTTAAAACAGGGATATTGGAAGTGCAAAAGACTGGAAAATAATAATTTTTTAGTCAATATTAAGATAAAATGCGGCTATGGGTATTGCAATAAACTTAGCAGTGATGCATAGCTGATCAAAATTTATGAGGAAGAATATGGCTGCTGTAGATGTATTAAACAGTGCAGGTAAAAAAGTGTCGGAGATACAGCTTTCTGATGATGTTTTCAACACACCTATAAAAACGAGCGTTCTTCACCAAGTGGTCCGATCCCAGCTCGTCGCAAAACGAGAAGGGACTGCTTCGTGTAAGACCAGGGGAACAGTAAAAGGTAGTACAAGAAAGCTATTCAAGCAAAAAGGAACGGGCAATGCACGTGCTGGCAGTATCAAATCACCGTTGCGGAAAGGCGGTGGAATTATATTTGGACCGTCTCCCAGATCCTATGAGATCAAAGTTCCTAAAAAAGTTAAGAAATTAGCACTTCGAATGGCTTTAAGCACGAAGCTGGGAGATAAGAATCTATTTGTGATAGATGATTTTAATCTTGAAACAATCAAAACCAAAACATTTACCGGTGTACTTAAAGCATTATCATTGTCAAATCTTTTAATCGTTTCCGATACTGAAGATACAAATCTTTCACTCTCTTCCAGAAATGTCCCAGGTGTTAAAGTGATAAAAACCGAGGGGCTCAATGTATATGATATTTTAAGGTTTAAAAATCTTCTTTTAGTAGAATCTTCCGTCAAAAATATCGAAGGGAGGCTAAGTTAAAATGAAACACTATGATATTGTTAGGGGCCCTGTTGTTACAGAAAAAACGACCCTTCAAAAAGATACGAGCAATCAGGTGACTCTCCGTGTTGACAGAAATGCAAACCGTGTTGAGATCAAAGATGCTGTTGAGAAAACTTTCAATACCAAAGTTAAACAGGTCAGAACAATTCAGGTCAAAGGAAAGGTTAAACAGCGCGGCAAAATCATCGGCAAACGGAAAGACTGGAAAAAAGCGATTATTACACTGATGCCAGGACAAAAAATTGATTTTTTTGAAGGTGTTTAAAGAGGTATATATATGTCAACAATAATTAAGACAAAACCGACATCTCCCGGAAGACGGGCTCAGGAATACCTTTCTTTTGAAGAAATTACCAAAACTGAACCTGAAAGAAAACTGACAAAAAATATTAATAAGCTTTCGGGTCGTAACTCTTACGGAAGAATTACTGTAAGACATAGAGGTGGCGGAGCAAAAAAGAAATACAGGATTATCGATTTTAAAAGAGATAAAGATGGAATTCCGGCCAAAGTATCAGCCATAGAATATGATCCTAATAGAAGCGCAAGAATTGCTTTGCTGGTTTATGCAGATGGTGACAAAAGATACATTATAGCCCCGCTTGAAGTAAAAGTGGGGGATATTCTTGAAACTGGTCCGGGAGCAGACATTAAGCCCGGCAATTGCTTGCCGCTAGAAAATATTCCAACAGGTACACGAATTCATAATATTGAATTAAAGCAGAATAAAGGCGGGCAGATTGTTCGAAGCGCAGGTGGTTTTGCTCGTCTGATGGCAAAAGAAGGCAGTTATGGCCAGGTTTTGCTTCCTTCAGGCGAAGTTAGAATGGTCCACCTGAAGTGTAAGGCTACAGTTGGAAGAGTGGGTAACGAAAAACACGGTGACGTTAAAATCGGAAAAGCTGGCCGTAACCGATGGCTAGGAAAAAGGCCTTCTGTGCGTGGTGTTGCTATGAACCCGGTTGACCATCCAATGGGCGGTGGCGAGGGAAGATCTTCCGGTGGCCGTCAGCCTTGTACACCTTGGGGTATTCCGACAAAAGGAAAGAGAACACGAAACAATGCCAGAACCCAACCGTTTATCGTTAAAAGACGAGCTAAGAGAAAATAAATAGGTGATAAATTATGCCAAGATCATTGAAAAAAGGACCATACATCGAACAGCATCTTTTAAAGAAAGTGATGGATACAGGTCAAGCTAAACATAAAGTGATTAAGACCTGGTCTCGAAGATCTACAATATTTCCTGAAATGGTCGGAATCACATTTGCTGTACACAACGGAAAAAAATTCATACCGGTTTTTGTTTCAGAAAATATGGTGGGTCATAAACTCGGTGAATTTTCACCTACCAGAACATTCTGGGGGCATGCAGGAGATAAAAAAGCCAAGAGATAATCTCTGGTCCGATTAAAGGAAATGGATATGGAAGTTAAAGCAATCACAAGATTTACACGTATTTCACCACTGAAACTCAGGCTACCCATTAATGAAATTAAAGGTAAAAATGCGGGTCAGGCGCTGACGCTTTTAAAGTTTATGCCACTTAAAGCTGCTGAAATTATGCATAAGACCTTGCAGTCAGCAGTCGCTAATGCCGGAAATAATAATAAGCTGGATGTGGATAAGCTGGTTGTCAAAAACATTTTTGTTGATCAGGGGCCTTCTATGAAACGGTTCAGACCGAGAGCCAGGGGAAGAGCATCCAAAATTTTGAAAAGAACCAGTTATTTAACTGTAATCGTTGAATCAACTGCCAAATAGGAGGAATAAAGCTTGGGCCAGAAAGTACATCCGACCAGTTTAAGATTAGGCATTATCAGGACTTGGGACTCCAGATGGTATGCAGATAAAGAGTATGCCACTTTTGTTGAAGAAGATTTCAAACTCAGAAAATTCTTAAAAAAGAAATTATATCATGCAGGTGTTTCTAAAATTGAAATCGAACGGTTTTCAAAACAGATTCGGCTGAGAGTATATGCAGCACGGCCTGGAATTATTATCGGGAAAAAAGGAAGCGATATTGGAGTTTTGAAAGCAGAACTTGAAAAAATGGTCACTTCTGATGTGTTGATCGATATTAAAGAGATTAGACGCCCTGAAATTGATGCTCAACTGGTAGCAGAAAACATTGCACTACAACTGGAAAGAAGAATCGCTTTCAGAAGAGCAATGAAACGGAGCGTATCTTCTGCCATGCGATTTGGAGCTAAAGGGATCAAGATTATTTGCTCTGGTCGTCTGGGGGGTGCTGAAATGGCACGAACTGAGCAGTATAAAGAGGGTCGTATTCCTCTTCATACGTTAAGGGCTGATATTGATTACGGCTTTATTGAAGCAAAAACCACCTATGGGCTCATCGGTATCAAGACCTTTGTTTTTAAAGGCGAGGTGCTAAGCCCAGGTGAAGAAATGATGGCGAAATAAAGTCGATTAGGAGAATTTAGAAATGCTTAGTCCAAAAAATGTAAAATTCCGTAAACAGTTCCGCGGCAGAACAACCGGTTCTCCTGATAGAGGGAATACTCTGAATTTTGGGGATTATGGTCTACAGGCGGTTGAATGTGGATATATCAACGCGAGACAGATTGAAGCAGCAAGAGTTGCATTGACAAGACATGCAAAAAGGGCTGGGAAAAGCTGGATTAGATCATTCCCTGATATTCCCGTTACAAAAAAACCTGCTGAAGTCAGAATGGGTAAGGGTAAAGGTGCTACAGATGCATGGGTGGCCAGAATAAAACCGGGCAAAATTATTTATGAAATGGAAGGCATTTCCCGTGAAATTGCCAAAGAAGCCTTGCGATTAGCCGCAAGAAAGCTTTCCATTAAAACCCGGTTTGTGGAAAGGAGCAAGTAAAATGAAAGTCAGTGAAATAAAGGAAATGGGAAGAGATCAGATGAAAGAAAAGCTCCTTGAGTTAAAAAAACAGCTTTTTACCCTTCGCTTTCAGAACAGGGTTGGCCAGCTTGAGAATACAGCAGTACTTTCAACTGTCAAAAAGGATATCGCGAGGATTTATACATTATCTAAAGAAAAGAATGTAAACATTAGCTAATTTACGAAGATACTACTATGGAAACAATTAAAAAAAATAAAAAAGAACTGATAGGGCTTATCGTATCCGATAAAATGGATAAATCGGTTGTCGTTCAGGTTGAAAAATTTGTACCCCACGCGGTTTATAAAAAATTCATGAAACAGTTTAAAAAATATCATGCTCATGATGAGAAAAATGAATGCAAGGTCGGTGATACGGTTAAGATTATCGAAACAAGACCTTTGAGCAAGCTTAAACGTTTCAGAGTCTGTGAAATCGTTAAAAGAGCTATTTGATTAAGGGAGTTGAGATATGATTCAGAGTGAAACAAGACTAACTGTGGCAGACAACTCCGGTGCAAAGGAACTGTACTGCATAAAGGTCATTGGAGGATCAAAAAGGCGATACGCAAGTGTTGGTGATATCATTATTTGCTCTGTCAAGGAAGCCATCCCGAATGCAAAAGTGAGCAAGGGAGACGTTGTTCAGGCTGTTATTGTCAGAACCAAAAAAGAGATATCCAGACTTGATGGATCAATGATCAGATTTGATGATAATTCTGCTGTGATTTTGGCTAAATCAAATGAGCCGATAGGCACCCGCATATTTGGACCCGTCGCAAGAGAACTCAGAGCAAAACGATTTATGAAGATAGTCTCTCTTGCACCTGATGTGCTTTAATTACCCGGGTTATGGAGAAAAATCCCATGGATGCTATGAAAATCAGAATAAAAAAAGATGACAAGGTTAAGGTGTTGACCGGTAAAGATAAAGGCAAGATTGGTAAAGTGCTGAAAGTTGTTAAAAAAACCAATAGGGTCGTTATCGAAAATATAAATGTTGTAAAGAGTCATCAAAGGCCGACACAAAAAGTTCCACAAGGTGGAGTTGTTGAAAAAACCATGCCGGTGGCTATCTCGAATCTCATGATTATGTGCAACTCATGTATCAAACCGACCAGAATCGGGATAAAAGAACTGGAAAATGGAAATCGGGTAAGAATCTGTAAAAAATGCAATCAGCAGATAGATTCTTAAGACCAAAGATGGAGATTATACATGTCAACCATTAAGGAAAGATACAATACAGACATTGTTCCTAAGCTGAAGGAAACGTTTCAGTACAAAAACGTATTTGAAGTTCCTAAGCTTAAGAAAATAGTATTGAATATGGGGCTGGGAGAGGCTGTCAAAAATCCCAAGATCATAGAGGCGGCAGCTTCCGAACTTGCATTGATTGCTGGCCAGAAACCAGTCATTACAAGGGCTAAAAAACCGATTGCAAATTTTAAGCTCAGGACGGGTCTACCCATCGGATGCAAAGTTACCTTGCGCAGGGAAAAGATGTTTGATTTTTTTGAGAAGCTTGTGAATATCACTTTACCGCGTGTCAGGGACTTCCGGGGAATATCAGGAAAAGGTTTTGACGGCAGGGGAAATTACACTCTCGGGATAACCGAGCATATTATATTCCCTGAAATTGATTATGATAAGACTGAAAGTATCAAGGGTCTTAATGTGACGGTGGTAACGACTGCCAAAACAGATGAAGAAGGCAAAGCATTACTAAAGTTTTTAGGAATGCCCTTTAAAAATTAAGGATTCTAAGGAGGAAAGCTTGGCAAAAAGAGCTTTGATCGTAAAGGCAGGCAGAAAACCAAGATTTTCTGTGAGAGCATATAACAGATGCCCCTTATGCGGTAGACCAAGAGGATTTATCAGAAAAGCTGGTATTTGTAGAATCTGTTTCCGGACACTTGCATCAGAAGGCAAGCTTCCAGGTGTTACCAAATCGAGCTGGTGATTTACAGAGATTAAAACACAAGATAATAGCAGCGTATTTTAAGGAGATTTCAAATGGCAACGAGTGATCCAATTGCAGACATGCTGACAAGCATCAGAAATGGTGGTAAAGCAGGGTTTGCCAAAGTGGATATCCCCGGATCAAAGATCAAGTTGGAACTGGTTCGGGTGTTGAAAGAGCAAGGATATATAAAGGATTATAAATACCTTGAAAATGAAGTGCAGGGATCAATCCGTATCTATCTAAAATATGTCTCGGATGGAAAACCATCAATTTTTGGGATTGAGAGAGTCAGTAAACCGTCTCGGCGGGTTTACAGCAAATCTAAACTGATTAAGCCGGTTTTAAATGGCCTTGGTATATCAGTTGTCTCAACCTCAAGAGGCATGATGACGGACAAGCAGGCTAAAGAAGCGAATGTCGGCGGTGAGGTTCTTTTTAACGTTTGGTAGTACAGGAGTAATATATGTCTAGAATAGGAAAAAAGCCGGTACAGCTTCCTGAAAAAGTTAAATTTACCCTTAATGGTGATATGATTTCCGTCAAGGGTCCCAAAGGCGATTTGGAGCGACAACTGCATCCGGCTATTAAACTTGAAATCAATGAAAGCGTTGTAAATGTAAAGACAGATACAAGTGATAAGAAAAAGGTGGCTTTGCAGGGATTATTCCGAGCCTTGATTTTCAATATGGTAACTGGTGTCACAACCGGATATCAGAAAAAGCTGATTCTTTCGGGAATAGGGTATCGTGCGGAAGCAAAGGGAAATAATCTCACACTGAATCTGGGTTATTCCAATCCGATAAACTTTACAATTCCGGATGGGATATCTGTAAGTGTAGAAAATAATACACAGGTCATTTTGACTGGAATTGACAAGGAAATTCTTGGCCAGATTGCAGCAAACATAAGAGATTTAAGACCACCGGAGCCTTATAAAGGCAAAGGGATTATGTATGCAGATGAAAGAATTATCAGAAAAGCTGGTAAGACTGCAGGTAAAGACTAATAGGCAGGAATATAAAGATTATGGGAAATACATCACAAAGGCTTTTATCTAGGCTTAAGAGAAAAAAAAGAATCAGGAAGACGATTTGTGGCAATCAGGATCGCCCGAGATTAAGCGTATTCAGAAGTTCAAAAAACATTTATGCCCAAATCATTGATGATACACTCGGAACCACATTGGTGTCAGCATCAACTCTTGATAAAGAATTCAAAGATAAAAATATTGAAGGCAAGAAAGTTGAAATTGCAAAGGTTGTTGGGAATCTCGTCGGAAAGAGGGCTCTTGATAGAGGAATTACAAAAGTGGTTCTTGACAGGAATGGATATTTATATCATGGGCGCATTAAAGCGCTTTCAGACGGAGCCCGTGAAGCCGGATTGAATTTTTAATTTTTGGAGGACAAACCCTTGGCAAGACAGCAGATTGAAGAAAGTGGATTAATTGATAAGGTGGTTAGAATTAACCGCGTTGCAAAAGTTGTAAAAGGTGGAAGAAACTTTAGCTTTAGCGCACTCGTTGTTGTTGGGGACGGTGAAGGCAGCGTGGGGTATGGTCTCGGGAAAGCAACAGAAGTTCCTGAGGCAATAAAAAAAGGTTTGGAAAAAGCAAAAAGAAGTATGGTTAAGGTTTCTGTACTGAATGGCACCGTTCCTTTTCAAGTCGTAGGTAAGGCAGGCGCAGGTCGTGTATTGTTGAAACCGGCTTCCCCGGGTACCGGGCTAATTGCCGGTGGCGGAGTACGTGCTGTTCTTGAAGCAGCCGGAGTTACGGATATCTTGACCAAGTGTATTGGAACAAATAATAAACAAAATATTGTAAGAGCTACAATTGCAGGCCTTCAATCCCTATGCACAAAGGAAGAAGTGGCAAAACGCCGTGGTCTTAGATCTGAAGATTTATAAGAGGTTGTCAATATGACTGATAGAATTAGAATCACCCAAATCAGAAGCACAATCGGAAGACCGGCCAAACATGGTCGGATTGTCCGTTCTCTGGGGTTAAGAAAAATGCACCATACTGTTGAACATAATGCTGATCCGGTTATTTTGGGGCAGATTAAGAAAGTCTCTCATCTTGTGAAAGTAGAGGAGGTGTAATATGCAGATTCATGATTTGACTCCTGCACTCGGTTCCAGAAAAAAACGCAAGAGAGTGGGTAGAGGACCTGGCTCTGGAATGGGAAAGACATCCACAAGAGGGCATAAAGGCCTTAAAGCAAGGGCTGGCGGTAGCGTAAGGCCTGGTTTTGAAGGCGGTCAAATGCCTTTGTACAGAAGACTTCCCAAAAGAGGCTTTTGTAATATATTTAAAACACATAATGCCATTTTAAATATAACAGAGTTGGATTTATTTGAGGATGGTTCAATAATTGATGTGGAAGCCCTGAAAAAAATCGAAATAATTAAAGGCCGTTTTGATGGCGTCAAGATTCTGGGGCAGGGCGAAACAACAAAAAAATTTTTTTTGAAAAACGTTCTTGTCTCGAAATCTGCCAGGGAAAAAATTGAATCCGCTGGCGGAAGCATAGAATAATAATAGAAGCGATGTAAGGAATTCATAAATGATCCAAAACAGCTACCAGAACTTGTTTAAACTTCCTGAACTTAAAAGAAAGCTTTTTATTACGCTTGCTTTGCTGTTTGTTTATCGGGTGGGAATTCATGTTCCCACACCAGGAGTCAACGGTGCAGCTCTTGCTTCTTTTTTTGCCAGCACTGAGGGTACCCTGTTTTCCATGTTTAATATGTTTTCCGGTGGTGCCTTGGAAAGACTTTCCATTTTTGCATTGGGGATCATGCCGTATATCAGCGCTTCAATTATCCTTGAGCTGATGACGGTGGTTGTCCCATACCTTGATCAATTGAAAAAGGAAGGTGATGCAGGACGGAAAAAGAAAACCCAACTGGCAAGATATGGTACGGTGATATTGAGTATTATTCAGGGCTTGGGGATCAGTGTGGGGCTTGAGTCCATGACTTCACCCGCAGGGATCGCAATTGTTCCGTATCCTGGGTGGGGGTTCAGGCTTGTGACCATTATCACGCTTACGGCAGGAACTGCATTTATCATGTGGTTGGGGGAACAGATCACGGAAAGAGGCATTGGTAATGGAATTTCATTGATTATCTTTGCCGGTATCGTGGCAAGAATGCCAAATGCCATGGGGAATACGGTACGCCTGATGACAACGGGTGAAATTGGACTGTTTACGCTTATTGTGATCATTGTCCTTATGGTTGCGGTTATTGCGGCTGTAATTTTTATGGAACAGGCTCAGCGGCGGATACCTGTGCATTATGCCAAACGTGTGGTAGGTAGAAAAATGTATGGTGGACAGACATCCCATCTGCCTCTTAAAATCAATTCTGCAGGAGTTATCCCCCCGATTTTCGCCTCTTCGATTATTATGTTTCCGGCAACTTTAGCTCAATTTTCAAACCTTCCGTTCATGCAAACCGTAGCAGCAATGTTCAGCCCTGGAACCATTTGGTATTATATTCTCTATGTTGGGTTTATAGCTTTCTTCTGTTTTTTTTATACAGCAGTTCAGTTCAATCCGGAAAATGTGGCTGAAAACATGAAAAAAAACGGTGGATATATCCCTGGAATCCGGCCCGGTAAAAAAACATCTGAATACATTGATAAAGTGCTGACAAGAATTACTGTGGGGGGTGCGCTTTATATATCGGCCGTTTGTGTTCTTCCGACTATACTGATGGGAAAATTTAACATTCCGTTTTATTTTGGTGGAACTGCCCTTTTAATTGTTGTAGGCGTGTCCATAGATACAATCTCCCAGATTGAATCCCACTTGATTACAGGCAATTACCAGGGATTTCTGGGTCGATCCGGTGGCAAAAGAATACAAGGCAGAACCTGAAACGTTCTATAAACATTATTATAGGAGTTGGATGCATTTATGGCGAAAGAAGAACCCATCAAAGTTGACGGGAAAGTACTGGAAACGCTGCCCAATGCCATGTTCAGAGTAGAGCTTGAAAACAAGCATGTACTGCTTGCTCATATTTCAGGCAAAATGCGGATGCATTTTATAAAAATACTACCAGGGGATAAAGTAACGGTAGAGATATCACCCTATGATTTAAGCCGGGGTAGAATTACATACAGGTATAAATAAATATTGAATTTTTTTGATATGAGAATCATAAGATAGGAGCGAATAGATGAAAGTTAGAGCATCTGTGAAAAAGATCTGTAGAGATTGCAAAGTCATAAAAAGACGTGGCGTCCTGAGGGTAATTTGTATTAATAAGAACCATAAACAGCGGCAGGGATAGGGGGAAGGAAATTTGGCACGTATCGCAGGAGTAGATTTACCAAAAGATAAGCATGCATGGATCGCTTTGACCTATATCTATGGTATAGGCAGAAATCGGTCAAAGCTGATTCTTCAAAAAACAGGTATTGACCCTACTACAAAAGCAAATGATCTGACGGAAGAACAGGTCAATGAGATCAGGAAAATTATTGACTCTGAGTACAAGGTTGAAGGTGAACTTAGAAGTGAAGTTTCCATGAGTATTAAAAGACTTATGGATCTCGGATGTTACAGAGGACTTCGCCATCGTAAAGGCCTTCCCTGCCGGGGTCAGAAAACTAAAACAAACGCTAGAACTCGAAAAGGTCCCAAGAGGACTGCAGTTAAAAAGAAAAAGTAGGATAATTTAAAAGGTACTATTAATTATGGCAAAAAAGTCTAAAAAAATTGTAACCAAAAAAAGGGTACGAAAGAATGTTTCTTCCGGAGTTGTGCACATTCAATCCACTTTTAACAACACAATCGTTACCATTACAGATGAGATGGGAAACACCGTTTCATGGTCAAGCGCTGGTATGCAGGGATTCAAAGGTTCCAGAAAAAGCACACCTTTTGCAGCAAAACTGGTGGCAGAAGATGCTGGAGCAAAGGCATTGGAACAGGGCATGAAAAACGTCGGAATTTTTGTTAAAGGGCCGGGGCCTGGTCGAGAATCAGCTTTAAGAGCGTTACACGCGATTGGATTCAATATTTCCATGATCAAGGATGTTACCCCGATTGCCCATAATGGATGCCGCCCACCCAAGAGAAGAAGAGTATAAACATACTCGTTTGATAAAGGAGAAAAACATTGTCACGATATAGAGGTTCGGTTTGCCGGCAATGCAGACGTGAAAATTTAAAGCTTTTTCTGAAAGGTGATCGCTGTTTTTCAGATAAATGCAGTTATGATAGGAGAGGATATCCGCCTGGCCAGCATGGCCAGAGGAGAGGGAAACTGTCGGATTACGGGATTCAGCTCAGAGAAAAGCAGAAAGTCAGACGGCTTTACGGGCTTTCTGAAAAACAGTTCAGGCTTTCGTTTAAAAAAGCAGATAGCCGCAAAGGGATAACGGGTACCAATCTTTTAAGCATTCTGGAAACCCGATTCGATAATACAGTTTTCAGAATGGGATTCGTTAATTCCCGAAATCAGGGCAGGCATTTTGTAAGACATAATCATTTCACGGTGAATGGTAAAAAAGTGAATATACCTTCATACCAGGTAAAAAAAGGTGATGTGATTGAACTTCGCGAGAAGAGCAGAACGATTCAAGCGATTTCAGATTCTTTGGATGCAATCGTCCGTCGCGGAATTCCACAGTGGATCGAAATCAAAAAAGAAAACTTCAAAGGTGAAGTTGTCGGGATTCCTGCGCGTGAAGATATTACCCTTCCCATCCAGGAACAGTTAATTGTTGAGCTTTATTCCAAATAAGCAAGCCATTGATATGGTTATTCCAAATATTTATTCAGGAGATATGAATGTCATCTGAAAAACTTGCATATGTGAACTGGCGAGAGATGATCAAGCCGGAGAAGCTTGACGTTACAACAACTTCAACATATGGTAAATTTGTATGCGAACCCCTTGAAAGAGGATATGGTATTACTATCGGAAATTCTCTTCGACGCATTATACTTTCATCCATCTATGGCGCTGCCATAGTGTCTGTGAAAATTGATGACGCTCTTCATGAATATAGCGTGATTTCTGATGTTAGAGAAGACGTTTCCGAACTTATTTTAAATCTTAAAGAACTGAAGCTCAAGGTTGATGATCCGGAAGACAAGATATTAATATTGAGTGTCAAGGGTGAATGCGAAGTCACAGGTGCAGATATTGTGAGTCCTGATGGCAGGGTTGAAGTTCTAAATCCTGAACAGCATATTGCCACTCTTTCTAAAAAGGGTGTGCTGAATATGACAATGGTTGTAAAAACAGGCAAAGGGTACGCCCTTTCATCTTCGAATAAAGATGATAATGCCCCCATCGGAACAATTCCCATTGATGCGGCGTTTTCTCCAATCAAGCGGGTAAAATATATTGTTGGAACTTCTAGAATTGGGCAAAAAACAGATTTCGACAAATTGACACTCGAAGTATGGACAGATGGAAGTGTGACGCCGGACAATGCTGTTGCATATGCTGCAAAAATCCTCAAGGAACAGATGGGTCCTTTTATCAACTTTGATGAGGATATGGAGCCGGAACATGTTGAAGATAGTAAAGATGAAGCTTCTAAAGGAATAAACGAAAATATTTACAGATCCGTTAATGAGCTTGAATTGTCTGTCAGAAGTTCCAATTGTTTGAAAAATGCCAGAATTCACACTATTTATCAATTGGTTCAAAAAACAGACAGTGAAATGCTCAAAACCAAAAATTTTGGTCGAAAATCCTTGAATGAGATAAAGGAAGTTCTATCTTCCATGGATCTTTCACTCGGTATGGATCTGGAAGGTTTTGAGCCACCAGAAGATGATGAGAATAATCAGGAAGGAGAATAACATTCCATGAAACATAGAAAATCAGTATTAAAGTTAAACAGGACATCAAGCCACCGAAAGGCTATGTTCAGGAACATGGTAACTTCTCTGTTCAAACATGATAAAATTAAAACTACTGAAGCAAAGGCGAAAGGATTAAGATCTATTGCGGATAACATGGTAACCCTTGCAAAAAGAGGGGATTTACATGCTAGAAGACAAGTCCTTGCCTTTATTCGTGAAAAAGATGTTGTTCATACACTTTTCAATGAAGTTGCAGCAAAGTTTGATTCAAGACAGGGAGGCTATACCAGAATTACAAAGCTTGGACCCAGAAAAGGTGATGTGGCGCCAATGGTTCAGATTGAATTGATTCTGGACTGATAACACAAATAAAAAATGCTGAAAAGCATAACTAACTCCCTGGCAGCTTTGATGTTGCCGGGGAGTTTTTATTTTGGTAATGAATTTCGGCCTTGTTTATTTTGTTTAGCCTTGTATAGTTTCTTATCCGCATCTTTTAAAAGGATCGCGGATGAATCCATTCCTTTTTCAAATATGGAAGATATGCCATGGCTTAATTGAACAAAAAAAGGAGTTACGCCTGAGTATAAAGGTTCGTTTGCGAGTTTTTGTTTCACTCTGTTGATATAGCTTTCGGCCTGGCTGATATTGGTTGAAGGCAGGATGACCACAAACTCATCCCCAGCGAACCGTGCCACAATGTCGGAATCGCGCTTGAGCAAATTCAGACACTTTGCAGTATGGCATAATGCAAGATCCCCATTATCATGTCCGAAATTATCATTGATGGATTTAAAATCATCCAGATCCAGAAAAAGAACTGTCAAATCAATGTGATATCTTCTGGATCGCTGAAACTCTCTTTCAAGAATTCTCTCCATAACGCCCCGGTTTAAAAGCCCTGTCAACGGATCATGAAATGCCAGAAATTTTAATTGTTCATGCGCGGTTACATTTGAGAGACAAAGAGAAACCTTCAATGCCAATTGTTCCAGTAAAGATGTATCTATCCCAGGTTCAAAGCGGAAAATATCCTGATCCGCCTGATTAAAGCTCCCCACAACTTCACCATCAAGTGTGATGGGGGCAATGGCGATGGAACCGATTTTATATTCTGCAGCTTCTGGAATCATTACTTTAAAACGGTCGATATTTTTGTTGGCCAACAGAGGCTTAAGCCGGTTCCGGGTAATTTCAGAAAAATCCTCTTTTAATAAAAAGGCTGTTGATGTTTGAAGAAGTTGTGAATTTTGAATATTGCGAAGATACTTTGAGATACTGCTTTCTTCAATTATGGAAATCCAAGTGTAAGGAACTGAGAATTTTGAACTGATTTCGGATAACAGTTTTTCGATGAAATCCTGGAAATTTAAGATGGTTAAAATACTGATTTCAGTCTCATGAAATTTTCTTGCAATGATTTCGTTATGCTTCAGACGTTCTAAAATCGTTTGAGGAATGGTCAAATGTTTATTTTCATTCATATTTTTCTTTTCTCTTGTTTAAGTTGAAGGAAAAAGAAAGTTACAATATTTTATTATAGCTCTGTAGAAACATTGTTGCCAGATTTTTTTCAATTACTGGATTTAATATTTAAGGAAAGGGGTTACTGCAATACGCCGGTAATATTGATCAGAAGAATGCCACCGTCGAGTTCAGGCCCGCCAATGGTAATGCTGCTGTTGTTTTTCAACAGTATCTGGGTTTGAAAAATAGGGTTATTATTTTTCTTAATATGGATTTGATACCGGATCCTTTTACCATCCGTGTCAGACGGCAAAATAAGAAGCGTTCTGTTTCCCGGAAGATTAACCAATCCTTCCTGGTTAAAGTTCAGATTAAATCGCTGCTCGTTCAGCAGCCTGTAGGAAGTATATTTAAAGATGGATTTGAGCTCCTGGATAATACCTTTAAGACCTGAGTCGGGTTGCTCGACCCCAGTTGAGGCGTGAATCACCTTTACATCCGTTAATACCTGGCAGCCTGCCGACACCGGTTGTAAAAACAAAAATATGCATGAAATGGCCGTGAGGATGAATCTTAATTTTACTGAACTGATCATAACCCCCTCTTTTAAATCAGGTTTCTTCCGAAAACCAGATAATGGTATGTTTTTCTGTTTGAGTTTCAATAATCATAACGGAAGCATATTCTGCATCAACAGAATTAACGATGGCACTCGGACCCGAGGGATCTTTTAGCAGGTCTTCGTCAAACGGAAAAAGGCCGATCATTAACACTGCCATAATGCTTGCAAGTTTCAGGTAAATATTTTTGCCAAAAAGTCCGGAATTATTTCCAGAGGATTTTTGTTCTGATTTCAGCACCATTTTTTCAAGTTTGGGGTCAAGATTGATGGCAGTTGCACTCCCCATTGATTGTCTACCGGTATGACGTGAAAACGCAAAGGATACGGACTTATACTGGTCAACTATGCGACTACAATCTCTGCAGTTCGATAGGTGGTGTTCAAAAGACTGGCATTGATCAAAAGAAAGTTCGCCATCAATGAACCGGCTGATATCTTCCGATGCGTATAGGGTACATTTATTTTTCATAAGAAATCCTCTTTATTCTTAATTCAATTCCAGGAAATCGATGAGACTTTTTCTTGCCATATGAAGTCTTGAACTGACGGTTCCTTTTTCAATATGGAGGGTCTCTGAAATTTGCTCATATGAAAGTCCTTCAATGGCATTCAGTACAAAAACAAGTCTATTTTTTTCAGGCAGGGTTTGGATCGCTTTCATAAGGTTATCTTCCAGTTGCTTTTCCCCAAATAGTGTTTCCGGGTCATTGTTATTTATATGTTCATCAAATTGTTCAAAATCACTTTCATATTCAATGGATCGGTGATTCCATTTAAATCTTCTTTTCCATTTCCGTTTCCAGTTTAGGCATTGATGGATTGTGATTTTTCTCAACCACGTGGAAAGGCTTGACTCCTGCCTGAAGGTCTGAATGTTTTTATATACGCTGATAAATACATCCTGCACGACCTCCAGGCTGTCCTCGCGGTCAAGTGTAATACCATAGGCAAGTTTGAAAAGCCTTTCCTGGTATGAGGAAACAAGATGGTTGAAAGCCCATTTCTGTCTCTTTTTCAGCCTTTCAACCAGATCTTGTTCAGTAATTCTATCTGCGTTTGTTTCGAGTCTGGCCACAATACATCAAATGCTGCGTCTATGTTATTTAACGGCCCACCCATACACGTTGATCCTGATAATATCCTCCTGATATTTCAAAGTTCTCATATCGATCCTCAACCCATTCTCCCCTGTGATTATAATGGGCCGGGTTCCACCTTCTTTCACAAACAGGCTCAATCCATACTCTTACAATTTTCCAGTGGCCGTCCGGCCTGTCATAATGATGTCTCCTGTGATGCCTCCCGCGATATCCGTCATTGTGACCATCCCTGTATTCAATATAAACTTGCGGGGGTGGGGAGTGACGTCTGGAATACTGAGGCCTGTCATTATCGTTCATGCCGTGGATGATTGCAGCACCAAGGATAGCAACCCCGGTCCCAAGCATGAATCCTTCCATGGTTTTTCTATCTGCTCGGGCGGGTACCGTGGAAAAACAAATTAAAAAAAGGGCTGTTGTACTGATGGTAATTAATTTCTTCATTTCTTCCTCCAACTTGGTATTAATAAAAAAGCATATAAACGGTATTTGCTTTTCTATTATCCATAGACACCGCGAAATCAAAAAAAATCAAAAATCATTATAAATATTTTTTAAAAATCGGGCTGGGAAAATTATCCGCCAATGGACGTCATGTGGCTGATGGGAATGCCTTTGGTAGAAGGGTCGGACAGGCCATGAAAAGAAGGCTTCTTTGTCAGCGCAGCAAGAATGATCTCTTTAAGCTCATCATCGGATGCGCCGTTTCGAAGCGGGTTGATGATGTCTTTTTCATAATTGTTCAGGAGGCAGGGTCTTAAGGTTCCCCTTGATGTGAGCCTGAGACGGTTACACTCTGCGCAGAAATGGGAACTGATGGGAGTGATAAATCCGACAATTCCTTTTGCCCCTCTAATCTGAAATTTTTTGGCAGGCCCGTCATTGGATCCCTTTTTGACAGGTTTAAGCTCTCCAAACCGGGATTCGATTAACGTCTTTATTTCCTGTGTTAAGACCTGTTGTTGTTTTTCAACAGCAGAATCTCCCATGGGCATATATTCGATAAATCGGATATGGAAAGGATATTTCAGCGTCAGGGCGGTGATGGCTTCAATCTCATCATCATTAATACCCCTTAAAATGACGGCATTGATTTTAACTGGACTTATTCCGAGTTCATGGGAAGTGAAAATAGCATCCCATACCTGCTGGAACCTGTCCCTGCCGGTGATCTGTTCAAATTTGACGGGATCCAGTGTATCCAGACTGAAATTCAGGCGTTTGATACCAAGAGAAATCAGTTTTTCGATTTTTTCACGATTCAGCAAAGATCCATTTGTTGTAATGGAGATATCTTTTAGGCTTTCAATGGCGCACAATTGTTCCAGAAAAGAGAAAATATCCTTTCTTACAAAAGGTTCCCCTCCAGTAATCCTTATTTTGGTAATCCCAAGGTTACAGGCAATCCTCGCAATCCTCAGAATTTCTTCATATCTGGCAATTTTTTCATGCTCAATCACTGAGAAGGGAGTGGAGGGGATACAGTAGCGGCACCTGAAATTACAGCGGTCTGTAATGGAGATACGAAGATAATTTATGGTGCGGTTCCCGGCGATCATTATTTATGGCTTTCATAATAGTTCAGCAATGAATCTATAAGTCCGGGAATGGTAAACTCGGTGGCTTCAATATCGGGTTCAATGCCAAGGAATCGAGCTGTGTCCGATGTGATGGGGCCAATACTTGCAAAAACAATATTATTTAATAATTTTTTTTCATCCTCAGAATCAAAAAAAGACATGAAATTGGAAACCGTTGAAGAGCTGGTAAAGGTGACAGCATCAATTTCATGGTTCTTGAGAAGTTCCATCAGCTCTTTTTTCCCTTCCTGGTTCAGATGGGTTTCATATGCTGTGACCTCATCCACCTTGGCACCCATTTTTTCCAATTCTTCAGGTAGAATAGTTCTGGCAACCTTTGCTCTCGGCAGTAATATTTTTTTATTTTTGATTTCTACGCCGGAGAAAGCCTCAATCACGCTTTCCGCCTGATAGGTTTGTGGCAGAATATCACTGACAATACCGTGGTCTCTTAATCGTTCCTTCGTCACAGGGCCGATACAGGCAAATTTTAGATGCCCCAAGGCTCTTACGTCTTTTCCCATTTCATACAGAGTGTCAAAAAAGAATTTTACGCCATTGACGCTGGTAAAGACAATCCAGTCATAATGTTTGAGGTTTTCTATGGATTCCTTTAAAGGGGTTATGTCTTCGGGCGGTGAAATTTCTATGGTCGGGATTTCAATACAGGCGGCACCCAGCTTGGATAGTTGTGACACAAGGTTGCTGGCCTGGGTTCTGGCCCGCGTTATGACAATTCGTTTCCCGAAAAGAGGACGGTTGTCAAACCAGGCAAGTTCATCCCGCAGAGAAACCACATGACCAATGATAATAATGGAAGGGGATTTCAGCTTTGCTTCCCTCACCCGTTCAACAATGGTTTCAAGGGTGCCGGTGACGGTTTGCTGTTGAGGTGTGGTTCCCCATCTGACCAGGGCAACCGGTGTGTCCGAAGGCTTGCCGTTTTCAACAAGGTTCTTCACTATATTTTCAAGATTTTTAACCCCCATTAAAAAAACCAGGGTGGCATTTGATTTGGCATAGATATCCCATTGCATGCTCGTATCTTCTTTTGTGGGATCTTCATGGCCTGTTATAAAGGATACAAAGGAGGCGTGATCCCTGTGGGTGACTGGAATCCCGGCATAGGCCGGCGCTGCAATGGCCGACGTAACTCCCGGAATCACCTCATAGGGGACACCATGACTGAGAAGCATCTGGGCTTCTTCACCACCGCGGCCGAACACAAAGGGGTCCCCGCCTTTGAGCCTTGCTACATCAAATCCCTGCTTTGCCTTTTCAATGAGTAAAAGATTGATTTTATCCTGAGAAAGGGTATGATCCCCACCTTTTTTTCCTACATATATCACCTCCGCCTCTCTTTTTGCATATTTCAGCAAGAGGGGGGAAGCTAGATAATCATAGACCACGATATCCGCAGCCTCAATGCATTCTTTGGCTTTGATCGTTAAAAGACCCGGATCACCCGGGCCTGCACCAATGAGAAACACCTTTCCGGTCTTAGTTGCCATTTGAATTCAAACTCTCCAATATTTTTTTCCCGCCTTTTTCAAGGATCAGATCGGCCAGTGTTCGGCCATTTTCTTTTACCTTGTCGAATGGCGCCGCTATGTGTTCTTTAATAATTTCTTTTCCATCTTCAGAGGCAACAACTGCTGTCAGCCATACCTCCTGTTTGACAATTTTTCCGAAACAGGCTACTGGGATATGGCAGGACCCTTCGATCCGTCTTAAAAAGGCCCGTTCTCCTTCCACGCATATTCTTGTGCCATAATGATCCAGTTTGGCTGAAATTATTTCAATATCCGGATCATTTTTTCGGGTTTCAATGCAAAGAGCCCCCTGTCCAACTGCCGGAATCATGACAGTTTGATCCAGATATTCGGTAATCTCTTTTTCCTGCCCGAGACGCAAAAGACCTGCTGCGGCCAGAACAATGGCGTCATAGTCTCCGGATTTGAGTTTTCTGATCCGCGTATCGAGATTGCCCCGGATGGATTCGATGGTGATATCAGGGCGAAGGTGCTTAAGCTGAGAAGCCCGTCTGAGGCTTGATGTACCAATTTTAGCCCCTTTTTTATAGTCTTTAAAAAGGGAGCCATCCCTTGAAATCAGAACATCGAAGGGGTTTGCCCTTTTCGGAATGGCACCAATCTGAAGCCCTTCCGGAATCTCACCCGGCATATCTTTCATGCTGTGGACGGCTATGTCAATTTCATTATTCAGGAGGGCATTCTCGATTTCCTTGACAAAGAGTCCCTTGCCGCCAACAAGGGCGAGGGGTCGATCTGTAATCGTGTCCCCCGTTGTCTTGATGATCTTCAATTCAACCTTCAGGTCAGGGAAAAGGCTCTCAATTTCCGATTTGATAAAATTAGCCTGCCATAGGGCCAATTGGCTTCCCCGGGTGCCGATAATCAGGTTTTGTTTCATGAATTCCTATCCCATCCCGCAGGAGGAACAGCTTGAGGATGCACAACTGCCGCAGCTTGAAGTCCCTGCCGATTTGGATGTTGTTTCGCCGGAAGGTCCGGATGATTTTGAAACAAATCCGCAGGCAGACATGAGCCTTGACAGATTTTTGCTGTCACAGGATGGACATTCAGGAGTGGTTTTCCCCATCACAAGGGTTTCGAAGTTTTTGCCACAGGCATTACATTTATATTCATATATGGGCATATTTTTTCCCTCATATTTTATCGGTTAAAGTAAAAAACAATATAAGGATGAAAGCCATGATTTTCAAGTCAGGATTTTATTCTGTTATTTTTTAAAGTTGTTCAATTACCCCGGCGGCGATCAGGGGAATCAGAATCTCATGGTGGCCAACGAGGCTGAAACCTTTGCCTTTTCCCAGTGTCGGGCGGTTCACCACATTGGTCATGGGGCGGTAATGGCGAATAAAATCAAGGTTGAGGGTGGTAAAATCATTCAGGGTATAACCGAGATTTCGAACCAGGGTGACGGCTTTTAAAAAGACTTCGGGCAGGATCACGGCTGATCCGGCATTGATGAACACCCCTTTTTCAAGCCGGGCAATTCTGGATGCAAAGAGTTTGAAATCAAAATGCGAGGCAGCTCCACAGGCACCGGCATCAAAATCCGGGTGCATGTGGATAATGTCCGTGCCCATGGCCACATGGACTGTTATTGGGAGATCAAGGTCGGCACCGGTGGCGGTTAGGCTTAAGTGTTTAAAATCCAGATTTTCTTTCAGAATCAGGTCACCCACTGCTTTTCCAAGCCCGATGGCGGTTTGCTTTGCGTTTTGAATAGCTTGATTGAGAAAGGAAGAGGTTTCCCTTGCCATGCCAAAACTGCCGTCTCCAATTGAAATGGCCACATCTTCAGAGGTTTGTCCTACCATGGCGGTTTCAAGATCATGGATAATGCCTGACCCGTTCATGGCGATCAGGGTCAGGATGTTTTTTTTCATCAGGTCAATAATGATGGGGTTCATGCCGGTTTTGATGACATGACCGCCCATGGCGAAACAGACTTCTTTATTGTTCTTAGCCGCAAGGCTGATGGCGCTGATGACGTCCCGGAGATCATTCCCGGCCAGGATGGATGGTAGTGTCGAAAGAAAATCTGAAAACAGGCCTCCTTTTTGCCAGGGTGAAGAAAAATCCTTTATGTTGACCTTGCTTTGTCTGTCTTTGATGGAATATGTCTTCAGCTTGCTGCAATCCAGCGGTGAATTATTTTTCATTGAAAACCATCCGTTCCGTGAGATCACAAAGGATGTGCGCCAGAAGGATGTGAACTTCCTGAATTCTGGCGGTGATCTCTGAGTTGACACAAAAAGGGAAATCGCTCAGTTCTTTTAATTTGCCTTTGTTTCCTGAAAATCCGATCAATAATAGACCGCTGTGTTTTGCTTCCTCAGCAGCCTTGATGACATTGGGAGAATTGCCGGAGGTCGAGATACCGAGGGCGATATCTCCTTTATTTCCAAAGGCCTGGATTTGTTTCAGAAAGATATCGTCAAAGGAATAGTCATTGCCGATACTGGTGATGATTGATGTGTCTGTGGTCAGGGCCATGGCAGGCAAAGGCCTTCTTTCCATCCGGAATCGGTTGATGAATTCGGCGGCAATATGCTGGCAGTCTGCCGCACTGCCACCATTTCCGAATAACAGAATCTTTTTGCCGGATTTAAGGGCAGAGGTTATAATATCGGCGCAGGTTTCTATCTTCTCCATATTTCTGGCAAAGAATTCTTTTTTTATGGCAATGCTGTCATCAACCGATTGCTGGATTATCTTTTTCATGGTTTTCTATCTTTACGATTAAATATGGTTAAGCTGTTTTAATAATATCTTCCTCAGGAGGAACCCCATCAATTTTCTCCTGGATGGTTCTGAGTCTTTCCCCGAATAAGGGATTGTCCGGCTCAAGGGCGATGCTGTTTCTGGCAAAAGTAAGGGCAATATTCAGGTTTTTGTCCTGGAGTTCCAGGCATTTTGCATATCCGGATAAGGAAACGGCATCGGAAGGGTTCAGTTTTATGCCGGTGTTAAATTCCTGACCGGCTTTTTCCGGTTTGTTCCCGGAAAGGAAAATTTCTCCTTTAATCCTGTAAACCAGGCTTGACTTCGGGTTGATTCTGCCTGCCGCTTCAATATGGGGCAGGGCCTGATGAAATTGGTCTTTTTTAAACAGAAGATGGCCCAAAAGCAGTTCGACTTCAAAGACAGAGTCGTTTATGGCATGGGCCTTTCGAAGATAGGCAACGGCTTTGTCCAGGTCTTCATTTATCTGGTGAAGAAGGCCGATATTATAGATCACCATCACCTCATCCGGATTGATTTTCATGGCAGCTTCAAACTGATCCTTCGCCTTGTCAAGTTCTCCTGAAACAGCAAAACAGACGCCAAGGCTGTTGATCAGGTTAATGTCATGTGGCTTGATCCGAATGCCTTCCTCATATTCTTTTATCGCAAGATCATAGTGATTTAAATGATATAACCGGTCGCCACAGATATTCAGTGAAATCCCGTCAAACGGGATTAGGGTGTTGGGCCCGAAAAAAGCCGCATGATCGATGGCCTTAAGGGCATTGGCAAAGGCTTTTGACCTTTCAAAATCATGGTATGGGAACCTGGCCGTGCCAACGAGAACATCGGCGTGGATGCCTTTGGACAATCCCTCTTTTAATGAAAGAACGATCCGGGATGCTTTTTCTTCATTTTCATAATTCCAGAAAGCAAAGATGAAGGATGTTTCATCAAGGCTTTCCCATATGCCCCGGTCATGATCCAGAAATAAGTTGAAAGCAGCTTCAAATGTCTCTTTGGCAGTTTCCCGGATGGCTTCGGGGGCGTCCTGTGAAATCTGAACCACGGCACATAAAAATTTTTCATCAGGGATGGTAGCTTGTTCCAGCCTTTTTTGAAAGGCCTGGAGGCCTGGGGTATCTGCCAGGAGAAGATCTGAAAAATAGATTTCAGGCGGTTTAATGTCAAAATCATCAGAATCGGTTTTCAGAAAATGAATTTCTTTTGATGTAAATCTGGGTGTCATTTTTCTTTCAGTATCCTGGCTAAGGTTGATGAAATAATAGTTTCCTGACCGTCCTGAATCGTTCTCGGATCCAGAATATAGCGGTTGCCTTCTATTCTGCCGATGATGGCCGGAGAGGACAGGCGCATGGCAGTTTCCAGTTTTGAGACGGAGAGGTTCAGGGGCTGGATCGTGACGCAACGGGTGGGCAGATCCAGTTCCGGGAATGATCCTCCGCCGGGCCTTGAATTCATGTTGGAAAATTTGATGTCGGCAAGAGATTCAATGGCCTTTTGAATGGCTTGAAAGAGGATGTCGGCTTTTTTAACAATATCACTAAACGGCATGGTCAGCATTCTCAAGGTGGGGATATCCTGTACAGCTTTCTCTTCATCCCTGTACAATTTTAAGGTGGATTCAAGGGCTGCCAGGGTGAGTTTGTCAATCCGCAAGGCCCTTGTCAGCGGGTTTTTCCGGATTTGATCAATGCTCTCTTTTTTCCCGATAATAATCCCAGCCTGGGGTCCGCCCAGAAGCTTGTCCCCGCTGAAGGTCACCACATCCGCACCGGATCGTACGGCATCCCCGACGGTGGGTTCATGGGGAAGGCCATATTTTGAAAAATCGATCAGGGTACCGCTGCCAAGGTCTTCCATGACACAAACCCCTTTTTTTTGGCCGACCCCTACTAAGTCTTTCAAGGCTACGCTGGTGGTAAACCCTTCAATTTTGTAATTGCTGGTATGAACTTTGAGAAAAAGAGCGGTGTTCTCTGAAATGGCTGATTCATAATCCCTGAGATGAGTTCGGTTGGTGGTACCGACTTCTTTTAAGATGCACCCGCTTTTTTCCATGACATCCGGTACGCGGAAAGAACCACCGATTTCAACCAGCTCTCCTCTTGAAACAACCACTTCTCTATTTCTGGCAAGGGTGTTCAGGGCCAGAAGCACAGCCCCGGCATTATTATTGACCACAATGGCACTCTCAGCACCGGTCAGTTCGCAGATCAGCCCGTCAACAGCTTCATAGCGGATTCCCCGTTTGCCGGTGTCTATGTTCAGCTCGAGATTGGAATAGGTTTTTGCAATAGCAGAGATATGATTCAAGGCATCGTCACACAGGAGTGCACGGCCAAGATTGGTGTGAAGCACCACGCCGGTTGCATTGATAACACTGACAAGCCTCGGCTTGATTTTTTCTTTTGAAAGAAAGCAGGCGTTTGAGAGGATGATCTCATCCGTGATTACAGAATCGGTTCCGGCCAGGATATCTTTTCTCATCCCATCCAGAACTTGTCTCAGGGAATCAAGAATGACACTTCTGGGGATATCTGAAAACTCGGCATCCTTTTTTGCACTTTCCAGAAGATGATCCACTCCAGGCAGGTTTCTCAGATTTTTATGCATGCCCGTCATTTTTCAGCCTTTTGTGAGATATGCAGATCATCCATGTTAACGGTATTCATAGGGATTAAATTCACAAGGTCCGGAAGATCAGACATCCTTAATCCAAGATGATCAAGGGCTGGATCAAGGCTTTTTGTCTGCATTTTTTCCAGATCAAATCCTGTATTGAATTTTTCCATGAGCAGGTCTGCAAGATAGACGATGGAGACCAGCAGCTTGTTGTCTTTTGCTGTTTCCGGGATATGGTGGTACTGGATGGTTTCGGTGATACTGTCTGAAAAATGCCATTTTTTCGCCAGGACAGCTCCTGTTTCACAGTGCGTAATCCCAAATATTTTTTTTTCCGACGTGATGAGTGTTTCAGTTTCCCTGCTCAATTTTCTAAAAAAAAGAGGAGCGTTGCCTGCAAGATATTGATCGAGAACCACTTTCCCGATGTCGTGAAGTAATCCTGCCGTATAGGCCAATTTGGGTGAGCATTGGCCTGTTTTTTCTGCAATTTTTTCAGCCAGGACCGCCACACCGACAGCGTGGAAAAAAAGACCGCCTCTGCACAGGGAATAGCCGGAAATACCGGTCTGGCTGTAATAATTCTGAACCGCTGCCGTGATGATGGATTTGATCAGCATGTCTTCCCCCAGGAGCATCACGGCGTCCTTAAGAGAATCGATTTTCAGAAGTCCTGCAAAAAGTGCTGAATTACAAAGCTTCAGGGTCTTCCCTGAAAGTACCTGATCTTTGGCCAGCTCATTTGTAATGTCCATGATATAGTATTGTGAAGACTGGGACATCCTCAGTATTTTCAATGCAGCCTGGGGAATGGGGTTAAGGGTGTCAATGGTTCTGGAAATATTTTCCATGGTGGGTGCGGCAAATGTATTTTCAGACTTGCAGATGTCCATCCAGGCCGGATTGATGGTCGTCTCGCCGGTGGCCATATTGAGCTCAAGCCTACAGGTAAAGAATCCCCCGGTTTCTGATCTGATAATTTTGATTCCGGCGCTTTCAAGGATGGATACGGCGATATCGGCCGATCTTCCGCCGATATCAAGGTCAACGTCCTGTCGGCTTACAGGACCTACAAGAGCCCCTCCTGCAATGACAGCCCGGATATGTTCCGGATTTGCACCCAGTTTTAGAAGTTCTCCGATCAGAAGAGGAATACCTGTCGAGGCATATTTTTCAGGAAATTCCGGATCTGAAAATCCGGGAGGTTCGGGCAAAAGGATATGGATCAGGCCCCCTGTTTTTGTGGTGCGGTCATATAGGGTAACCCCGAGGCATGTGGCGAGATAGGCCTGAAATATCTCTGCCCCGGCTTTTCCGGTCTTGAACTGACCGGATGCAATATGTTCAATTTTCTGGTAAGTCATTATGAATTATAATTTTCCGATTTTTAATAAAATAATATTAGATATCATTAATGCTTAAGAGGTTTCAACCATTATCTTAGACCCCTTGATATGAATCTTCGGGGTAAAAAGGGATTTTTTAAACTGAATCCTGCTTTTATTTCCATCAAGAATTGTCTTTTTCCTGCCGATATTTTTTAAAAAGCAGGCATAGCAGTTTCAGGGAGGGAATGTGTCATGAAAATATCAAGTTCAGGCATGGTTTTTTTTTCAGACAGCCACACAGAAGAAATGGGTCTGACACTGGAAGACAAAATACAGACCCGGACTGTCCGCCAGACTCAGACTCAGGTCCGGTTGCAGGAAACTCAGGGCCTTCCGCAGATGGTTGTGGACCGGGTCAGTATTTCACAAGAAAGGAACGAGGCGTTTCAGTCTCAGTATTCCTTTTCTGTAACAGGCAAATCAAAAGTCATGTCAAAAGCAACCGGGGAAACGGTTTCATATGAACAACAATCCTCCATGGAGCGTCTTATCGGCGGTGTCATGGACAAAGCCGTCATCATAAAAAGTATCGAGGGGAAAAAGGATATAGACCTTTCATATGCCAATCCTCCTTTGCCTGAAGATCCAGCGACTCCAAAAACCGAAGGAGAAACCGGTTCGACTGCCATGTGGGAACTGTCAGTGAAAAAAACAGAGCTTCATTTTGAGGAACAGAGCGTGAATTTTCAATCTTCCGGTGAGGTGACCACCGAAGATGGAAGGGTTATCACCTTTTCACTCGACATGTCCCTTGACAGGGCCTTTTTATCAAGAACAGAAGAAGAGACCCTGGTTCAACGATGGCAGGAAAGAATCAATCTGACTGACCCCCTGGTGATCAGCCTGGATGGGAAGGCGCCACAATTGACAGATGCAACATTTGAGTTTGACCTCAATAATGACGGAAAAATGGAAAATATCAGTTTTGTCTCTCCCGGCAGCGGGTTCCTGGCCTTTGATAAAAATGGAGATCATATCATCAATAATGGTTCGGAATTGTTCGGTCCCGGAACCGGTAACGGGTTTCTGGAACTCAGCGCCTTTGATGAAGATCAGAACAACTGGATTGATGAAAATGATGCGGTTTTTTCACAATTATCGGTTTGGACAAAAGATGAAAAAGGGCAGGACCGGCTCAGTTCTCTTAAGGATGCGGGCTTTGGCGCCATTTCACTACAGAATGCGGCTACAGG
This sequence comes from Desulfobacula sp., assembly GCA_020048635.1. Taxonomy (GTDB): domain Bacteria; phylum Desulfobacterota; class Desulfobacteria; order Desulfobacterales; family Desulfobacteraceae; genus Desulfobacula. The sequence continues at coordinate 14,720 of JAIFMF010000192.1, read as the reverse complement.
ATTTGACATGACAAAGGCGGACAATGAATTGCAGGGCCGCTTGAAAAGCACGGGTATTTTCCTTTTTGAAAACGGGAAAGTGGGAGCTGTTCAGGAGATGGATCTTGCTTCACGGTCCGATAAGATAGAAGCCGGGGAAGAGAAAATGTCTCGGACCGATATACTTTTTTCAACTCAACGCCGCCCATTCACTCTCACCCCTCTTCCCCTGACAGCCCCAGCGGCGCAACCGGTTGAGCCACAAAATCCATTAAAAGAGCTTCTGGACCGGATTGAAAAATTAAAAGAAAAAATGGGACAGTTGTATGAAAACATGAGTCCGGTTTCAGGCCATAGAAAATCAGGTCGATCCGGGTATGGGTATTATGAGGCTCTGAATCAGGAAACCTCCTTTCTCATGTTTGACCGAAAAGGCCCGATCCGTTCACAAAGCCAATGGGTCTGACAAAGGGGGTTCCAGTTCTGTATCAGACTCCTTGTAAAGGGCCAATACCCCAGATCTTGCAAGCTTTTTGATCCCGAAAGGCTCCAGCAGGGTCAAGAGTTCATCTATGGCAGATTCATTGCCCACCGCTTCAAAAATGCAGAGATGGGGGCTGTCATCCAGAATCCGACCCTCATAGGCCGAGATAATCCGGCTCAGCTCTTCTTCCGCTTCAGGTCTTTTTTTAACGCATATCAGCGCCATTTCACGCTTTACCGCCTTTTCCCCAGTCATGTCTCTAAGTTTGATCACATTAACCAGGCGCTTGATCTGTTTCATGCATTGTTCAAACTGAAGGGGCCTTGCCTTTGTGGTAATGGTGATCCGGGACATTTTCGGATTGGCTGTGGGCGCTCCGCAGATGGTTTCAATATTATAGCCTCTCCCGGCAAAAAGTCCTGCAATCCGGGCGGTGACGCCGGGTTCGTTTTCAACCAGCATGGTCAGAATGTATGTGTCTTCTTTCATAATGTCCTGAAGATGAAAAGTGTTTAAGGTTAACTGTCCTGTGAGAAAGTTTCAATATTGGCAATAATCCTGTTTTTACCGGCTTTTTTTGCTTTATAGAGACATTTGTCTGCATCTGAAACCAGATCTTCGGCAGAAGAAGTTTCAGGAAATGAAGACATTCCACCACTGATAGTCTGAAAAATCCGATGACTGGAAATGGGTTTCAATGCACAGAACCGCTTGATCTTTTCGCTGTTTTTAATGGCCTCGACAAGACTGGTGTCAGGGTAAATGATGCAGAACTCTTCACCGCCGTAACGACAGGAAACAGCGTTGCCCTGAACATTGTCGATGATGATGGAGGCGATTTCTTTCAGTACCGCATCACCTGTATCATGTCCGTACGCATCATTTACCTGTTTGAAATTGTCCAGATCGATCATGAGGAAGGAAAGGTTTGTGTTGCCAGTCTGTGCCTTTGCAATCTCATCTTTTAATGCCTTGTCAAAATAGCGGCGATTCATGAGCCCTGTGAGTTTGTCCTTGTAAGCCAGGGATTCAAGGATTTTGTTTTTTTGAACCAGTTCATCCTGAAGTCTCTTTAATTTGATGTGGTTTTCTATCCTTGCCTTTACCTCATCGCGGCCAAAGGGTTTGATAATGAATTCAGTGGCCCCGTATTTGAAACACTGGAACATGATATCTCTGTCGGTTTCGTCGGCCACGGCAATGATGACCGGTGAGTCGCTTCCTATAAGCGTCCGGGTCCTCATGCACACCCTGAGCTTGTCTTCACTTTCAGAAAGATCCAGGATAATGATATCCGGGGTTGTGACGCAAAGATAGGTTTCAAGCTCGTCAAGAGTGGTGCAGGTATTGATGCTGGAATTTAAAAAATTCAGGGTTTTCCTTAAGATAGAGCTTAATGTGCCGTCTTTGCTCAGGATTACCGTTGTTCCGGTGGAACTGAAATTTTCCTTGACTGACACGGATTCAATGATGGCGGCAAGGGCTGGCTGGGACACCGGCTTTTCCAGGAAATCAATGGCTCCGGCCCTGAAGCCTTTTCGAAATTGTGTTTCATCAATGGTTCCGGAGACCACAATGGTGGGAATATGTTTAATGGTCGGTTCTTTTGACAGTTTTTTGCAGAATTCAAACCCGTCCATGACCGGCATTTCCACATCCACCAGAATCAGATCCGGTAAGAGTTCGGAAGCCATTTTCAGACCCTGCATGCCGTCTGCGGCCGTCCGGGTATCAAAATCCAAGGCCTTCAAATATGTGGCAAGGGTATTTCGGACCGCTTTGCTGTCATCAATGATAAGGGCAAGTGGTATTTGTCTTGTCTTTTGCGGATGGGTCCGCCCGGTTTTATTCAGAGTTCTGATCAGGCTTTCTTTGTCAAAGGGTTTGAGTAATATGGCATCGATGTCCCTTAAATCCCATTCTGATTTGACATTTTCCTGCTGCATGGAGGTGGATAGGATAAACGCACAATTGGAAAGCTCAGGGTCTGCCTTGATCATCTGCACAATCTGCGGCCCATTCTGAAATTTTGGAAAGCATGGACAGATAATCAGTTTGAAGCCGCCCTGTTTAATCAGCCGGTTGATGTCGGAAACCGTTGAATTAAACATGTTGACGTCAAACTCCGAATCGCTTAGAAATGTTTTGTAAACAGAAGTAAGCGCCTGTGAATCTTCAATGATTGCTGTTCTTATCATAGCTTCAATCAGTATCAATCCTTTGTGAATTTGTAAAGTCCGGGAGGGTTAAATTATCCGTCATTCATCTTGCCATAAAATCGATTCTGAACTATTTTAGAGGCTTAAACGCGAGGGAACCGCCTATCATGAGATCCGTCATATCTGTTGTCAGGAAAAATAATATATGAGTACCTATCATTTACAAAGGGTCATCAATCCAGAGTCCATTGCTGTGATCGGGGCAAGCCCGAAAAAAGGCCGGGTGGGTGAGGCTGTGATGGAAAATCTTTTGACCGGTGGATTCAAAGGAAATATTTTTCCCGTGAACCCCAAGTATGACACCGTCATGGGGCTGAAGGCCTTTAAAAATGTAAAAAATCTTCCCCGGCATATTGATCTCTCGGTGATTGCAACGCCCATGTCCACCATTCCCCGCATTCTTGAAGTCTGTGCAGAAAAGGAGATGGGAGGAGCCGTGATCATTTCCGCTATGGATGGCATGTCCATAGATTATGGAATAAAAACAGCCCGTAAGATCAAAGACATTTCTCGGAAGACAGGGTTGAGAATCATCGGTCCGGACAGTGTGGGGATCGTAAATACCAACCTTTCTTTGAACGCAAGTTTCATGCACCGGATGCCGCTGAAAGGGAAAATTGCCTTTTTATCCCAGAGCGGTGCGGTCTGTACTGCTGTTCTGGATATGGCCCTGCGGGAAAATATCGGGTTTTCGCATTTTGTGAGTCTCGGGTCCATGCCGGATGTCTGTTTCGCAGACATGATTGATTTTTTAGGCTCGTCAAATGAGGTGGAAAGCATTGTCATGTATGTAGAACACCTTTCCGGCATCAGAAATTTCATGAGTGCGGCCCGGGCTGTATCGCGGATAAAACCCATGATTGTCTTGAAATCAGGTCGTTCCGGATCTGAAGGACCGATTTCCGAAGATGACCTTTACGATGCAGCCTTTAAGAGGGCCGGGATTCTGAGGGTCAATGATTTTGAGGCCTTGTTTGACTGCGTGGAATTTCTTGCCAAACAGGAACGACCCAAAGGATCAAGGCTGGCCATTGTTTCCAATGCTGCTGGGATCGGAGTTATGGCCAAGGATGCCCTGGTCGGGTACAGACTTATGCCGGCAACGCTTTCACAGGAAACGGTAAACACCCTTGAAGCTTTGTTAAAGGGCAACTGGAGCCGAACCAATCCCATTGACCTTTTAAGAGAATCCTTTCGCAACCATTATGTGGACGCAGCCAAAATCTGCATGAATGCGCCTGAAGTGGATGGTCTTCTCCTTTTAAATTCCCCCGTGGGAACCTTTGACAGCCTGCCTGTTGCACGGCAATTGGCCGAAATATTAAAAACAAGCTCCTGTCCGGTGTTCACTTCCTGGATGGGGGGCCTTGACCGTGATGATTCAAGAGCGGTGTTCAACAAGGCCGGTATCGCCACCTATGAAACACCGGAACGGGCTGTCCGGGCCTTTGTCAATCTATATCAATTCGGCCGGAACATGGCGCTTCTCCAGGAAATCCCCTACAGGACCGATAAACGGCTGGAGATTAATCGATCAAAAGCCCGTGAGATCATTGATCAGGCAATTTTGTCAGGAGGGGGGCGGCTTTCGGATCACCTGGCAAAAGACCTTGTTTCTTCCTATGGAATTCCTGTAGCCAGCAACAGAATGCAATCTCCGGCAGATTATGAATTGACCATCAGCGCTATTCGCCATGAGGATTTCGGGCCCGTCATCCGGTTCGGCATGGGCGGCATCATGACCGATGTGATAAAGGATGTGTCCATGGCGCTTCCTCCGCTGAATCGAATTCTTGCCAGGCGTGTCATCGAGGAAACACAGATCTCAAAAGTGTTTGAAGGATATGGAAATATTGAAAAAATAGACATGGAGAGTCTGGAAGAAATATTGATCCGCATGAGTCGCCTTGTGACGGATTTCCCTGAAATCAGGGAAGTGGACATCAATCCTGTAAAAGTCATCAAAGGCAGGATGATGGCAGCCCACGGCCGTGTCATTGTGGAAAAGACAGACCTGAAATCCGCTTCCCACCTCATCATTAGTCCCTATCCCTTCTGGCAGGAAAAGACCTTCCGGCTGAAGGATGGAACTGAACTGTTTTTCCGCCCGGTACGGCCCAGCGATGCACAGCAGATGATTGATCTCTTTGACGATCTTTCACCTGAAACTATATACCTCAGGTTTTTTTCGCCTATCAAAAGAATATCCAGATCCATGCTCATCAAACTGACCCAGATTGATTATGACCGGGAAATTGCCCTTCTTGCATTTGCAGGACCGGAACAGGAAAGAAAACTCCTGGGTGTGGCCCGCATCATTTTTCTGCCGGATGGGAAACAGGCGGAATTTGCCATTGTGCTGGCCGATGCGTGGCAGGGAAAAGGGATTGGTAAAACATTGCTTCATCATGCCCTTGTCTGTGCCGTGTCATACGGGATTGAGGAGGTCTGGGGATCCGTCATCTCAACCAATACAGGAATGATCCGGCTGGGTGAGAGCCTGGGGTTTAATATCAAAAGGGATATGGATTCCGCAGAATACCGCCTCACCATTGAACTTTCAAAACTGGACAGAAAAGGATAAGACCATGCAAAAAACCGGCAAAGACTATATTGTTTTTCCCCTGGATTTTTCTTCCGTCAAAGAGGCTGAAGATTATGTCAGGATACTGGATGGAAAAGTCGGCGTGTTCAAGATCGGCCTTGAGCTCTTTATTGATCAGGGACCGTCCGTGGTGGAGCGGATCAGAAAGCTGAGCCAAGCTAAAATATTTCTGGACTTAAAGCTCCACGATATTTCCGCAACGGTTCAACGGGCCATGGAAAGGATTGCGGCACTGGGCGTGGATCTGATCACGGTGCATTGTTCTTCTTCCCAGAAAATGCTTGAAAGGGCAGTGCTGGGAGCCAACGGGAAAACCGGGGTTCTCGGCGTGACCCTGTTGACGGATAATGATGCAGACGCAGTGGAGGCCCAGGGTTTTAAGGAAGAATTTGTCAAAGACCCGCGCCGTCTCGTTCTTCACCGGGCAAAGATGGCCCATGATGCCGGTTGCGCCGGAGTGGTCTGTTCAGGGCAGGAGGTGGGTGAGATCAAACATCGGTTTGGAAAGGGTTTTCTTGCTGTAACGCCGGGGATCAGGCCGTCCTGGTCGCTTACTGAAAACGACGACCAGAAAAGGATCACCACACCGGGTCAGGCCGTTGCCATGGGAAGCGATCTCATTGTGATCGGCCGCCCCATCCGGGATGCAGAGGATCCCGCCAGAGCGGCCCTGAAAGTTATTAAAGAAATAGAAGACGCCCTCAAAGTATCTTAAAGGCGTCTTTATTCTCTATTGATTTTCCTTATCCAGACCGAACGCCGTATGAAGGGTTCTGACGGCCAGTTCGGCATATTTGGCCAGGATGACGCAGGAGATCCGGATTTCAGAGGTGCTGATGAGCCGGATATTGATATTTTCATTGGCCAGGGCCTGGAACATGGTGGCGGCGACGCCGGAATGGCTTTTCATACCAAGCCCGATGACGGAAACCTTGGCAATATCATCTGCCGTCACCACTTCGGATGCCCCGATGTCTTTGGCTACTTTTGCAGTGATTTCCTTTGCCCTGGCAAAATCGTCTTTGGGCACTGTAAAGGTCAGGTCAGTGTCGCCGTTAGACTGGGTATTCTGAATAATCATGTCCACACAGATTTCCGCTTCTGCCAGCGGAGTGAAAATTTTTGCAGAGGTTCCGGGCTGATCCGGGACATTTTTCAGGGTGATTCTGGCCTCATTCATATCACAGGTGATGCCGGATACCACCACACTTTCCATATCAGTAGTTTCATTGACAACCATTGTTCCTTCCTCCTCAGTAAATGATGACCGGACATGCACGGGCACATTATATTTTTTGGCAAATTCAACGGATCGGATCTGAAGCACTTTGGCACCCAATATGGCCATTTCAAGCATTTCTTCATAGGTGATGCGGTTTATTTTACGGGCTTTGTCGCAGATCCTCGGGTCCGTGGTATAGACGCCGTCCACATCCGTAAAAATTTCACAGACATCGGCTTTCAAAGAGGATGCAATGGCTACGGCCGATGTATCGGACCCCCCCCTGCCCAGGGTTGTGATGTCTCCATCCTCATCCGCACCCTGGAATCCTGCCACAACGGCAATATATCCGGCATGGATGGCGTTCAACATATTTTTCCCGTCAATGTCGAGGATTCTGGCCTTGCCCGATGTTTTGTCGGTTCTGATGCCTGCCTGGAAGCCTAGAAAAGATTTTGCCAGGTATCCCCTTGATGTGAGGATCATGGCAAGAAGGGCTGCCGTGGTTTGCTCACCCGTGGCAAGGAGGACGTCAAGTTCTCTTTTATCAGGTGTTGCTGCGGCCTTCCGGGCAAGAGCAATGAGGGTATCCGTGACACCTGACATGGCAGAGAGCACGACTACCACCTTGTCTCCCTCGTCATAGGCCTTGCTGACCCGATCTGCCACCCGGTTGATGCGTTCAATGTCGGCGACAGAGGTTCCACCGTATTTTTGTACTCTAATGGCCATAATAACTCCGCTGAATCATTAGTTATTAAAATTTATAAAAATAATTTGCTTAACAGATTTATCCCGGGTTGTCCAGAGGCAAAAATAGATATGCGTCTGTTGTATTGTTCATCAAATTGAAAATGGAGTTCAATATCAAATTCAAAGGAAATGTCCTTAAGGATCTCCGGCCATTCCACAACAATTACATGGTTGTCATCGATAATATCGTCAAATCCGATATATTCAAGTTCATCAGACGATGAAAGCCGGTACAGATCAAGGTGGTAAAGGGTGAAGGGTGAGGCTGGATACTCATTGATAAGGGTGAAGGTCGGGCTTGTGATATAATACTCTTCAGATACGCCGAGTCCCTTTGCAAGCCCTTTGACAAAAGTGGTTTTGCCAGCCCCGAGATCGCCTTTCAAAGCAATGGACATGCCTTGTGATATCAATCTGCCCATGGCTTCACCCAGGGCAAGAGTTTCTTCCGCGGTTTTTGATGCTATGGGCTTCATAAGATATGCTGAAAAATGGTTTTTGGGATAGCGCGGACCATGTCTTCTGCCAGAAAGCCGAATGCCCCCATTTCTTTTGACAGGATGTCTGCGCAAAGGCCATGGCTATAGACCCCGGAAAGGCTTGCTGCTTCAGGGGAAAAGCCCTGGGCCAGAAAACCGGCGATCATACCGGTGAGCACGTCTCCCATGCCGCCGGAGGCCATGCCGGGGTTGCCCGTGGGATTGATAAAGGCTTTTCCATCCGGCAGGGCGATGACGGTCTGGGCTCCTTTCAGAACCAGGATCACATCGAATTCTGAGGCAAACTTTCGGGCTATACCAATCCTTTCCACCTGGACATCTTGAGTTGAAAGATTGCAAAGCCTTGCCATTTCCCCGGGATGCGGGGTCAGGATGGCGGGACTGGTTTTCTTTTTCAGAACTCCTGGGTTTTCTCCAATGCAGTTGACGGCATCCGCATCCAGAACCAGGGGCACAGGGCTTTGCTTGATAAGACCCAGTACCAGTTTTTTTGTACCTTCTTGTGTCCCAAGGCCAGGACCGAGGGCCAGGGCTTGTTTGCCTTTCAGAAGGTCTATGATATCCTTAAGACAATTTTCAGACAGGAAGCCTTTTTCTTTTTCCGGTAAAGGATGGGTCATAGGTTCCAGGATAAGGCCTTCTATGATCGGATTGAGGCTTTCGGCAACCCCCAGGGTCACAAGACCGGTTCCGCATCGCATGGCTGCATTGGTACAAAGGGCTGCGGCACCGGTTTTTCCGGTGGACCCGGCAATGACAAGGAGATGTCCGAAGCTGCCTTTATGGCTGTTAAACTCTCTTGGCGGGAAATACGAGGCAATGTCCTGTCGTTCAATAAGGCTGAGCTGACTCTTTTTTTCTTCAGCAATAAATTTTGGGATGCCGATGTCAATGATGGAAAGCTCTCCGGTATGGAGTTTTCCGGGATAAAGGATGTGTCCTGCTTTGGCAAAGGCAAAGGTGGCGGTGGCAAAGGCCTTGACAGACGTGCCCATGGGCTTTCCCGTATCCGAGTTGAGACCTGATGGGATATCCACCGAGAAGATGGGTTTTCCACTTGAATTCATCAATTCGACAGCATCTTTGATCACGCCTCTTAAGTCTGCATTCAGACCGGTTCCCAGGATGGCGTCAATAAACAGATCATGATGAAGAATCCGGGTTCTGTTGGCATTTAACTCTGCTTCATTTTTGATTTCAACAAGGATAGAACCTGGGGAATGGCCACAGAGGGTTTCAAAAAGCTGAAGATTAACCTTTGCATCGCCTTTTACGGTTTCCTTTGAAGCCAGCAGAAAAGCAGTGAGGATGAATCCTTTTTCCATCAGATACCGGGCCATGACAAATCCGTCCCCGCCGTTATTGCCTCGGCCTGCCATGACGGCAATTTTTTTTATATCCCGGGTGTTGATTTTTGAAAGCAGGGCTTCAACAGCCCCTCTCCCGGCATTTTCCATGAGCACGAGCCCTGGAATACCAAAGGCATGGATGGTTTTTTGATCCATCTCCTGCATTTCATTTGCAGTTACAAGCAGCATCCCGTTATCCCTGACATATTAAAGTGAAACAAACTGGCCTTTTTTTGCTCAGTCTTGCATACTTCCAATCAAAATAAAAGTCCAATCTGACAGATTATTCCTCTTCTGCCAATGGTTTACCATGTCGCATGATGTTCTTCCGCCACTCCGCCCAGATTGGAAAAACGGATAAGGGAAGTGCCTGTTTTGATGGAGCCTTCAAAAGAACCGCAGGGTTGAATAAAATAGCTTTTGATGATGAAAAGATCGTCATGGGCCCGACGAATGCCTTCGGGTGTGAAGATAAGGTTGATAGAGCCGTCCCGGCTTTGGATCAGCCAGGGAAGATGCGGGCTCCGGGAATCATAGGTAAAAAGAATCTCACCTGTTGGTTCGGGTTTCCCGTTTATCCATACGGTATTTTCCAGGACTCCGCTTTCATAGACGCCGGATGAAAAATTAAACCCGACGGGTGTTCCGTCATGAGCTGTTCCTGCGCCGCAGGCCCAGTTCCAGGAGGTGTGCCGGGGGTAAAAACCGTTGGTCCAGTCAAATATGGCAAAGGTGGTTTCAGGATCAAGATCAAAGGATTTCCGGTTTAAAACAATTTTCCCTTTTGCTTTTAATCCGGCAGCTTTGGTGGTGAAGGCAAGCCTTCCATTTTCCATGGGCGTAAGAAAATGCATGGGGAAAAGACCTCCCTCTGGGTCGAAGACCTCAATATCCGTTTTGATTGACCGGCCCGGCAGAAAAAAATCGGCTGAGATGGTTTTTTTGCCGGTAATGGTCTGATCATGGGTAAGGCAGAGCCGTCCCCGGAGGCTTTGATAGGAAGTGATGCCGGTTTCCGGATTCCGGTCAAATACGGCCTGGCCCAAGGGGAAGAAAACCGGGGCGTGCTCAATCATCCTTTTTTCCCTGCGGTCAAACCCGAACACAAAAGCGCTTGCAATATACCCGAGATGGATGACGGCGCAACCGAAGATGATGTCCGGATGGATGATCCCCATATAGCACCAGCATTTTTCCCTGATCCGGTCAAGGGAGAAAAAAGAAGGGTTTAGCTGTAACAGATCCTTTGTATCCTTATGATTAAACCTGCCGGACCACTGTCGGCCCGGAAAAGTGTTGCCCGGCCCGGTTGCCTTTTCCTTTTCCGTCATTCCATGACCTCCCGGTATCTGAAACAGGAGACCAGATGATCATTGACCATGCCCACGGCCTGCATATGGGCATAGATGATAGTGGACCCGACAAATTTGAATCCCCGCTGTTTGAGATCCCTGGAAAACGCATCCGATTCTTTTGAGGTTGCCGGGATATCTTTAAGATGCTTGAAAGTGTTGACCTTCTGTTGTCCATCCACAAACCGCAAGGAATAGGCGTCAAAGGAACCGAACTCCTCTCGGACCTTTAAGAAGGCACGGGCATTGGTCACGGCAGCATTGACTTTAAGCCGGTTGCGGATGATGCCGGGATCAAGAAGGAGGTCTTCGATTTTTTCCGGGGTAAAACCCGCGACCTTTTGGACATTAAAGCCTGAAAATGCTTTTTCATACCCTTGCCGCCGCTTCAGGATGGTGAGCCAGGAGAGCCCGGCCTGGGCCCCTTCCAGGATAAGGAATTCAAATAGTTTCTGATCATCATGAACCGGGACACCCCATTCTTCATCATGGTATTGGATATAATCAGGATCTTTTGTTGCCCAGCCGCATCGTTCCATAACAATCCTCCTTTTTGTCTGTATTCTGAATCCGGTATAATATGTCGGACAGGTTTTATCAACCCCGGTGTTCTGATTCTTTTCTTGCCACAGGATCGAATGATATGGTATTTTTACCATTTTTTTGGGAGCACAAGAATGATTCACCTGACCAATATATCAAAGCAGCACGGGTCCCGGATGCTTTTTAAAAATGCGAGCCTCCAGATCCTGCCCGGCACAAGAACAGGTCTTGTGGGAGCCAACGGCACGGGCAAGACAACCATTTTTCGGTTCATTACCGGTGAAGAAGAACCGGACGGCGGGGAGATCTCGTTTTCAAAAAAAGTAAAAATCGGCTATTTTTCCCAGGATGTGGGCGAGATGTCCGGTGGATCAGTCCTTTCAGAGGTCATGTCCGCAGCATCGGACCTGGTGACGTTGGGTGAAAAGATGAAGGAGATGGAAGCGGCCATGGCTGAACCCATGGATGAGAATGCCCTGACCGTTCTTCTGGAACAATACGGTGAAGCGGCCGAAGAATTTGAAAGCCGGGGTGGGTATGATCTTGAAACACGGGCCCAGACCGTTCTCACAGGGCTCGGGATCGGACCTGCCGATTATGTCCGGCCGGTGTCATCCTTCAGTGGCGGATGGAAGATGCGGATTGCCCTGGCAAAGATCCTGACCATCAACCCCAATGTCCTGCTTTTAGATGAGCCCACCAACCATCTGGACATGGAATCCATTATCTGGCTGGAGAACTGGCTGATTACGGATTTCAAGGGTGCCTTGCTCATGACCTGTCATGATCATGATTTCATGAACCGGGTGGTCTCACGGATTGTTGAAGTGGCCAATGCGGCCGTCACCGCCTATGGCGGGAATTATGATTTTTATGTCAGAGAAAGGGAAATCCGCATGACCCAGCTCCTGGCAAGCCACCGTCGCCAGCAGGAAATGCTGGCCAAGGAGGAGGATTTTATTGCCCGGTTCAAGGCAAGGGCCTCCCATGCGGCCCAGGTTCAGTCCAGGATCAAAAAGATTGAAAAAATTGAGCGGATTGAAATACCGGCCTATCAGCAGGTGATCCGGTTTCAGTTTTCCGAACTCCCCCGGTCCGGGGATGATGTGGTGCTTCTGGAAAATCTCGGGAAAACCTGGGAAACAGAAGACATGGGGTCAAAGGCCGTTTTTTCAGGAGTATCCGGACTTATCACCCGCCAGGATAAAATTGCCGTGGTCGGGGTCAACGGCGCGGGAAAATCCACTTTTCTCAAGGTTCTCTCCGGAAACACAGACCCCACCGAAGGCAGTGTAAAAATCGGGGCCAATGTCACCATCGGGTATTTCAGCCAGCATGCCATGGATATCCTGGATCCGAAAAAAACAGTGTTTGATACGATCCAGGATGTCCTTCCCCTCAGCAACATCGGCGTTATCCGGAACCTATGCGCCGCCTTTCTTTTCACCGGGGATGAGGTGGAAAAACGAATCGAACAGCTTTCCGGCGGAGAGAAAAGCCGCCTGGTGCTGGCAACCCTCCTGGGTCGGCCCTTAAATTTTCTGATTCTGGACGAGCCCACCAACCACCTGGATATCCAGTCAAGAGAAGTCCTTTTGCAGATTTTGAAAGAGTTCTCCGGCACTCTTGTGCTGGTCAGCCATGACCGGTATTTTCTGCGCAGCCTTGTGGGCCGGGTCTTTGAAATCGACCATGGAAAAATGACCGACTATAAAGGCGACTATGAATACTACCTGTCCAAAACCGGACGGGATCACCGGGCGATTTAAGATAGGTTGGAATTCACTATTATCCCTGAATTGCTTTACGGCTATTCAGATTTCCAAGCTGATTCAAACGCTTGAATTTTTTTTTTGCCTTAGCCTGCTAACCCACGGAAAAGTTTGACAATGACCATACCTCCTTGATAATATCCATGCAAATTACTAAATGAGGTTATCGATATGCATGGATATATTCAAAGAGCTGTTGAAATAGAACTGCGTCAGGCTCTGGGCCGTTCGCCTGTTGTGGCCATTCTTGGCCCCCGGCAATGCGGAAAGTCTACAACCGCAAAAATGCTGCTTAGAGATAGCCCTTCCGTCTATCTGGATCTCCAGGATCGGGTGGATCGAAATAAGCTAACAGAACCTGAACTTTTTTTTGATCATTACCGCGACAAATTGATCTGTCTTGATGAGATCCAGCTCATGCCCGAGTTTTTTTCCGTGCTTCGTTCGGAAATCGATAAAGACCGAAGACCCGGCAGGTTTTTAATTCTGGGGTCTGCCTCCCGTGACCTGATTCGCCAATCCACTGAATCTCTTGCTGGCCGTATTGCTTATACCGATCTCACCCCTTTTTTGCTGAAAGAAATTTCCCATGTCTCGTCCTGGTCCAGTCTCTGGCTCCGTGGGGGATTCCCTGAAAGCCTTCTCGCGGGAAATGATTCAGATAGTTTTGACTGGCGCCTTAATTTTATCCGGACATTCATGGAGCGGGATATTCCCGGCCTGGGGCTTAATATCCCGATTCCAGTGATGGAACGGTTATGGCTGCTCCTGGCCCACTATCATGGACAAACGGTGAATTATCAGAAATTGGCAGCCGCGGCCGATCTCTCTATCCCTACACTGAAAAAATACCTTGCCGTTCTGGAGCAGACCTATATGGTTCGCCTTTTGCCGCCATTGGAAGCAAACTTGAAAAAGCGGCTGATCAAATCTCCGAAACTCTATCTGCGGGATAGTGGCATCCTTCACACGTTTCTTGAAATTGAAACCTATGATTATCTCCTGGCCAATCCTGTTGCAGGCGCATCCTGGGAAGGCTTTGCCCTGGAAAATATCATAGCGCAGCATGACCGCTGGCGACCTTCTTTTCTGCGGACTTCCAACGGGGCTGAAATCGATCTGGTCTTGGAGCGGGCCGGGCAGCGTCGGGTTTTTGAATGCAAACTTTCAAAAGCACCCAAACCTTCCCGCGGATTCCATGAATTAATCGATTTCCTGAAACCTGAATCCGCCTGGGTAATTGCCCCTGTGGACGAATCCTATGAAATCGGAAAAGGGATTTTCGTCTGCCCTCCGGGACAGTTATCTGGCTGGAAAACTGGCTGATTGCGGATTTCAAGCTCCTGGCAAACCACCGGCGTCATCCGAAACCTGTGCGCCGCCTTTCTCTTCACCGGGGATGAGGTGGAAAAACGGATCGAGCAGCTTTCCGGCGGGGAAAAAAGCCGTCTAGTGCTGGCTACCCTCCTAAGTCAGCTCTTAAATTTCCTGATCCTGGACGAACCCACCAACCATCTGGATATCCAGTCAAGAGAAGTCCTTCTGGATATTTTAAAAGGGTTCGCCGGTACCCTCGTCCTGGTCTCAGCCATGACCGGTATTTTCTGCGCTACCTGGTGGGCCGGGTTTTTGAAATCGATCATGGCAATATGACCAGCCATGACGCCCTTGTCTCATATAATTGAACGACAATGTTCACTCAGAAAAACCTGGCATACCATATATAGCGGTGCTCAAATTCTGTGTGGGCTGAGCCCTTTTAATAATAGTCCGGACCTTTAAATCCTGCATTGGGAGAGAGAAATCATCGACAAAGTCCACACCATAGCAGGATGGATATCATCTTCTTTTTCTCCAATCAAGTTGAATGGGATTTTGATTGATTTTATTATCCTCTTTCTTGTATAGTGAAATTCATCACTGATTAACAATGAAATTAAAA
>JAIFMF010000124.1 GCA_020048635.1 Desulfobacula sp. | reverse complement strand
AAACTGACAACAAGGACAAGAAACACTCAAGACACTTGTAATCATTGGTACTGGATTAAATTGAAGTTCATTTTTACAACCTAACAGAGGGGTAAAGGACAGGGGTTAGGGTGCCTGGGGCACACAATATATGATTCCTCTTTTTTTCTTGCTTTTTTGGGATTTTTTTGTCATTAAATTGATATGATTTTAAGTAATAAAAATTGGGTTCAAAATCTGGTCGGTGGTGCGGAAGTGGTGCGGCTATTTTTTTTATACTTATAATTTCAGTAAGTTATGATGTGGGTCGGAGGTTCAAATCCTCTCATCCCGACCAGCTCAAATCAAGGGTCTTCAGAAGTTGACATATGAAACGAAGAGATTTTTTGAAAGGCGTAGTGGCCGTATCAACTTTGGCCACTTGTGTTTCTACTGAAAGTTCTGTTGCTTCCCAAATGGTTCCCCACGGCAAGCCGACAGCATCGGATCGTCAAGAAAGAGTTGTTCTTGCGGGTGTGACCAAGGGTTCTTCCGAAGATGCCATAAAATCGGCAGTTCGGGAATCGGCTCTCGCAGCTTCTGATTTTTCCTGGTTATCTAAAAACGATTCCGTCTTTATCAAGCCGGTCCACAATTCCGGAGTATCTTACCCATCAACCACCAGTCCCATCGCCATTGCCGCCATGGTGACGCTGCTCAAGGAAAAAGGAGCAGGCCGGGTGATTGTGGGAGATATGTCCGGCGTTGAGTATGTAAAACTCACTCCTGACGGCCTCTCCGGCAGTACCCGAAAACTGATGGAAGCCACGGGTATGGCCAAGTCTGTACAAGCAGCCGGTGGAGAGCTTCATTTTTTCGATGAGGCCGGATGGAACGCCTTTTATGAAGATCCCATGGCATCGGGTGCCCACTGGAAGGCCGGTGTGATGATGCCCAATATCCTCAAAGATGTGGATCATATTATCCTCATGCCCCGCTGCGGCCGTCATGTTCTCGCAGGCTCCAGCCTGGGTCTGAAGGCTGCTGTGGGTTACTGGCGAACGGACACGCGCCTGGAATATCATCGGGACGCTGCCACGTTTCACGAAAAAACAGCCGAATCCAATACTGCCCGAACGCTGCTTCAAAAACAGCGTCTGGTTATTTCTGCAGCAGACAAAATCCTCACTACCTTCGGTCCTGACAAAGGGTATGTTCATGAACCCGAAACCGGTTTGATCATCGCGTCGGAATCGGTTGTTGCCCACGACATGCTGTCTCTGGCATGGCTCCTGGAAAACAGACGACACATTCCTGCCGACAAACAAAATGGATTTATGGATACCAGTCCGCTTGTTGCCCGTCTGGGAAATTATTGGGTTGTTGGTAAGCTTGGCGGATGGAAACCGATTATCGCTTCCGACACCCTTATTAAAAACGATCTCCAAACTATCTGGGACGACCGCGTTCTCAATCATGCTTACCAAATCTCCGGTGGCGCACCGAAATTGACCATCGAAACAATGAAAGATGCAGTTTCCGATGACCTGATAAAGCTTTTAAGCGAGATGACAACAGTTTGAAACTGAATTATAAAACAGGCAAACCAGCCCGAGAATCAACTGCTGAGACCTTTTTTACCTTAGCCTCATTGGTGTAGCTGGGATCAGTCCCGGTGGTTGATATTAAAAAAGCGAATATCTACTTTTTCAGTCAGGATTCCCTGCTCAGAAAGGGAATCAAAGAACATTCCCATGGCTTTGACTTTTTCAGGGTCCAGATCACAAAACAAGAGGTCAAAATATTCTCTGACT
This sequence comes from Desulfobacula sp., assembly GCA_020048635.1. Taxonomy (GTDB): domain Bacteria; phylum Desulfobacterota; class Desulfobacteria; order Desulfobacterales; family Desulfobacteraceae; genus Desulfobacula. The sequence continues at coordinate 14,807 of JAIFMF010000124.1, read as the reverse complement.
CGTTTTTGTTCAATTTTCAGTTTTCTGGCAGAAGCTTCCACAACCTGATCCATATGCTGATACCCGGAAGCTTTTGAAGCCAAGAGCAGGTCATAAATCTTTTTGACCAGCAAGGGATTTGATTCGGCAAAGGAACGTCTCACCACCCACACGGCAAATACAAAGGGTAACCCTGTCATTTCATACCAGAGCTGCCCTAAATCAATACAATAGTTAAACTTCTGATGCCATGGAAGAGTCAACGCTGTATCCCCGATGATGAGAGCTGCATCAACTTCCCGAGTGACCGACTCAATATGTCTTACATCCCCTGTCTGATAAATGGGGGTGATATTTCTCTGATGAAAGATCATTTTCAAAAAAGAAGCAGCCGACGCTGATTCACGAGATAAGCGAACGGTTTTACCGGTAAGTTCATCAAGGGCATACCGGCTTGCCAGGATGACGCTCATAACTCTGCCATGACAGGAGATGGACAGATCCGGAAGCAATAGCAGCTCCCTGTGATTCATGGCATAGAAGGCGGCTGAAATCGGGCTTATTTGTATCTGCCCGTCTATAATTTTTTGGTTCAACACAGAAGGCACATCCGGGTCCATCTCAAGCCAGTTGGGTAAAAGACCGTTATCAAGTCCGTAATAAACAGGGGAGGCATTGATATAACTTATTTTCCCCATAATCGTTTTTTCATTATGCATTGGTTATGATTCTCTCAAAAAGTTGGTTTTCGTTGTTTGCATCAAGCGGCAGATATATGAAATCCGCTCGTTTCCCCTTTGAAAGGGTGCCTGTGAGATGTCCAAGTCCCAAGGCGTTGGCTCCGTTGAGGGTTGCCATTGAAAAGACGGTTCGCGGATCAAGACCGGAATAGTGGTTTGCTACAAACGCCATTTCATCAAATATATCAAGGGAATCGCAACTTGCAAGGCTGTCGGTTCCTAAGGCCGGTCGAATCCCGTTTTTTATCATTCTTTCAATATCTGGAAGCCGGTCATGAAGGTTCTGGTTGCTCCTGGGACATACGCACACTTTCACCTGAGAGCGGGCAAGAATGTCAATGTCTTCTTTTGTTATATCAAGAAGATGAACCGCAAGGGTCAAAGGTTCAAGAAGCCCTATATCATTAAGATAAGCCACCGGCGTTTTCGACCCGATATCCCAGGTTTCATACTCAATCCCCCTCAAGGTCAAAAAATCGGCCCAGGTCCCTTTCTTATTAAAAATAAACTCTGACTCTTCCTTTGATTCCGCCACATGGATGGAAAACGGCAATCCTTCTGATCGGGATTGATTTTTCAAAGCTCGCAGCAAATCCGGAGAAGAGGTATGGGGGGCATGTCCGGCCAAAGAAAAGGAAAGGATATCGTTCTTTCGAGTAAACCCCTTCTCAATGACCGATCCCAGAAACTCCTGAAAAAAAATACCGCCCAATCCAGACCTTTCAATGAGTAATTTTGTTATCCCAAGAGTTGATATTTCCCCCACATAAAGAGTTCCAGAGGCCAGTAAATCAGATATTGCCTCTTTTGCTTCCCTGATCAGTACTTCTTCACCCAGAGTGTGTCTTTGTTCCAGAAGGGATTTGATCCAGAATTGAAATCCCTTATCAAAGGGAAGCCTGTTTTTCAGGGCGGACAATTCCAGATGAAGATGTGCATTGACAAGCGGAGGCATCAAAACGCCCGGTCCATGGTCGATACATGCCTCTTTTGGGGTGCCGGTGTAAACCCCTTTAATAATGCCGTCTTCTGTTTCCAGGTATCCATTTTGAATTGTATTGAACGAATCCATGACGATCCAGCCAGCCCGGTGGATTTCCCTTTTGTTCCGACTCCCTGAAATGATTTTTTTAGAGGGTGGGCATGTCATAACAGGTGATAATAGCAGTCCCGCTGCCGCGGTTCAAACCCTGCTGTTTTGATCAGGCGGACCAGTTCTTCTCTGGGCAGCATGAAATCAACCCCGGCAGAAGCCACAACATTTTCCTCAATCATGGTGCTTCCCATGTCGTTGGCGCCGAAAAAAAGAGCAGTCTGAGCAATTTTATCTCCCTGGGTCACCCAGGAGGCCTGGATATTATCGATATTGTCCAGAAAAATCCGGCTCATGGCAAGGACTCTCAGGTATTCTGCACCGGTCTTCTTCTTTACATCAATTTTTGTATTGCCCGGCTGAAAAGTCCAGGGGATAAAGGCTGTAAACCCGGATGTTTCATCCTGAAGGGCCCTGATTTTGTCCATGTGCTGAAAAATATGAATATCGTCCTCAAGATGGCCGAACATCATGGTGGCACTGGATCTCATCCCCTGAAGATGAGCCTGCCGCATCACCTCGAGCCATTCGGACGAAAGACATTTCTTCGGGGAAGCCTGTTGCCGGATCTCATCACATAGAATCTCTGCCCCACCGCCCGGGATAGAGGAAAGGCCTGAATTTTTAAGAATGGTTATGGTTTCAGAAACCGACAGGGAAGATTTTTTAGCAATATAATCGATTTCAGGAGGTGAAAATCCGTGAATATGGATATCGAAATTCGCTTTGATATCCTTTAGCATGTCTGTATAATACTCAATGGTCAGATCCGGATTCATACCACCCTGGAGCAGAATCTGAGTCCCTCCGAGGGACAGGGTCTCCCTGATTTTGTCATGCAGGGTCTGCCTTGAAATGACATATCCTTTACCTTTGCCTGGAGGTTCAAAAAAAGCACAGAATCGGCACCCGGAGACACAGATATTGGTATAATTGATATTTCTATCCACCACATAGGTCACACTCTTTTCCGGGTGATGATGGAAACGCCTCTGGTTTGCGAGATCGGCAAGGGTCAGAAAATCCGCTTCCCGGTATAGGAATAGCGCCTCATCAACGTCAATTCGCAGGTTTTCCCTTATTTTTTTAATAATATGATTTAAATCACTCATCATCCCATCTCAATCAATTCACCGGGTTGTAAAAGGAATCCCGTTCAACCGGTTCAAACCCTGCAGCAAGGATCAGGTCTTTCATCTTATCCCGTGTGAGGCCTTTGGCGGATTTGGCACCGGCAGTATGGGTGATCCGCTCTTCCATGATGGTGCCGTCCAGATCGTCTGCCCCAAAGCTTAAAGCCACCTGGGCAAGGCTTTCCCCGATCATGACCCAATAGGCTTTGATATGCTCAAAATTATCCAGCATCAACCGGGATACCGCCACATTTTTCAAATCATCCACAGCCGTTGTGGGTGGAAGATGGGATAGCCCCGTATTCTCGGAATGAAATGCCAGAGGAATAAAAGCGGAAAACCCACCTGTTTCATCCTGAACCTCTCTGAGTGAAATGAGGTGATCCACCCGTTCGTCAATGGTCTCGATATGACCATAAAGCAGGGTTGCATTGGTTTTAATACCGGCTTTATGAACCGCTTTTACGATTTCAAGCCATTTTTCATGACCGATTTTTTTGGGAAACAATGCTTCATGAATACGGGAATTCAGCACCTCGGCACCGCCACCCGGCATCATCTCAAGCCCGGCATCCTTCAAGCGTTTGATGGTTTCTTCAAGGCTGAGTCCGGCCAGATTGGACAGATAGTCAATTTCCACGCAGGTAAATGCCTTGATGGTGGTATGCGGCCGTATCCTTTTGATGGTTTTCAAAAGATCGATAAAATAATCAAACCTCAGGTCTTCATTCAGCCCGCCGACAACATGCAATTCCTTAATCGGCTCAGAAATATGCATCATCAGTCTTTTTTCTATCTCTTCCATGGAAAAGACATAGGCGCCCTCTTCCCCCCTGTCTTTTGCATAGGCACAGAATCGGCAGCGGTTCTTGCAGATATTGGTATAGTTTAAATGCTCGTTATAAATATAGAAGGCCTTATTCCCATGCAAAGAGCTTCGAACATGGTTCGCAATCCGACCAAGGCCGATAAGATCGCCTGTCTCATAAAGACGAATCCCGTCTTCTTTGGAAAGACGGGAGTTTTTTAAGACTTTTGAATAAATATCTTCAAGTCTTTCATCCACAAAAGAAATCTGCATTAATGTCTCTTTCTTCTAACCACCTTTTTTGTCTTTTTCGGTAAAAGCCCGGAGGCTCCCTGAGCCATATTCTGTTTTGGGTCAAACAGATTGTTCTGCCGGTATGAACAGGATGCGCGGGGGCATTTAAGCCCTTTTTCTCCGGTTGGAGCGACGGTCTCTGTCAAGAATGAATTTTTACATAACGGGCATTCGATGTGATAGGGTCTGTCCCAGGAAACAAAGCGGCACCCCTGGCTTGTACAGGTGAAAAATGCTTTACCCTTTTCCGTTGTTTTTGAAATGATTTCCCCTTGTTTGCAAAGCGGGCAAGGCATGGTCAGATTACTTTCAAATGCAGCAATCTGAGATTCAATATCGTCATCAGACAAAGAATCATCTTCGCTTTCTTCATCCTCTGTTTCTTTTTGACTTTCCTCTTCTTGTTTCAGCTTTTCTTCCAGAGCCTTCAACTCAGCCTCTCTTTTGGCCATTATGGCCTCACGGGCTTCCAATTCGGCGGCTTTCTGTTTCGCTTTTTCTGACTCCTGTTGGGCTAATAAAAGCTCCTTTTCTCTTTTTTCAATTTCTTCAAGCTGTCTTGCCGCTTCTTTTGCCGCTTCTTCGGCTTCTTTTATTCTTTCTTCTTTTTCAACAAGTGTCTTGGCAAGCTCTGCTGCTTTCAGTGCGTCTTCTTCAGCCTTTCTGATTTCAGCTTTCTCAGCCTCCACCTCTTCTTTTGAAGGCCCTTTATCAAAAACATCTTTGATATTAAACTGCCCGGCTGAATCCATGGATCTTTTTTTTCTGCTTCTGATCAGCTTTGACAGACGATCCAGATTGTCTTCTTTCAGTTTCCGGGAAATTTCCCTGGATTGACTCGGCGTTGTCACAACCCCTGACACTATTTCCGATGCTTTTTTCTCCGCTCTATCTTTTGATACAGAAACGCCTCGAGTTTTAAGGGTAGCTTCAAAACTTTCCTTTGCAAGTTCAAAACCTTTTCTTCCGGAATTCACTTCGTCATTCATCTGAAGGACAAAAGCAATCAGGTTCATACCCTGCATGCCGGGAAACATATTATCAAGGAACCCGACCATCACAAAGGAAGGCATTTCAGCCCTTAAGAGGCCGTCTTGGTCTGTGCCGATATATCCTTTGTTTATCACCGACAGAACTGTCTTAAGGAGGGCATTATCTTTTTCAAGGCCGATATCCACCAGTTCATCAATAAAGGATTCCTTTGTATATCTTTCCGGGGGAAATTCCGGATATTGCCTTATTTCTCTTTCTCGTTCAACAATCAGGGTAATACAGGAAATACTCGCCAGATTAAAGGACAACATGGCAGAATTGGAATCAATATCAAGCAATGCCATAATTTCCTGGGCAAGAATCTCATCCAGTTGATCCCTTACAAACCCCGGATCCAATACCTGGTCTTGTTTTATATCTGAGTTCATTATTCATCTCCCTGGTTGATTTCGGAAATCATATCTGCAATATCCAATACCATCTGATTCACTTTGCCTTCAGGTCCGGTGTGTTGAGAGGACGGTTTCATCTCATTTTGAGACACATCGTCGCTGTCTTCTTTGAATCCTTCACGAACGGTTGAAAGCTCAAGGCATTCCCCTTCCCTGTCAAAAATAACAGACAAGGGCACCTTGATCTCAAAATCAAATTTATAGGCGATCTGGTCTTTATACACCACGAGATCGCCATTTTTATAATCTATTTCTTCCTGAAGTGTAAGGCTGTGCTTTTCAAAAAGCATTTTTTCAATGGCGCCCCAGTCTAATTCCGAATTGATGGTGTCGATAAACTCTTTTTCGCCTTCTCGAATAGTCTCCGGATCTGTAAGTTTCATATTATACCTCTCTAATTGAGAAAAAAATGGATTTCCTTTGCAAGATTCAAATAAGCAGAAGCTGCAGGTCCTTTGATATCATGAAGCGCAGCAGGGATTTTCCGATCAATTGATTTTCTGATTTTGTCATCGTCCGGGATAAAATTATTAAAAACCATTTGTTTTGCATCTGACAAGGAATGATAATCTAAAAAGCCCAGGATCTCTTCCATTGTTTCACACCGGTTGAAAAGAAGTCCGGCAATTTTCAAGGGGATATGATGAACCGTCCGGATATATTTTACACATCGAAGCAGACCGTGGAAATCTTCTGTTGAGCTTTGCGGTATGGACATGCAGACCAAGAGCCAGCTTGCCGCAGTCATCGCCATAATACTTAAAAAACCGTAGGATGAAGGGGCATCAATAACGACATAGTCATACTCTTTTTCAACATCTTTCAGGAAAAGACCCAGAAGCTTTTCATTTCCAGGGTGTTTTGCAAGCTTCATCGCCACCTGAAACAGATTGAACCCCGCAGGCATTATATCCAGATAACTGAATTCCGTTTTGACAATGGCATCTGTAAATTTTACCTTGGCCGACAAAACAGAGGCGATATTGTAGGTGTAGTCCACATCTTTTATGCCGCACCAGTGGGTAGCGCATCCTTGCGGATCAGTGTCTATCAGAAGTGTATTTTTTTCCAATAAGGCAAATGATGTTGCAAGATTCACGGCGGTGACGCTTTTGCCCGTCCCACCCCTCTGGCCAGCTATAGTCAGTATTTTACTCATAGCCATATATCTTTAGCACAATTCTTAGAAAATTCAATCATATAGTTTAAATAAATGGTTTATGGCCCATTTCTTAAAGTTTTCAGCAGAATAATGACTCTGAAATGTTTTACCAAGTTGAATAATTCAGACGAATATATCATAATGATAGGCAACAGGATCATATAAACAGGAGCTTTATTCTTTTGGCAAATATATCCATCTCCCTTGAAGGCATAGATCAGGCCATCGCCAACCTTAATTATAAGGGCGGCTCCATCAAATATAAAGCCATTATGGCCATAAGATCCTTTTATGTTTCAGAAGATTCCATTAAGGAGCTGAATTCAATCGACATGGACACCCTTATCCAATCCATCTGGGATATTGGAGATGACCTGCCGAAAATCAAAGCCAAGCGAAGAAATTTTTCCAGTATAAAATCCTCCCTCAACACTGATCTGGAAAATTTGTCCCAAAAAAACCTAAACCTTGAAAATGTAACGATAACGGATTCCAATACCTTTGATATGACGGATGAGGCAAAAAACAATCTCCTCAACTCTTTTACAGACGCCGTCAAAACAGGGGGGAGTGTTAATCTTGATCAGGCAACCAACCTGCTAAAAGCAGTTACTGACTTTCTTGATACCATTCAGATAGAAAAAAAAGGTGCGGACTCCAAAGACATTGTCGATCAGATTAAAAAAATCTTGAACAAAATTACGGAAGATGTCCTTTCTGAAGGAGATCTGGAAACCACACCCGGATTAAAAAGACTCAAAACAGGCGATTTTGATTTTGATAAAGGTGAAAATGAAGGCATTGAAGAAAATGTCGAGGATGTCGAGGAAATCGAGCTCGATGAGGATGAAGAAATTGAGGAACTCGATGAAGACCAGGAAATAGAAGAGATCGAAGAAGAGGAAGACACTCTCGAGGATGCCGAAGAAATTCTACTCGATGAAGATGAAACTCTGGAAGAAGTTGATGACATCGAAGAAGACATTGAAGAAATAGCCCTTGAAGAGGATGTCGAGGAAATCGAGCTCGATGAGGATGAAGAAATTGAGGAACTCGATGAACTCGATGAAGACCAGGAAATAGAAGAGATCGAAGAAGAGGAAGACACCCTCGAGGATGCCGAAGAAATTCTGCTCGATGAAGATGAAACTCTGGAAGAAGTTGATGACATCGAAGAGGATCTTGAAGAAATAGCCCTTGAAGAGGATGTAGAAGAAATTGAACTTGGTAAAGATGAAGCCTTAGAAGAAATCGATGAACTCGATGAAGATGAAATCAAAGCCCTGGAAGAATACAGGAAGAAAAAAGAGCTTGCAGAGCACTTTGATGAATTCCTTGGAGACAGGGAAAAGAAATTTAACAAATATACGACCGTGCCTGAAGGGAAATATACCATAGGCACTAAAAAGAGCATAAAATCCAGCCTTGAGCTGCAAGAGTTTGATATGCCAAGAGTGTATATTGGTATTTACCCTGTGACCAATTCTTTGTTTGAAATCTTTATTGAACAGACAGGATATGTAACAACCTCAGAGCAAAAAGGATTCGGGCGAGTCTACCATTCCCGGTTTAAAAAAAATGCAACCGGCTCAACCTGGAAAAAAAGCGTCGGCTCTGAAGATGTAAAAGGTGCCTGCTGGTATAAACCCTCGGGCTCTGATTCGACCCTGCATGGAAAAAGAAACCACCCGGTGGTTCAGGTCAGCGTTAATGATGCCGTTGCCTTTGCCTCATGGATCGGCAGGCGCCTTCCAACCGAAGCAGAATGGGAATCGGCAGCCAGAACCGACCTGGGATACATTTACCCCTGGGGTGATGAATTTAATATCAGCGCTTTTAATATTGAACAAAGCGGTTTTTCCGACACCTGTTCAGTGGATGAATATGATGCCTTTGCAAATGAATTTAAAATTATTGATATGCTGGGCAATGTGATGGAATGGACATCGGATATGGAAACGCAACCCTTCCAGTCACAGAAAAAGACGAGCTACTGTATTGCAAAAGGCGCTGCCTGGAATTCAAAAAATGACGCCACCATAAGCGCTCGGGGATTGTTCAAACCCGGATTTACCTCAAACACAATAGGATTCCGCTGTATCTCGGAAATTTTTTTATAAACCATGGATGAACTGACCCAAAACTATCTCGACTATCTCATCATTGAAAAAGGCTTGTCCAATAACAGCATCATGTCTTATTCAGAAGATCTTGCCCAATTTTTAACCTTTCTTGAAAAAAACAGAATTAACACTGTCATTGATGTGGATACAACCGCCATCCTTGCCTGGCTGATTGATCTTGCCAAAAAAGGGTTGTCCGCTAAATCAAGGGCAAGGCACCTGATCTCTATCCGCGGTTTTTTTAAATATCTTTTAAATGAAAAGGTCATTTCAGCCAATCCATTAAAAAATGTCGATATCCCAAAGATCGGGCTTTCGCTGCCGAAATTTCTGACCGTAGCGGAAGTTTCAGCCCTTCTTGATGTACCGGATATAAGGAATCCCAGGGAATTAAGAAATTCCGCCATGATGGAAATCATGTATGGCTCAGGTTTAAGGGTTTCCGAGCTTGTTTCTTTGAAACTTCAGGATGTCAATCTGGACGCAAACTTTGTCAGGGTTATGGGAAAAGGATCAAAAGAAAGAATCATTCCTTTTGGCTCCCAGGCCAGTACCATCACCCGAAAATGGATAAAGGAAGGTCGGCAGGCCTTATTAAACAAAATATCAACTCCGTATCTATTTTTTGCAAGGGCTGGCAAACCCATGACACGCCAGGGGTTCTGGAAAATATTAAAGAAATATGGCCCCATGGCCAACCTGTCAAAAAATATCACCCCCCACATACTGAGGCATTCATTTGCCACACATCTTCTTGAAGGTGGGGCTGATTTAAGGTCTGTTCAAACCATGCTGGGACATTCAGATATATCCACGACACAGATATACACCCATATTTCAAGGGATTACCTTATCAAAATGCACCAGCAATACCATCCAAGAAATTAATACAAAACAGGAAGGACCGTATTTTGTGCCCAGGATTCAATTTTCTGAAAATCCCTGAAATCTCCTTCAGGAACGCCCTGTTTTTCCATTTTGGATTTCATTATCATTCTTACAACCATGTTCAGTTTGCTGTAATCCAGGGCACCGGCAAAGGCCTCCATGGCTCTGGGCTTAACTTCAGGCACGGCTTTCAGCACCGGATTAAAATAGGTTTGGGCAAGCTCCCGATTTTTTTGCGTGTCCGTGTATAGCGCAAGGCAAGTCAAAAAATAAAATACCGGGATTCTTTTGAGATGGCCCTGATTATCTTTGACAAAACGGATGGCTTCAGGGCACCAGGAAGCAGATTTAACAGCGCTGCCGATCACAACACCATCATAGATTGAAACATCGGTAATATTTTTGATATGACGAACATCCACCGCAACCTCCTGCTCACACATTACATCGGCAATGGCCTTGGCAACCCCGGATGTGCTGCCGCAATTGCTTTCATAGGCAACCAGATATTTTTTCCCCTCTTTTTTGCAATCGGATTCAATCCATTTGATTTCATCTGCCATAATGCCCCCTGGTTGAACTGCACCCATGCTGATCAATCCTCCCACAGCCACTGCACTGGTCACAACAAATTGTCTTCGTGTCATACGTTCCATATTAAATTTGCCTCTCGTTACAGGGAAAACCGTTTTTACGATCATTTATTTTTTCTTTAATTTTATCTGTGATAATTTTTCTCTGGGCAGGATCAAGAGAATTAAAAAATTCAGCAAACCGGGTCAGGTCTTCTGATATGGCTCCGGACATCATTTCCACATGTTTTTTTGCTTCTGTTGCCATAACGGAAAGATCAGGATTTTCATTTTCTAAGGCCATAAAAGCCTTTTTATGGAATTCTGTCCTTGTCTCTATAGCCTTTTCCATGGTTTCCAGAAACTGGGTACGAAATATTTCATAGTGCTGCTGCTGGGCTTCTGAAAAACCAAGGCCTTTAGCCTCTTTATCCATCCGCCAGGCAATAAAACTTTTGATCTCATCATGCATAAAAGACGACATGCCTCTATTGTGGAACCTATGCCTGTGAAATGAACCAAACCCGCAGGCACCGGAATTGACTGCAAATCCGAAACCGGCTATGGTCATTACCACCACTAAAATTCCTGCAACCCAAATTGCTTTTTTTTTCTTTGTCATTTTTCTTCTCCTTTGAAATTAAATTCGACTCAATCCTTTGTCAGGATGATTCAAGGATAAGGGAGAATTGTAACCCAGGTATTTCAGGCTTGTAAAAAATTGTAAATTGGATGTAAAAGAAATGAAAAGGATGGATTCATGAATAAACATATTCTGATCATTGACGACGATATTAAATTGATTGGACTTCTCACTGAATATCTTGAAGGAAACCAATTCAAAGTTTCTCATCTTCTTGACGGTCTAAATGCTGTTGATGAGATATTCAATAAAACACCGGATCTCATCATCCTTGATTATATGATGCCGGAAAAAGACGGTCTTGAAGTGCTTCGGGATATCCGTTCCCATAATGATCTTCCCGTCATCATGCTGACAGCCAGGGGGGATGATACTGATAAAATCGTGGGGCTTGAACTGGGGGCCGACGACTATCTGGCCAAGCCCTTTAATCCAAGAGAGCTTCTGGCCAGAATAAAAGCCGTCCTCCGCCGTCAAGCCATGCCTTCTTCAACTGCCGCTCAAAAAAAAGACCATATCATTCATATGGATGATCTTATTCTGAACAGGGCAGCCCATACTATTGAAGTGCAAGGCAGAAGCATGGATCTTTCCACCACTGAATTTAATATCCTGGAAGTATTGATGAAAAACCCGAACAGGGTTTTAAGCCGTGACCAGATCATGAATATGGCCAGGGGAAAAGATTTTATGGCCTTTGACAGAAGCATTGATATCCATATCAGCAAATTAAGATCAAAAATCGAAACAGATCCTTCTTCACCCAAACGAATCAAAACTGTTTGGGGGTCAGGGTATATGTTCATGGAATCCTTATGAAATTCAAAAGCCTTTACAAAAGAATTCTTTTATCCTTCCTGGGGATTCTTTTTATCACTATTATCCTTATTCTTGCACTGTTTATGGGCACAGCAGGTCGATCTTTCAGAGACACTATAGATAACCAGTCCTTTGGAAAACTTAAAATTTTCCAGGACATCCTCCAGGAGAAAATAAACAGGATAACGGGGATTCCTCTGACTGAAAATAAAGAGGTCAAAGAACTGCTCCACACCTTTTCCGATCTTTTTAATCTAAAAATCTGGATCACCGCACCGGATAATGCCGTATTGTTAAAAACGTTTTCAACACCGGTGGACGTCCTTCTAAAAAAAAACGAAAAATATGTGACTGTAAGGGACGGGATCAAACTATATTATCTTTCCCGACGGCATATTTCCTATTATGCAGAGATTCCGATTATGGCCGGCAACGATATCAATACCTTACATATCTATCTCTCCGCAGGACACCCCAACAGACCTGAAGCTTTATTCTTACTCGGCCTTTTAAGCATCGGTGTCATCATCGCCATCCTCATCATTCCCTTAACAAAAATCATCACCAATAGGATCAAACAATTGAATCAGTCTGCCCTTGAATTTTCTGACGGAAATCTTGAAGAAAGGATCAGCATTAAAGGCCACGATGAAATTGCCGAACTTGGCAATTCCTTTAATTTCATGGCTGACAAGCTTAAAAAGATGATCCAGGGGAATAAAGAGCTGACAGCCAATATTTCCCATGAACTCAGAAGCCCCCTGACGCGGATCAGGGTATCCAATGAGTTGATTCAGGACAGGCTTGAATCTAATGGAGACAAGGATATCAAGCGGTATGTAAAAAATATAGAGCAGGAAATACAAACTCTGGACAACCTGATTGAAAAAATTCTGATGTTGTCAAAAATGGATTTGCAGGAATCTGCCCTGTCTTTAGAGCCATTGGATTTTAATACGATTATTAAAGATCTGGAAAAAAAGTTTACCCCGTCCCTGAAACAAAAAAAACTGAACCTTATAATGGATATCAGTGATTCACTGATCCTGAATATGGATAAGACCCGGGTTGCAAGTATTCTTCTGAACCTTATGGATAATGCCGTAAAATACACCCATGAAACCGGTACCATTGAGATCAGAGCATCAAAGCCGGAAGACGATATTCTAATGTTTACCATTACCAACACCTATCGGCAGTTGAATGCATTGGAGATAGTAAAGCTTTTTGAACCGTTTTACAGAATAGAGGCGGGTCAGAGCCCAGGATCAGGCTTAGGTTTGTCCATAGTGAAAAAACTGGTCAGCCAATGCAAAAGCCGGATTACTGTAAAAAACAGCGGAACCGGCCTGACCTTTGAAATACGATTTCAAGGTCAGCGACTTCCTTATTGATTCTTAAATTCCTTTCATGCTAAAAAGTGGGCTCATAATTTAAAGACGCGAACCATTAGCAGATATCGGAAAGGTTGCAAAAAAAACACCATGACGACTGAATCTTCAATACCGTTAAAAAAACTGCTCCTGCAGGTAAGAAAATCCTTTTTTGCAATCCAAAAGGACGGCCAGCTTTCTTTTGTCATAAAAGATACTGATTTTTTCAAAGACTCGCCTGAAAAAGATACAGCTCTACAGATCAAAGCCTATGTTCCGTCGATAGGCCCTGAAAACCTGGGGGATGCAAGATTCATGGCGCGACACGGTTTAAAATATCCCTATATCGCCGGTGCCATGGCCAACGGGATCGCTTCAGCCGCCATGGTGAAAACCATGGCGGAACACGGGATGATTGGGTTTTTCGGAGCCGGTGGTCTTTCCATTGAAAAAATCGAAGAAGCCATCATTGACCTGAAAACTTCCTTACCCACCAAGCCCTTTGGGTTTAACCTGATTCACTCCCTGAATGACCCGGCCCATGAAATGGCAACCGTCAACCTTTATCTGAAACATGGCATCCGGCAGATCTGTGCGGCTGCTTTTCTGCGCATGACACCGGCCCTTGTCTATTATCGAATCAAAGGTCTGTATGAAGACAATAATGGGAATATTGTTGCGCCCAACACGATCATAGGAAAAGTATCCAGAGTTGAAATTGCCCGCCAGTTTTTCTCACCTCCACCGGAGAAACTGGTTCGTTCCCTTCTTGAAAGTCACATGATTACCGAGACGGAAGCCGGACTCTCCCAATACATTCCCATGGCACAGGATCTGACGGCAGAAGCCGATTCAGGAGGGCACACAGACAACCGACCAGCCCTGACGCTTTTACCGACCATGATATCGTTAAAAAACGAATTCATGAACACCTATCATTACAAAGAGCCTTTGTGTGTCGGTCTTGCAGGTGGAATCGCCACCCCGGAATCGGCTGCGGCAGCGTTTGGGATGGGGGCAGCCTACATATTAACCGGATCTATCAATCAATCCTGCGTTGAGGCTGGAATCTGTGAAGATGTTAAAAGACTGCTTTGCCAGGCGGATCAGGCGGATGTGGCCATGGCGCCTGCAGCAGACATGTTTGAAATCGGGGCAAGGGTTCAGGTTTTGAAACGGGGCACCCTTTTCCCTGTCAGAGCAGAAAAATTATATCGATTATTTCAGACCTGCAATCGGTTTGATGAAATTGATGAAAAGTCAAGGCAGGAAATCCAGGAAAAATTTTTACAGGCAAGTTTTGAAGATGCCTGGGCATCCACAAAACAATTTTTTCTTAGAACCGGCAACCAAAAGGAAATTGAAAAAGCAGAAACCGATCCCAGACATAAAATGGCCCTGGTATTCAGGTCTTATCTTGGGCTTTCCTCAAAATGGGCCATCCAGGGCGTCCCCCATAGAAAAATGGATTACCAGATCTGGTGCGGACCTTCCATTGGTGCGTTTAATCAATGGGTGAGAGGAAGTTTTCTTGAATCCCATGAAAACAGAAAAACGGCTGAAATTGCCCTGAACCTTCTCTTTGGGGCCTGTGTGTGTACACGGGCATCCATATTAAGAACCCAGGGCATCGCCATGGAAATGGATGATGGTTCCTTCAACCCATTACCGGTAAAGGAAATTCTTTCTTACCTCTGATATCAACGCCTATGTAAAACTTTTGTCAAATCCTTGT
>JAIFMF010000186.1 GCA_020048635.1 Desulfobacula sp. | reverse complement strand
CCATATTTCAGGGCGCAGGATTCAAGATGGCGCATGAGCCGGTTATGGGGGTATTTTTTTTGCATCGCCTTGACGCCGTTGAGGATTTTTTTTGGGGGCATGAGCCTTAAATCCTGCCGGGGTTCGGCATCCACCAGGATGGCAGACGACCTGAACCCATCTTTTGCATATCCTACAGCCCCATAGGAAAAAAGCGGCAGAGGGTCTTTGATACCTGCATCATCATAGGCGCAGAAATGACGGTTCACATATCCGGGAGAATTAAACACAGCCACGGGAAAGATTTTTTCATCCTTTGCAAAGGGATTTTTCTCCAGGATTTCAAACTCGTCCTTTACCCGGTTATAGACTAGGGGCCGCCGGTGCGGCAGCAGCATGAGTTCACTGCCGTGGGGCATGGGAAGGGTTTCTTCTTTTTTTAAGGCAAAGGGCGTGGCCCCGGACATACCCGCGGCGCCATAGCCTTCCAGTTCAAATATTTCCCCGTTTTCAGCAGCTACGACCGCCGTTAGAATATTCTTGATTTTAATACCTTGACTCCGATTCGCCGTCTTCATTATTCAACAAACGACCTGATCATCATTGAGAATAATTCCTGGCTATATGCGTATGCTTTTTCCTTGACTGGAAATCCCTTTTTCACAACCAGATCTTTCGTATATTCAATGAGTTTTGTTCCTATTCCGCTTCGTTGATATTTTGGATGTACACATAAAGGTCCAAAGGTTACTGTTTTCATTATGTCGTTATTTTCATTAACAATATAGGACCTTGTATATATTATACTACCGACAATTTGCTCGTCTATTTCAGCAACATAATCAAGATCTTGAATAAAATCAGGTTTGCTTCTCAGGGTATGCAATAGATAGTGCTCATCACAACCGGGTTTATATAAATTCCAGAAAGCCTCTCTTGTTAATTCTTCGACTTTATAATGATCATTTTCTACTTCTTGTCTAATCGTAATCGTCACGAATGATCTCCTGAAAATAATAAAATTAATCTGAGATTGCATATCAACATCTTTGAAACCTGTAAAGGCATTTCAAAATTTATGCTTTGGCGGAAGTATAAATTATTCAAAGGAAATCTATCGGAATGTTATTTATCCGAGAGTAATCGGATTATGTAGATTCAAAGCAGAGGAGTTCTGAAATTCTATAAAAACCAATAAGCAGGATTGTGGCTTGCTTTGCCCTCGCAATTTCTAACCCCACGGCTCACTTAAGACATCGACAATATTCTTTCGAGACAGAACTTCAGCACATAGTTCCCATTTGTTGGATTCGGGGTCAAGAGAGGTGCGATATTTTACGGAGAATGCGTTTTGTGCGTTTTCCCGCTCATGGATGTAGCTATCCATCCTTTCCCGCAAGTTCTCCTCATTTTCAATCCAGTCGTCTTCTATTGTATCCGGCAGGCTCCCGAATATATCATAGGTGTCCTGAAGCCTTTCCGAGAGAACGGTATAGACTTTTTCATCCTGGGTTTCATGGTACACCAGGTTGAGCATATCGACATACTTCCTTGCCTGGCCGATGCGCTTGATGCGCCCAAGGCGTTGCTCCAGCCGGGAGGGGTTCCAGGGCAGATCGATATTAATGAGAGTTCCCAGTGCCTGAAGGTTAAGCCCTTCACAGGCGGCATCAGTCGCCACCACAAGCAGGATTTCCCTGTTTTTTACAGCGGCTTTAATCTCTTCACGCTCAACCGTATTGAACTGCTCATTTCGATATAAACCACTTTTCCCCGCGCCCGCATAGACAGCCACTACCTCATCCTTAAATGATTTTGCCAGCTCACCCGCTATCCATTCCGCTGTATCATAATATTGACTGAAGATGATACAGCCGTGTTCATGCCAGGTTTTCCCATCCGAGCGAAATTCATTTAAAAACCATTTGACCGTATCCAGTTTTGAATCCGTTGCTTCCGGCCTTGATAATTGATTTTCAATTTCCTTGAGACAGGCAATCTCTTCCGGCGTCATTTGCGATAAAATATGTTCAACCGAATCGACGGTATCTTCATCTTCATGGGAAATGGTATGTTGCAGCATCCGCCGGGCCGTCTTCAAGCCAGAGGCGAAACTGGAGCAAATGCGCTGGAGCATCAGGGTTTTCATAAATCCTGCCGAAGGCGTGCGGTGGTGTAAAAGCCGGGAAAACGCCTCGGCTTTCTCATAAGCCACCGCAAAGGGCGTGTTGGTTCTGATACCGAGCTCGACAAACCGTGACTGATAGAGGGCCTGCTTTTCCTGCATGGGGTGGG
Organism: Desulfobacula sp.; assembly: GCA_020048635.1. Lineage (GTDB taxonomy): Bacteria > Desulfobacterota > Desulfobacteria > Desulfobacterales > Desulfobacteraceae > Desulfobacula. The sequence continues at coordinate 3,663 of JAIFMF010000186.1, read as the reverse complement.
TGTTGACTCCGATACGCGCCAGAAGTCCGTCATCCTCAAGTTGCTTACGCTTGCGGAGAACGACATGACGCAGCACCGGATTGTATTGCCGGAAGAAGCCGTCACTCAAACATTCTGAAAGCCACATATCCTTTATAAGATATTCAAGGTCATCATGCTGATGGGCGCAGTAAAAGTCGGCAGGTCCGATCCCCAGGTTATCCCGAATACGGGCAATAACATCATGTTCATTTGCCGGAGGAAGCGGGTTACGCAGTAATTCCCATACCTCGCTGGTGGCAATGGGGTGTTCTTTACCGGTGACAATCCGGATGGCACTTTCGAAGTTCCGCCACGGCGACAGTTCATCCCCCAGCACAAAATCAGCCCCGCTGCTCAATATTTTAAGGAGGTCCCAAAGTTCCCGGACATTCGTCTGTATGGGGGTTGCGGTCCCCAGTATCAGGTGTCTGGTCCGCTTTGCGATTTGCAGCATAAAAGCAAGCAGGTTGTTGGGTTGTGCCGCTTTCTCGCCCAGGCCGCCTCTGGCCCGCGCCTTATGTGCTTCATCGAGAATAACCGTTCCAAATTTGTTTTTCAGGAGTAGGTTCGCCTCCCTGACAAATTCTCCATCTTCCCGCTGATGCATGACAAGACCTGTGGAAACAATGGCAATACGATAGGGGCATTTTTTTATTGATGATGAATCATTGCGCGGAGAAAGGATTTGACCTTTGACGCCCAGCCACAGTTTTTTTTGTGAAGACCAGACGGCTGTGGGAATGCCCAGCCTGTCCATCATCTCAATCTGCCACTGAAATGTAAGGGTTGAGGGTGCAAGAATCAGAACATTGCCATCGTTCAGCAGGGCACTCACCAGGGCGCTGGTTGCCATGGAAAGGGTCTTTCCAACCCCGACTTCATCGGCAAGAAGCAAACGGGCTTTTCCATAAATTTCGCGATGTTCCAGAAACAGGGTCACAAAGGAACGCTGCCATGGCTGCAATTGTTCACCGCCTCGATAGATGGGGGCTTCCGCCATGGCTGCACCGGGAACATCAGTGGGCTTCAGGACATCGACGGTCACCTCACGTCGATTGGCAACACGGGAAATTTCCGCTAAAATGGTTTCGGGAAGCGGTACACCTTCTTTCCAGAGCGCCCAAAATTCATCTTCCACCCAGTCTGCACTTGCAGTATCATCGTCCTGCCACACCAGCTCATAATTGTGGGAAAAAGCGCTTTTGGTCTCGTTGACCGAGCCGATAAACGCTTTGCGGCTGCCGTCGGGATAATGAATGGAACCCGCTTTCCCGTGCAGAAAAAGCCGTTCTCTGGGGACCACCCGGATTTCCACATTGCCGGCGTGCAACAGCTTGTCAAGAATCTGATAGCGGTCTTTTTTGAGCAGGGCTTCTGCCGCCACATCAACTTTGTTCCATCGTTCCTTGAGGGCGGTGTTGCGGCTGGTGGCAACCTGAAAATCAGCCATATCGAGTTCTGAGTTACAAATGATTTTTACTTCGGGTATTCGGGCAATTTCTTCACCGACCAGCTCAAAGATGGAACTGCGGAAATAACCTGCAATTCGGAAATATTGCGTGGCGCCCTGGAGGGATTTTGCCAGAAATTCCGTATCAAGCCGTTCGGTGCGGGAAGAAAATCGACGGAGTGCCATAATTATACCCTCTGATTGTTTATAATGAACAACAGCCTTTTTTGCATCATTCGGGTTAGTTCATGTCGAATAAATGCAATAATTTCGACATTACAGAATCCTCATGTAGAAAACTTCCCGATTTTTCAACAGGGCTATTTTCTGGAAAATATCTGAAAAAGAGGCTCGTTAATATAAAAATGGTGTTTTCCAATCTTTTCCAGTCTTAAAAAATTACCTTTTACCAATTCAACAAGATACTTGGAAGCAGTTTGCCGGTGTACTCCCAAATCTTTTTCAATGAATTCAATTTTTGTATATTGATGATTCTGCCGGTTCTATCATTTTTCAGTTCCGTTCCCGGCAATTTCCGAAATCCTGCCCGGTTCTGTTCAATACATGCCTGAATATCAAGTATCTGATTGTTCGTAAAAAGGCCTTTTTTTATAATTGTTTCATAACCGGTCCGCAGCGCGTGAGAATAATTCTGAACCTCCTTGGCCGAGGAATTGCTGTAATATTCTCCAAACAAAGATTCCTTATAAAGCTCGTCATGGGTGGTGATAATGTTTTCAATGGCAGAGCTGTCCTTGGCTTCCAGCAGGGGAAGTGTGTTGATGAGGATGGCTTGATTGGGAATAGTTTTAGAAACGCCTTTCAGCTCAGCGAGATAGCGGTGCGCCTTCGCGGCCTGCTTGAGGACGGCTTTTGTTTCCACATCCTGTTGCGGCGGAAGATCCCTTAATACAAATTGATTGTCAGCCATAATTATACCCTCTGATTCCGGAGTGCTTCCGCCATAACCCTTGCCGCGCTGGCTTCAAGGTCAGGGTGGAAGGTCTTGGTGGGTTTCAAGTTCTGCCGTTTTCCGGCAAGGTAATCGCAGAACATCATCCACTTCAATTTCTCTGGTCACCTCATACAGCGCATAGAGCAGCGCCCGCAGCGGCGTTGAAGCGATTTCGGCATCACCCGACATGAGGGCGCCTTTAAAATCTGTGGAGAGTTTGAGATGCGCGGCATTGGCCTTGGATTTGTCGCTCATGAGTTGATCAAAATGGTGTACCTTGAAGGCTTTGGCAAAATTCTGATAATTGTCCAGGGTCTTCATCCCCTGATGCTCCATATCGGCCATCTTGAGGTAGAACCGTTCCACTGCGGCCAGTTTTTGCCATTCGCTTTTATCGAAACCCGCAGGAATGAGAAACTGCACCGCGGTCTGCACGGAAAAATCAATTAAATCCTCGACAAAGGTTTTTCTTCCCGGAATGCGGGGGGCCTCGGACTCAGTGACCATGTCCTTACCGTCGATTTTTGAATAGGCGGTGAGCACCTTGAGGGCTGCGGCATAACCCGCCATCTGCAAATCCGCATCCGTGTACAACCCTTCCGATCGCTGTTCCCGGACTGTTTTGTCCAGGCCGATCAGGGATTCCACCTGTTCTTTGACCGCCGCCTCGATTTCCCAGCCCAGGTCGTCACGGAAGGTTTCGAGCTGTTTGGTTCGCTTGCGCAGCACCAGCATGACCGTACCGGTGACATTGGCGCCCTGGCGCAGGGCGCTGTCGGTTTCTGTCACCACATACCAGGCCGCGGTGACCTGCAGGCCCGATGCCCAGATGATATTGGTCATATCGGCCCAGATGTTTCCGGACTGGTGGGTGAACATGAGTACCTGGATGCCGTTGTCCGGCATTTTTTCCGCCATTTTACGGTAGGCGGCAATCATGCCCCGCCGGAAGCCTTCGTCTTCACCTTTGATGGCGAGGGTGCGGCGGCTGTCCCAGGTCCAGTGGGCAAATTCCGGCGGCGGATTTTTTCGGAGCCAGGCGATGAAGAACTCGGTAATTTCTTCATATTTGACCGCGTCACCGTAAGGCGGGTCGGTGATGTAGATGTCGTTGTCGACCAGGAGATTGTTCGCTGAATTTGTGGTTACATTAAAAAGCAAAAAATTTGAGAATGGAACAGATTTAACTTTTTTATTGATAACATCAAATAATTGTACGAGAGAACGTGTGCCGTAA
>JAIFMF010000032.1 GCA_020048635.1 Desulfobacula sp. | reverse complement strand
AATGGGGTATCAACCCTTATCTGTTTCGCCTAGCATGCGTTAATACAGCAAGAAAAAAGAATATCCCTTACTGACTCCGTGTTTGATATTCATAAAATCATCACTGGCAACTACTTCACGATCTGATCAATCAAATAACTAGGCCACATAGGCATCTTTATTTGATTATAATCGCACCTGCTAATTTAGCAGCGTTTGTTCGAATTCGTAAATATTTCGCTTGACAAAAAAAATTTTTTTCTGATAATGTAATTCGCAGTATGGTAATATAGAAAGGAGTATGAAATGGTCATACAGTCTATTCAAAGAGCGATCGCTGTCCTGAGCATGTTTTCCTCCTCACAACCGAGCATCGGTGTGACAGAAATCGCCGATGCGCTGGGGCTGAACAAGGGTACCGCCTGGGGAATCATCACCACGCTTGAACAATGCCGGATGCTTAAAAAAGATCCAAAAACAAAAAAATATCAGCTTGGACCAAAGGTTTATGATTTGGGTCTTATTTTCTCTATCAGTTTGCCTGTAAATCGTATTGCAGCCAGATCTGTCCAAGATTTAGCGGATAAGTCAAATTTGACCGTTTGGATGGGCATTTGGGATGGAAAAGCCATCCTGGTAACGATTAACGCCCTGCCCAAATCACGGGGAAAAACTGCAACCCAGGTTGGTCCTAAATTGGCAGCGCATTGCTCTGCCGTCGGGAAAGCCGCACTTGCCTGGTTGTCATCTGAAGACCTGACATCATTTCTTGAAGGAAATGACCTTGATGCGTTCACTCCATCAACGATTACCGACCGACATGACCTCATAAAGGACTTGGAAGAAACAAAACGCAGAGGTTTTGCAATCTCAAAGCAAGAAGCGGTTATAGGCCAGTCAGGCCTTGGTGCGCCAATTTTCGATGCTCAAGGAGACCTGTCTGCTGTTATTGGTATCGCCGGACCTTCAAACACTGTTTTAGGGGATCGCTTTGAGGAACTTAGCGAGATGTTGCTTATATATGCCAACGAGATATCAGAGCACCTGGGGTATTCTCCAAAACCGTTGGCAAAGAGCAAGCGAGAAGATGTTTAATTTTAACAATAATATTAACTGCAATCCGGTGCTCAGTTGCGACATAAAAAAGGAGCGTGTTAAATGAAGAGATCATTTTTTGTTACTATTTTAGGTTTGGTTGCATGTTTGTTTTTATTGACAATCTTTGCTGGAAAGGATGCACGAGCCAATGAATTGAAATTTCAAAGCACTTATCCCGAATCCCATGTGGTGGTAAAAAATGCGTTTGAACCTTGGTTTAAAAAGGTCGACTCGAATAGCAACGGACAGTTGAAGATCATTTTTTTCCCTCCCGGCGCCTTGGCTAAAGATAATGAGACCTTTGGTGGTGCGGAACATGGAATAATCGATATCGGCACCTCCATGTGCGGGCGAAATCCCGGCAAGTTTCCCCTTCACTCTGTCGCGGAACTCCCTTTACTTTTTCCCAATGCCAAAGTTGCCAGTCAGGCCATCATGAAAAGTTATCTTCAGCTTCCCGAATTACAGAAAGAATTTAAAGACGTTAAAATTTTATGGCAGTGGACTAGTTCTACAGCCCATATACTGACCACCAAAAAACAGATTAAGGTAATGGAGGATCTGAAAGGGCTGAAAATTATCGGCTATACCCCGATGATGCTCGAGACCATCAAGGCGTTGGGAGCAAACCCCATTCAAGTGTCACCCACCGATGCGTATCTCGCCCTTGAAAGAGGAATGGCTGAAGGTATTGTCATGTCCTTTGCAGGTGCCCTCAGCCTTAAACTTAACGAACCCTGCAAATTTGCTGCGAAATCAGACCTTTTGACCATTAGTTTTTATTCTGTAATGTCACCTGTCACCTATCAGGGACTGAGCGCTGATGAAAAGAAGATCATTGATGATACAACAGGGCTCCAAATGGCTTCAAACTGTGGGGCAGCACTTGATTCAGGAGACGAAAAGGACGGTCAATGGCTTATGGAAAAAGGAATGACAATTTATAGTGTCCCAAATACTGAAAAAGAGCGTTGGCTGAAAAGCGTCCAGCCTATTTATGAAAAGGAGCTCAAAAGTTTAGAGGACAAAGGGTATAAAACCGCAAGAAAAGTATTGGAAACCCTCCGGTCACTATCATCCGAATTGGCCAATTAATTTAGGGAGATCATATGAAAAAAGTCATATCAAGCCTGGTGGATGAGCTAGAAAAAATGATAAAAGCACCAACCAAACTCTTTTCTGATTTCAGCAGTATCGTCACCGGCTTGATGTGTCTGCCGATTTTTTTTGATGTGATTGTTCGTTTTACGACCGGCAAATCCATTCCTGGAATCATTGAAATAACCGAATTTATGCTGGTGTTGATTCTTTTTGGATCTCTGTCTGACATTCAGCTAAAAAGAGAACATATTGACATTGACATTTTAACCTCAAAGCTTTCTGACGTCCTCAAAGCATTTTTGGAAACTCTTGTTTATCTGATACTGAGCATCATGTTTGCCGTTGTTTCCTGGCAAACAGTACTGACCGCCATAAGCAAAGCTGATGAAGTCAGCCCGGCGCTTGGTTTACCGGTTTACGTGTTTGTTGGATTTTCCGCCTTTGGAACCAGCATTTTAACCCTCTGTTTTGTTCGCGACTACCTTAACGCAGTTCTGAATTTGATAAAAAGGGAAAAGACAGGATGGGTATTGCTATCCATTATCCTTACGGGAGCCTTGTTTATAAGTGCTCCTATGGCTAAGCAACTTTTGCCCGGCCTAAGCGGCCTATCCTTAGGTGCTATCGGTATGCTGCTGCTATTGATGTTGATGTTCATCAAAATGCCGGTCGGGTTTGCCATGACTCTGGTAGGTTTTTTAGGTATGTGGGCAATGACCGGAAGATCTATGGCACCGCTTCGACTGGTAGGCGCGGTCCCTTATTCAGAAGCCGCATCTTTTTTAATGGCAGTGGTGCCCATGTTTGTTCTCATGGGAGGACTGGCAGTCCATTCAGGTTTGAGCAAAGATCTGTTTGATGCTGCTTATAAATGGCTGGGACGTTTCCCCGGTGGTTTGGCAATCTCAGCGCTTGCCGGATGCAGTGTTTTTGCGGCTGTATGTGGGGACAGTTTATCGACATCTGTCACCATAGGTTCCATTGCCCTGCCGGAAATGAAAAAAAAGGGATATCGGCCAGGGCTTGCCACTGGCTGTATTGCCGCTGGCGGAACCCTGGGGATCCTTATTCCGCCCAGCTTAGGATTTATCTTTTATGCCATTGTCACAGAAGAATCCGTGGGCAAACTTTTTACTGCGGGAATTCTTCCAGGGGTTTTATTAACTTTGCTTTTTATGGCGTATGTGTATATCCGTGCCACTTTGGACCCAGAATCCGCCCCTCGAGGAGAAACATTTCCTATGCCACAGCGTTTTGCCTCCCTGATAGGCGTCCTGCCAATGTTATGCCTTTTTGGCCTTATTCTGGGCGGGATCCTGGCAGGCATCTTCAGCCCCACAGAGGGCGGTGCAGTTGGATCGGTCGGCTTATTCATTTTCGCATTTATCCGCCGCAGGATGGGCCTTCCAGCCTTGTGGAAAGCATTGAAAGAAACCGCAACTATTTCCACAAAAATAATGGTGGTTGTAATCGGCGTAGGTGTTCTTGGATCTTTTTTAGCGTCCAGTCGCCTTCCGTTTCACCTTGCCCAGTTGGTCATCGGTCTTGAAGTAAACCGTTACATTATTCTGGCAGCCATTGTAGTATTGTACCTCATACTGGGTTGTCTCATGAATGTAATTCCAATTATACTTCTGACACTTCCGGCGATTTTTCCAACGGTCCTTTCTTTAGGGTTTGATCCTATCTGGTTCGGTGTTATTACAGTTCTCCTGATGGAGATGGGACAGATTACCCCACCCGTTGGTATGATCGTTTTTGCCATTGCGAGCATTGAAAAAGATGTCCCCCTGGCAATTATTTTTAAGGGAATTTTCCCTTTTGTCATTTGCATGATAATTTGTGTGGTATTACTCACTGTTTTCCCAGACATAGCGTTGGTCTTGCCCAGGCTGTTCTTCAAATAAATTTAAGGGAGGATTGATAATGGTTATTACACCCCAGCAAAGGGTCGTTACATCCCGCAAGGGATTGAAACCTGACAAATTGCCTGTTTTTGTGGCTGCTGCAAACAGCTTCATCTGTCAGTATTATGGTATCAGCCAGTTGACATATCTGAACGAACCAGGTGAAGCAGCGGAATGTCAGAAATCTTTTATAAATGATTTTTCAATTGATGGATGCGTTATCGCTTCCGGCTATATCCTATATGGCTGCGGCCCTGAGATTGGTGTAAAATGGCAATTTTCAGACACCGATTTTCCCGGTTCAGTGGAAGGCCCTCTCAAAGATAAAGCGCCACCAGAATCAATTAAAGTTCCAGCAGAACCGAAAGGCTATTTTAAAAATTATCTTGATTTTATCAGGCAGGTAACAGCTGACCTATCCTCAACCCATTATATCACTGCAAATATTTTGGGTCCTTTTGCAACCCTTTGCTTTCTTCGCGGTATTGAAAATACGCTGATGGATACCATGACAGACCCGGTCTATTTTAAGCGCTGTTTAGACCACACAACAAATTTTTCCATATACTTCGGTCGCCATGTTCTTTCAACCGGTGTTCCTTTCAACACATTGAACGAAATTTTTTTAACTCCCCAGATGATCATGCCAAAAACTTACCAGGAAATCATCCTGCCAGCAATTGAAGCTGTCCAAAAAGCGCTTGAGCCCAATTTCTGTCCCAATATCATGGGTGCCTTTATCGGGAAACCCAATGACCAAGAGAGCATATCAGCGGGACGATCTTTGTATAATGCTTTTTTTGGTATCTCAGAATCACTGGATAGTATAAAAACAGATTTCCACCGGAAAACAAACGAACAACCATTCCCTTTATCGATTTCAGGACGAATGATGGATGATTGGCCGTTGGAAAAAATTAATGCGTATCTGAAACAAGCGCTGGATTTCCTGGTTAGGGACAATGGCGTATACCCGACCATCAATCTCATTTCCCTACAACCGCCGGATCGTTTAAAAGCCGTTGAAACTGCAAATAAAATAAAAGGAATTATCCGGCTCCGTGATGAATATCTACTCTAAAATCATTAAAATTCAAATTTTTTGGGAAGACTATAAAAGGAGAACATTGTGTCGTATTTGAATCGGGATATCTCGCCGACTCTATTCATTATTGGTTGCGGCACCCCCACACCAACCCCCGAACGCTTCGGCAGTTGCCTTGTCTTAAACATCAGAAATGAGTATCTGATGTTTGACTGTGGACCTGCAACAACCCATAAGCTTGCAAAATCAGGACTGAAGACCACAGATATCAACCATTTGTTTTTTACCCATCATCATTATGACCATAACGCGGATTATCCATGTTTCTTGCTATGCCGTTGGGATCATGAAAAAGAGGGAATACCTCTCTTGAAAGTCTATGGCCCTTCCCAGACTGAACAGATTACTCAAAAACTCATCGGTCCTGACGGCGCCTTTGCAGATGATTGGCGAGCCAGGGTGGAGCATCCAGCCAGCCAGCAGGTCTATGCGGCACGCGGGGGCAAAATCCCTCGCCCAAAACCAACATTCGACGTACGAGACATCGAGGCCGGAGAACATTTTAAAATAGGAACTGCGGTTGTTAGCGTCAGTCAGGCAACACATCTTCAACCCATATTAAAAAGCCTTGCATATCGGGTGGACTGGGAAGGACAAAGTATCGTCATTACTGGTGACACGGGAAAGACTGATGAAATCAAAGCCTTTTCAAGAAGGGCTCAGACTTTAGTGGTAAACATCTGGGACTTTCAGGAAAACATGACAAAAGCCATGACTTCGGGTTTCTGTGGAACCCTTGACGCCGCTTTGCTGGCAAAGGAATCAGAAGCAAAGCGCCTCATTGTTACCCACCAGACTCCCGGGCTCTGTAAACCCGGAGCTCGAGAAAAAGCTGTCTCTGATATGGCCGATATTTTCAAAGGAGAAATTATTTTTGGAGAAGAATTGATGGTCATACATTTGAACTGAATATGGTTTTATGGGCATTACCGCAGGAGAAATAATGTTGGTGTACAAATATTTTAAGAAACAAGATTACGGGAGGTTTTAATGAAATCTACAGCTGAATTTGGTTTTGCATTCGAGCAGATACCCATACCGGACCGGCAGCAGAAACCGCGTACGGAAGGGTTGACCATGATGATTGACTGGGGTCTGCCCTTGGGACTCCAGAAGGACTGCATCGACAGCCAAGGGTCCTATATCGACGAAGCAAAAATCGCTGCCGGTATTCCCCGCATCATGCCGGAACACCTGCTTAAAAAAAAGATTGATACCTATGCATCGAACAATATCCCGTCTTTCCCTGGTGGCCTATTTGCCGAACTGGCAATCGCACAGGGTAACTATGAGCAATTCCTGGAGGAGGCCAAACGGGTGGGTTTTTCAGCCATTGAGGTGTCGGACAATCTGCTGGCGCTGAGTCCGGCAAAAAAAAAGAAGGCGATTCAGATGGCAGTAGACCGTTATGATTTAAGGGTAATGGGTGAAGTCGGCAGAAAAGAGGGCACATTATCACAGGAAGAATTGATTGCGGATGTTGAAAACTGCATAGAGGCCGGGGCAGAGCTGGTTCTGCTGGAAGCCCATGAGCTGTTCCATGGCGATATTCGACAGGATGCGATCGAAGCCCTGATCAAACGGGTGCCTCTGTCAAAACTGATGTTCGAACTGCCGGTTCAAGTACTACCCGACGTCACACGGGATTATAAACATCGGATATGTGCCTGGCTGATAAAGCAGTTTGGCACACAGGTTAACCTAGCCAATGTGGAATGGGATGAGATCTATTTTACCGAAATTACCCGGCGCGGCATGGCCGGCGACACGTCACATCCGCAAGGGGCCTACCGGCTGGCCGGAATATCTTCGCCGGAAGATACTACCCGATAAAACAAATAAAAAATTAAACCAATAGGAGAGATGCAACATGAAAACAAAAGATGTTCTAAAAAAACACCTCGATGGCATTGTCCTGCAGTATGGGAATCACCAGGGGTTGAGCAAGGAAGAAGCAGCTTATTTTTACATCGGCCCTCATGAGGAAGTTGCCCCGGGCGTCTGGCACTTTTACAGTCTGGCCCATTCCATCACCTTCATCTGCGGTGACCGGTTGATGCAGGTAGATGCCAATATCGGTTTCAAGGCACCCGAAGTGATTGCAGAGATGCGCAAGGTAACGGAGCTGCCGATTGATTCAATCGCAATCACACACGGACATATCGATCATTGTCTGGGTACCTGGCATTATGTCCAGGACAACCTGGATCGCGGATTTCAGCGTCCCGACGTTATCGCCCACCGGAACCTTCGTGCCAGGATCGATAAAAACAAAATGATGGAGGGCCATCGAAGCGGTACCGATAAAAAACAGTTCCAGTTCGACATGAAACTCAAAGAGGAATTTGTCTATGCCAATGTAGAATTCACGGACCGCCTTGAAATCACCATCAATGATCAAAGCTTCAAGATTGTATACGGCAACGGTCATACAGAAGATTCCATTTGGGTTTATAATCCGGAGCGCAAAGTTCTGTGCTGCGGTGACCTGTTTCAATGGACAGCCCCGAACGTTGGCAATCCATACAAAATGCAGCGTTTTGCCATAGAGAACGCACAGGCCCTGGAGGAAATGGCAGCGCAGGAAGCTGAGGTGCTCTGTCCAGGTCATGGACCTGTTATATACGGAAAAAAAGAGATCAAAAGCTGTCTGCACACAGCAGCCCGTTATTTATACACCATTCAGGATCATGTGGTTGGATGTCTCAACAAGGGAATGATCCTGGAAGACACGGTCAATACCCTTGAAATGCCTGAGGACTTGATGAATTCCAAATGGCTGCCTCCCCTCTACGGTCATCCCGTCTTTATTGCCAAAGGCATTTTCAAGCGGTATGCAGGTTACTATACAGGCCGTCCTGCGGAGCTCTTTCCCCCGAATTATGCGGACATTGGAAAAGAAGTTGTGGCGCTTGCAGGCGGTCCCCAACCAACCCTGGATCGAGTACATACCTTAAAAGAAAAAGGAAAGATTGAACTGGCCTGTCAGCTATCAGAGTGGCTGATAGAGGCTGATCCGGACAACCATGACGCTTGGGAACAATATGGCATGCTGTTCAAGGAACGCGCTGAAAAGGAATTCAATATGCAGGCCCGGGGTACATGGAATCAGGCAGTTAGAAGAGCTGTAAGCAATTTAGAGCGCCTGGAAGGATAAGCTCCGCTATCCATATAAAGATAGCGTTATGCGGTTTCAAACCCAAAATAAAAAGGTATCGTCTTATGTCAAAATTTTTAAATATTCAGAACCATCTCATCGCGGGGGAAATTAATGAACTGATTTTGGATGTAAAAGAAGCCCTCTCAAAAGGTGTAAACGCAGATGAAATATTAAATACTGGCTTGATTGGCACCATGGATATTGTCGGAGAAAAAATGCAGAGCGGGGAAATGTTCATACCTGAAGTGCTGATGGCCGCTCACGGAATGAAGGCCGCTGTTGAAATTCTCAAACCAAAGTTAAGCTGCGATAAAATTGGTTCAGCTGGAAAACTAGTTATCGGAACTGTAAAAGGAGACCTTCATGATATTGGTAAAAACTTAGTGATGTTAATGATGGAGAGTGCCGGGTTCCAAGTCATTGATTTAGGTGTTGATGTGCCTGCGGAAACATTTCTCAAAGCGGTAGAGGAGAACGATGCTGACATCCTTGCCCTTTCTGCACTTTTAACAACAACCATGCCGATGATGCAGAAAACAGTAGAGCTGGTGAAAGAAAAAGGGTTGAATAAAAAAGCTAAGATCATTGTTGGAGGTGCTCCGGTAAGCCAGGGTTTTGCAGATAAAATTGGTGCTGACGGGTTTGCCCCTGATGCAGGCGCTGCTTCAAAACTGGCTAGATCTCTTGTTGCAGCTGAACAAACTGGCTGTTGAAATTCATTGGGAGAATAAAAAATGTTTGAGGTAATCGGAGAAAGAATTAATACTTCAAGGAAATTGGTCCAGTCAGCTGTAGCCAACCGGGATGCCGGTTACATCATTGATGATGTAAAAAGGCAACAGGAAGCCGGAGCAAATTACATTGATGTCAATGCGGGTGCCCGAATCGGTCATGAAGAGGAGGACATGAGGTGGTTGTTGGAAAACATCCAGCCCAACGCAGCAGTTCCTCTGGTATTGGACAGTCCGGACCCAACCATCCTTGAGATGGCCTTTCAGATGATGGAAAAGACTCCAATGATTAATTCCATTTCTCTGGAAAAAGAGCGGTTTGACGCCATGATGCCTTTTCTTAAAGGTAAGGAGTGCAGGGTAATCGCTTTATGCATGGATGATACCGGCATGCCCGTCTCTTCTGATGATATTGTGGGAAGGGCTGATAAACTGGTGAAAGAATTGAATGCAATTGGCATCCCGACCGGAAGCATTTATATTGATCCCCTTGTACAGCCGATATCCATTGACTCCAGCAAAGGCACAATGGTGCTGGATGCCGTCAGGGCCATCAAAAAAAAATTTCCGGGTGTCCACATCACCGGTGGTTTGTCCAACATCTCCTATGGTCTTCCCCAACGCCAAATTATCAACCGAATCTTTGTGACCATGATGATGGATGCTGGTATGGATTCTGCGATTATTGATCCTTTGGACAGAAAGATCATGGCCACCATACGTACGGCTGACATGCTTCTCGGGCATGATCAATTCTGCATGAATTTTTTAAAAGGAGTTCGTTCAGGAGCCATAGCAAGCTAAATTTCTGAAATTCTGGAGCCAGGCAAAAAGCCTTTCAACTTTCCCGCATTCTCCAGAATTGAACAGTGCTTGTCACTGCTGGCTGACCTTGGTTAATCGCCAGGCCGCTACTCCTGCACCTATCACAAAGAGGATGGCCACCGGGTGATTAACCAACTGCGACCAGTCTCCTTTCATCAGGAGTAGAGACTGTCGCAGTTTCAATTCAATCATAGGACCTAAAATAAAACCAATCAGGAAGGTGATAAACGACAGGTCTATTTTTTTCATGATGTATCCGAGGATACCGAAAATAATGACCAGCCAGACCGAAAACATATTGTTTCCTTCAAGAAAAGCACCAAAGATACATAAAAGAACAACGACAGGGCAGAGGATCGAGTCCCGGACACGCGTTAAGAGCGAATTTTTTTGTTGGATACCAATTTCCAGCTATTTTCAGCCTTTACCAGAGGTGCCCTTGTCCTTGCCTTTTAGAGGCAGCGTCTGGGAAAATCATCTTTTACGATAGGAGGTAAAAATCACCACTCCGGTATCGTATTTCTTGTCATTTATAATAATTTTAATAGCTAGTTTACCGTCTAAACCTTCCTTGCTGATATTCAACTTTATATCACGGTCATCTTTTTCTAGAAATGCCCCGGAGCACATGGCCAGATAGGGAACAGCTGATGTGTTGATATAATAATGATGACTTTTGGCATCGCCTTCGAGGCACAGCATGACCAGTGAACCCCTTTCAAACTTACCATGAAAGACAATGCGGTCTTCATCTTCTTCGATCTTGATTGCATGCCAAGAGTCTGGCAGACAATTTGCTTCTTCAGCGTCAGGAACGGTATCAAATTCTGGGGTTACATCGAGTTTTCCTAAGAGTTGCCCTGGACCGAAGGTGACATTATCTCCATCATGATACAAAGGCAGCTTTTCAGCGCGGTAAAAATTTCCTTCGGTTTCGAGCTGGTACAGAACAACCCCGTCTTTTTCTTCCACGGTAACGGAACGAAGCTCCACAGTGGGGTCGTTTTTGTCCATATGAGCACCAAGGTGATCAGCAGCAATGCCATTTTTAAAGCCGATGCCACCAGAATGAATCAGGTAGTGGCCATCTGCATAATATTCAACATTGCCAATGTACGGGGAGAAGAAGTCCTGGCCACGCTCTTTGCCATATTGCCAGACCTGCTTAATCTCCATTTTTTCGGTATCGATACGGTAGCGGACACCGCGGGAGAAATTTTCGCAATTTTTAAGGTAATTTTCCTTACTCTTAGCACGGAACTGACCGTTATCGAAAACCATGATATCGCCATCAGGGCAGACAACACAAGCATGTTGCTCATATTGCCAATCGAAGTTGTTGACATCGCCTACTGGGGCAAAGAAGTATTTATCTACCATCTCTTGGGGCCAACCTTCTGGGTCACCGATGATCCAGTTCAGTTTACCTGTGTCGTAGTCAAGATTTATGATGGCATCCTGGTGGCGACCAGAGAGTGTTAAAGAGTTTGTGGGCTTATCATACCAAACAGCGTTATTATGGAACCAGTCGTGGTCACTTTGTGAACCTGAACCCGCAACATTTTGAGGGAGAACTTTTTTGTAATCCCAGGTCCTGAGGATGTCGCCGGTATTACGATCGACCAGAACACACATGTCTTCTACTGTGTCAGTGTGAAAATCCTGGGTGAGGATAAGCAGATTGCCGTCTTCCATCTCGAAATGATCATGATGGTAGTTTCCAGGCAGACGATATTCCTTGTAAATTTTCCCAAGCATATCGAGTTCGATCAGGCCGGTCGCATTGTACGGCATGCGGCAAAAGCGATTGGAACCAGTTAAAATGTTACCATTGGCCGCACGCTTTATATCAAACATTGTGCCTTCAGTAAGCATCCAACGAATATCACCTTTATAATCATAGGCAGTAGGCAGATTTTTACCAGCAGGGGTCAGAAACATCAGGTTGTTTTGCAGATAGTCAGCTGATGCGCTGATGTTACGGCATCGGCACACAGCTTTAGGCAATGTAGCGGTTTGAATCGTTACACTGGAAGTGGTGCCGTCCGGCAGAGAAATGATCACCCTGTTAGCAAAATCCTCATATAGACCGAGAACAGGCAGTCTATGGACGGTTCCTGCGGCAAAAGTGTGGCTGAGATCTTCGCGACTGTAACGTTTGCCACATACGGTAAGCGTCGGAGAAACCTCTTCCGAGGTCTTGAACATGATCAGGGCACACAATGGATTTATCAGGTAGGGATTTTTTACTACATAGGGTGCTTCAATGGTGTAGTCTTTTTTGGCAAACTCTGCTATAAACTGTTTTTCAGCCGTTGCCTGTTGAGTAATCAGATGATCTTGACTAATGTAAGTGATCTTATTGCTCATGCCACTGCTCCTCTCTGTTATAATATTTCTTCAATAGCTTTTATGATAACGGGTTTTTGTTTCAAACCTGTCAAGCGACTCACCTCCACCCCTTCCTTCATAAGCAGAATAGTCGGAAAACCTTTTACGCCAAGTCGCTCCTTCAATTCATTGTTTTCATCAAAATCAATAATGAAGATTTTAAAATCAGGCATGAGCTTGTCGATGTCACGTAAAACAAAAGCAAGCATCTTGCATGGCCCACAGGTCTTGGAATAGAACTCCACCAGCATTGGACCAGAGCGATCCAGTGCATCATATTCTTCTGTGTTTATTTCCTGAATCATGGCATTTTCCTCGTTTGCACCAGTAGTTTGGTCAAAAATGAAAGTGAATTCGTAGTTAGAAGAGAGACTTCAGCCTCTGATGCTTTCAACATATTTGGCAGCACTATTGGCCGCAATTGCGCCATCAGAACAGGCGGTTACTATCTGACGGAGTTTTTTCACTGTAATATCACCGGCTCCGTATATTCCCTTCACAGCAGTCTGCATTTCATCATTGACCTTGATAAAACCAAAGTCATCGAGGATTCCGAGATGCTGGAAGCAATCAGAAGTTGGCATAAGACCAATATATTCAAAAACCCCATCGCACTTTACATGACGTTCCGTACCATCTTCTTGCGTTGATTTAAAACGTACGCCATCCAGCGCCGTATCACCCGTAAACTCAAGTACATCTTGATATGGATAGATAGTTACATTCGGCATCGCTCTCAGTTGATCACAGGCCTTTGGGTCTGCTGTGAGGTCAAACATGGTGACAATGGTAAGCGAGGTGGTAATACCAGCGAGATAGATAGATTCTTCCACTGCCGAGTTGCCTCCGCCAATGACCACTACATTTTTATCGCGGTACTGGGCGCCATCACATATAGCGCACCAACTGATGCCGGAACCGGCAAAGGCATCCTCTCCAGGTATCCCGAGTCTTCTGGGAATGGTACCGGTGGCGAGGATGACCGTGCGAGCCTCAATTGTCGTGTCGTCTTCTTCGCACCTGATAGTTTTGGTCTCTCCGTTATCTTTAATATCGAGTACCGTTTTATAGTCGAACTCAACACCTAGTTCCTGCGTGTGCTCGTACATTTGCATGCTGAGCTCGGCTCCGTTGATCTTCCCGGTACCGGTATAGTTCTCTATTTCATTGGTGTTCACCATCTGACCGCCAGGAGCAAGTTTATCAAGCATGAGCACCGACATATTTGCACGAATTGCATATATTGAAGCTGTCATGCCTGCAGGACCAGCTCCAACAATTACAACGTCATATTTTTTCATCTCCGACCTCCTTAGACTCTCTCTATTTGCAATGTGCTCATATGAAATTTTTGAGGAAGGCTCCAAAGCAAACGTTCATTGGTTCCCCTTTACCAGAGGGGATATAAATCAAAGTGAACCCCCTCACAGCATGTTTCATTTTGTGATTTCCCATGGTGAATATACGTTCCATAGCTGGTGGGGTGTCTTCTCTAATTTATAATTCCTTGTTTTTATAAATTATTTAAGTTGACTGACCTTGGATAGCCTTTGAGCGGCCACCACTGCAAACAGCACAAAGGCAATGGCCACCGGATGATCAGTCAAACGGGACCAATCTCCCTGCATCAGAAGCATGGACTGTCGTAATTTTAGCTCTATCATCGGGCCCAGAATAAAACCGATCAGAAAAGTGACAAAAGACAGATCCATCTTTTTCATGAGATATCCGAGAATACCGAAAATAATCACCATCCACACAGAGAACATGTCTTTGCCTTCAAGAAGGGCACCAAACAGGCATAGCAAAACAACCACAGGGCATAGGATTGAATCTCTAATAAGCGTCAGCAGAGAAAAAAACCTGAGCCCCAATTGACCCACCGGTAACATGAGAAAACTGGCTAGAAGGAAGATACCATAAATGCCGTAAACCAACGCGGTATGCTGTTCGAACATGAGCGGACCTGGTGAAACACCATGAACCGTCAGGGCAGCAATCAACATGGCAGCAGCAACCGATCCCGGAATGCCGAGAGCAAAGAGAGGAATAAAAGCACTGGCTGTGACTGCGTTGTCTGCCGCCTCTGCCGCTGCTACCCCCTCCAACTCTCCCTTTCCGTACCTTTCAGGGTGTTTTGACGCCCTTTTGGCCATTGAATAACCCAAAAAAGCGCCGATGGTACCTCCCAATCCCGGTAGAATACCGATAATGGTTCCGATAAAACTTGAACGGAACAAGGTTCGCCAACATGCAATAAGCTCCTTCCAGGTCAGGCCCTCCTCTTTCAGGCGTTCCGGTTTTGGAGTACCAAGGGGAAGTCCAGGTAGAGGAGCACTGGTTTCCATCTGTATCATCATTTCTGAAAGGGCGAGTATCCCTACACCAATGGCAAGCATCGGAACACCGTCAAAGAGCTGCATAAAACCAAAAGTTAATCGCGGCATGGCAGACTCCACATCCAGCCCTGTGCAGGACACAAAGATACCCAAAGCACCCCCTATTAAGCCTTTTAGCATGGACTTTCCGGATAAGGCGGCTATAAATGTTAAGGAAAATATGAGAATGGAAAAGATCTCCAGAGGGCCAAGTTTAAGTGCTACTTTCGCCAATGGAGCGGCAAGCAGGATCAACATCATCGTCGCAAAAAAATCTCCGAAAAAAGCTGAGTACAGAGCGATTCCCAATGCTTTCCTAGACTTGCCTTGTCTTGAAAGCGGGTAGCCATCCAGACAGGTCGCTGCAGAAGAAGGCTCTCCCGGGGTATTTAACAGAATGGATGTGATCGCCCCACCTGCCGTTCCTCCTTTACTAACGCCGATCAGAAGGGCAATGCCTGCCAGTGGCGCTAAATGATAGGTAAACGGTAAGGCAATGGCCAGAGCAGCAACCCGGTTCAACCCGGGGAGGACTCCGACGATGTAACCGATCAGCAGACCGAAAAATAGGGATAAGAGTGTCGGAATTGCAAAAATATCTTGAAGAACCGGAAAAAAATGTTCCATGATGGACTCCTGAATATGATGGCTGAGAGTTTTGGCCTAATTAACCATTCTGATAGCCAGATAGCATATCCCGGCAGCACCGCCGGCAATCGACAAAAGCGTTAAAAGGCGGCGTTCCCCCATTTTGACCATGTATCCGCCAGTGATGATGATACCGCCATAGAAAAAGCCTGCATACTGAATCAACACCCCGGAAATTGCAAGTGATAGGCAGACAAAGCCAAAGCTTTTAAAATTTTTAATTGTCAACAATGACCCATCCCTATCCGCCTGACGAAAGAACCCTTTGATCCCGAGAATAACGGAAAGGAGCAGAACAATACCCATACTAAGATTTGCCATAAGGGAGGGCGGCATGACTGTCTCATCCTGTGAGACAGGAATCTGAGTCGGTATGACCCAGATCAATACGATTAATGCAGATACGGTCAGTAATGTTCCGATAAATACATCATCATGGAGTTTCATTGAAATTCCCCTTTATTTCCCCTGTTGGTCCTTGATCAGTTTTTGATAGACGACCCGGCTTGACATGATATCTTGGGTTGTTTCAGATGCATCCGTGTAAGCTGGCAACCAGTTCAGCTTATTCTCTATCAAATCCTTCAACTCAGGGTTCTTTAATGCGTCGGATACCGCCGAAGATAGTTTTTTTACAATTTCAGGAGGTGTTCCTTTAGGTGCGGAAATCACAATCGCTCCATCATAACTGAGATCATACCCCAATTCCATGAGTGTTGGAACTTCAGGAAAAAACGGGGATCTTTGCTTGCCCAACATCGCGAGGGCATTCATTTTTCCTGATTTTACATAGGGGTCATAGATCGAACCGACGATACCGAAATCGACATGTTTTCCAAGAACGGCCGTGATGATTTCGGCGCCGCCCTTAGTAGGAATTGCGCTGTACTGAAAATTTTCTTTCTGGGCAATGGATTTAATGATGAGCTTATCGACCGGAAGAAGCGAACCATAGTTCATCTTCTGGTGACGCGCGGCTTCCAGCATAGTCTTCCAGTCCTTCCAAGGCATTTCTGCATTGGATATGATCGCCACGGGGCTGCTGGCCACCGCAGCAACATATTCAAAATCTTCTGCAGTATACGCGCTGTTTCCCATGAGCGGATCAAATGAGTGGGTGGGGCTTGTAGCTAAACAAAGGGTATATCCGTCAGGTTTAACCGCTTTCATATATGCAGCAGCTACACCACCGCCGGCACCGGCTTTATTCTCAACGATCACTGGTTGACCCAATGCTGTACCCATAACTTTCACCAGACCCCGGGCAATGCTGTCGATATTACCGCCCACCTGATATCCGACCACCATCTGAATCGGACGTTCAGGATATTCTGCAAAGACCCATGAGCTGCAAGTCACAAGCAGTGTTATAACACCTATTAAGGTCAATAGAACCGATCTTTTTTTCATGATGTTCCTCCAAGTATAAAATAAATAATGGTTAAAATTTCCTCTTTATGTGTCAACTCGACTGAAAACTTATAAATAAACTATATCCTATATAATAGGATAATAAACTTTATTATAGGATAACTATATAAAACAAGGATATGTCCATGTCAAGAAGAATATAAAAATTATTTACAAGTTAAAATTTTACTGAAAGAAAATTAGATTTTGGCGGATGGAGTTCTCTTACCTATCTTGTTGTCTTTGTCACGGGTTTCATACTTGCATCGGATTCACGGTTCAGGCCCGCAATTGCCAGGACTGGGTAAAAGGTTTGCCCTGATCTTTCCAAGCAGCAATACTTTAACATCTCCATTTGCTTTGTAGCTTGCAAGAAGGAGATACGGGGCGAGTACCATTATCCCGCCAAAAACGCCCAGCAACCCCAATGCAAGTCCTCCGGGAGAAAAATGATGACGCCAGGAAAGCCATAGACCTGAGAGCAGTAGAAAACACATAAAGTCAAAATTGAATTGTCCGGGCCAGGTCAATGATACCATATCACCAAAAAAGATTGGAAGCAGGTTCCAGCCATGATTGAAGCCCACAACACTGGTAATACAAAGGATACCTGCAATAAAAACAGTTAAAAGTATTCGAAATGCGCCCATGATTTTCTCCCTTTAAAATTAATTTATGTTCCATAATAACCCATAAGGTCATTGTATTTACTTTGGGAATATTTTACCATTCAAGGTAACAATGTCCATTACCTTGGAGGTAAAATTAATGCTCAAATTAAAGGAAAATATAAAAAAAGAGGAGTCGATAGGAGATGTCTTACGTTTCTGGCGACAATTAAAAAGAATAAGCCAGATGGATTTGGCTCTCGATGCTGGGGTTTCCTCAAAACATTTGAGTTTTGTAGAAACCGGTAAGTCTCAGCCAAGCCGTGACTTAGTTTTAAAATTGGCCCAATCGCTCAATGTACCCCTCCGACATCGGAATGTTTTTTTAAGAGCAGCGGGCTTTGCTTCTGAATTTGATGAAGAACCTTTTGACGGACAAAAAATGGGAATCGTTCGGCAAGCTTTAACCCGAATGATAAAAATGCATGAACCATACCCTGCTCTGGTTATCAACACAGCCTATAAGATTCTTATGACAAACTCCGGATATGATCAAATGATCAAATTCTACCTTGGAGAAAATGCACTAAAAAAGTATAATAATGTTTATCGACTTACTTTTGCAGAAGATGGCCTACGGCAGTATATTAAAGACTGGCCTGCTATAGAACACTTTATGCTTGGGAGATTGTGGGACGAAGTCGTTTCAACTCAAAACAATGAATTATTTGAATTGTATGAGGATATTTTACTATTAAGGACCGGCGAAAAGCCATTCACTTTTCCGATCGATAATAATCTTCCCATAATGAGTTTGACTCTGGAAAAAGATTCAATGAAAGCAAGTTTTTTTACCACTATTACAATGCTTGGAACACCTCTTGATTTAACAACCCAAGAACTTAGAATGGAGTCTCTTTTCCCAACGGATGAAGAGACAAAACGATTGTTTCTTTTTAAAGATCAGAAATAAAATTGTTAGCGCTACTGTATTTTTTGAATTTTGGAGAATTGTTTATCGTTTGGTCAAAAAAAGGAGATTCGTTCTGAGAAAAAAAACCGGTCTTGCCATCATCATCCTTTCAGGAGCCCTGACAGTTCTTTTCTGCTCAGCGGTTTTTCTTTTTCAGAGCAGTATCCTCCAGAATTTTGTATTAAAGAATATCAATACAATGATCCCAGGTCATCTGTCCTTTAAGGGGATCTCTGCTTCTTTTTTTCCGGGGAGCTTGACGATGCGGGAACTCAGGCTTGAGGGACACGATAAGACAACTGTGCTGGATATTCCTCGCCTGTCTGTTGATTTTTCCGTTCACCGCCTTTTGAAGGGGGAAATTCATATTTCCACGATCCAGGCGGATGGGGCCCGGTTGGATTTTCAGTTGGATGAAAACGGCCGGTTGAATCTTTTGTCCGCCCTGGCGGACCCGGCGTTAAATCCCGGGGAAAAAAAGGAGGGGCCGCTTATTCTGCCCATGAATATCCGGATCGATGAGGTCCGGTTGAGCAAGGGCACCCTTAATTTTAAAATGGCGGAAGAAAAAATGGACGCCTCTGCTGTTGGTCTTGATCTTTCTCTTACCCGGATTGATCTTCCAACGCTATCGGCTGTTGTGGAGATCGGAATGGAAAAAGGCCGGTTTCAGCGAAAAGAGGATTCCATCGAGATTTCGCCCTTCCTTGCCCGGGCCGATATTTCAGGGGAAAAGCTGTCCAATCTCAAAATCCGGACCGCTGTGAGCGGGATGGAACTGGATCTTTTTGGCGCAGCAGATCAGGTTTTTACCGCACCCGTCCTTGACCTGACCCTGAAAGCCCTTCTGGACCTGAACGCCCTGAAAAAAGGGAACAAGGCAATGGATCTTCCATCGGGTAAGGCCGTGGTAGAGATGTGGGTGAAGGGTGCCCTCCGGAATCCTGAGGCAGGCCTTTCACTTTCCTATGGGCCGGGAGGGTTCCGGCAGTTTTCCATTGAACGCCTGAATCTTCAATCGACCTTAAAGGACCAGGTATTGACCCTTTTGCCGTCCCGACTTGAATCCGGGTTTGGAAATTTCCGACTGGCCGGGACCATTGATTTGAAAGAGGCTTTTGCTGAAGGATTTTTTTCCGGGAACCTGAATCCGGACCAGATCCGGTATGACGTCACGATAAACCAGAATGGGCTTGACTTGTCAGCCCTGTCCTTCCTTCAAGGGAATTTCAAGGGCGAGATTTCCTCGGACCTGGTCCTAAAGGGCAAAGGTGTTTTTCCGGGAAGGATAAAGGCGGATATTTCCATGGCGCTTAAGGCCAAAGACTTTATCGGTCATCCCCTTTACCCGGCCCGGGATGTCCGGGTTAATCTCAATGCGGGCCTTGACGGATACACAGCCGATATCCCATTGCTGGATATCCAGTCCGGGGACATGAACCTGACCGGCACGGGACATCTCGCCATGCCGGGGTTTGATCTTTCAACCATGACGGTGGCCGGCCGGCTTCAGTTTGACGCAGCTCATCCGGCCTGGCTGGAAAATTTTGTTCCCATCAGCGTCAAGGGTCCTGTCAGCCTGACGGCAACGGTGGACGGAAACCTTTTAAACCCGACCGCTGTTGTTGCCTTGGATGGAAAAGACATTGAAGTGGAAAAAATCAGAATAGGGGATGTGACGGCTGTCCTGAAAATCAGCAAAGGAATTTTGGATATTGACCAAGCAAAAATTTCCAATCAGAATTCCCGGCTGGGGGTTCATGGCCGGATTGTCCTGTTTGAGCCGGGTTCCCAAAAGAGTTCATTTCATCCGGAGCTGGACCTGGTCATTGCCGGAGACCGGATTTTTCTTGAAGACATGATACCACCGATGAAAGGCGGAATCCGGCTCCAGGGAAAGGTCTCCCTTGATGCCAAGGCCACAGGCAGCCTTGAAAATCCGCTGTTGGGCGGGAATATCCATATCCGGGACCTCCGGGTGGCGGATCAACCCGTGGCACCCGTTGATCTCAAGTTTGACCTGGAAAACCAGGAGCTGTCCCTCAAAGGCAAGGCTGGATTGGCTCTGGAAGGAAGGTATCACCTGGGCACAGGGGAGCTTCAGGCGGACCTTCACATGGAAGATCCTCTTACTGCCGGGAGCTTGACCGTCAAATCCGGAACTCTTTCCGTCAAAGGAAAGGCCAAAGGCCCGGTTTTGTATGCAGACTTGAGCTTTCAGGACCTTGCAGTTACCCTGGATGAGGTGGAACAGGAATTCCATGGTATTTCCGGCCAAGTCCGTGCGACACCGGAAAAACTGGAAATTCTTCGATTCACCGGCAGCCTTGATGGAGGCCGGGTTGATCTTAGCGGCAGCCTGGGGCTGACGGCCGGGTCCTTGAGCACCATGGATCTGAAATTGAATGCCCAACATCTGCCCCTGGATATTCCGGATACCCTGGAATTGACCCTGGACAGCCGATTGACCCTTCAGGGAACCCGGGAGAAATCAGAGCTTTCAGGCGATATTAGTTTATTGGAAGGTCGGTATTACAAGGATGTGGACCTGGTGACAACCGTGACGCAAAGAAGACGAAAAATTGAGCCACTTCCCCTGAAAAAAGAAAATCTGTTTTTGGACGGCATGGCCGTCAATGTCCATATCAGGAGCCGGGAGCCTTTTCTGGTGGATAATAATATGGCCTATCTTGAATTGAGTCCGGATCTTTTCGTCAGGGG
>JAIFMF010000054.1 GCA_020048635.1 Desulfobacula sp. | reverse complement strand
CGGCCAAAATCAAATTTCAAAATCTTCCATTGTTGTATATTGGAGAGTAAGCTAAGAGGTCCCGATAAATTTTTTCATCCTTTTGTTCAGGTCCTGGAAAAAATTTTCAAAATGGTCTTGTTATATATTATAGAGACCAATGTGGGGAAAGGTCTTTGATTAAGGTTGGCAGGAAATAAAGTTTAATGCTGCATTTAGCTGATTGCGCATTTGTATCCGTGAATTGGTCTATGATGAAACAGATTCCCAGATTCCGGCCGTTGACTACTGAAACTAATTTTTTTAAATTGTTTTACGAGATTGACGGTGCGCTATACTCAAAATCAGCCAAAATTAGGAATTTTCCATGCTTTTCCAATACCCTTTTCCAAACTGTTTCAACTTTTAGATTTTTCTCTTGCCTTAACCTGCATAGACCTGATGCAACTTGAGGATAATATTTCGGGAGAGGGTTGTTTATGGTTTGGTTAACAAAAAGCAAGTCCTTATCCCTCCAAAAGTCGTTTGTATTTTTCAGACAAATGAGCTGCCATTAGTTCATGCCTTTGTTTAACCTGCGCAAAAAACGCTTCTCTTTGTGACTTATCCATGTTATGTCATTTTCCGAACATATAGCGTATTGGTTTTCATGCTAACTCGGAGATCAAGATGAGTATTTCAATTGAAAATATCAGCCTTACCGTTAACAAAGAAATATATTTAAAGGACATCTCTCTTGATTTTGAATCCGGGTCCACTAATATATTCCTTGGAAGAACCCTGGCCGGTAAGACATCTCTTTTGCGCATCATGGCTGGGTTGGACCGACCGGACCAGGGCAGGATACTTGTAAACGGGAAAGATGTTACAGGCGTATCCGTTCGAAAGCGTAATATCTCCATGGTGTACCAGCAATTCATCAATTATCCCTCTTTCACCATCTATGAAAATATCGCCTCTCCCTTAAAAATTTCCGGAATGGATAAAAAGAAAATTGACCGTCAGGTCAGAGAAACTGCTGAAATGCTTCACCTTGAATCTTTGCTGGACAGAATCCCCACCGAGCTTTCCGGCGGTCAGCAGCAGCGATGTGCCATTGCCAGAGCCCTTGTTAAGGATTCCAATCTTCTCTTGCTTGATGAACCCCTGGTTAACCTTGATTACAAACTCAGAGAAGAATTACAGATTGACCTCCGGGATATTTTCCAGCAGCGGGGGGCCATTGTTGTCTACACCACAACGGAACCTGCCGAGGCTTTAAAATTGGGCGGAAACATTGTTGTTCTTGATGAAGGCAGAATGCTTCAGACTGGCGTAACTTCGCAAGTCTATCACAGGCCTGCCACAATTAAAGTGGCGGAAGTGTTCAGTGACCCCCCCATTAACCTGCTTCACTGCAGTGTTGATGATTCTGCCTTGAAACTTGGGGAAAGTCTTATGATCCCATTAAAAGGGCATTTGCGCTCACTTTCACCCGGAAACTATATCCTTGGCATCCGTTCCAATCATCTGTATTTGAATTCCCAGAATGAAAGCAATGTTCAGCTAAACACCATTGTTGAATTAGCAGAAATAAACGGTTCTGAAACGTTTATCCATGTGAAATATGGAACAACAAAAATAGTCGCCCAAGAGGTGGGTGTATATTCTCAAAAAATAGATTCAAAAATCATGATCTATCTGGACCCGGCCAACCTGTTTGTGTTTTCAGAGTCCGGGTCACTTATATTATCACCGGATAATCGTTCTTGTTGAAAAAGAATTACAGGAGATATAAATGGCAGAAATCACTTTGGATAATATTGCACACTGTTATCTCACAACTCCTAAAAAGGAATCCGACTATGCCTTAAGGCTCATTGACAACATCTGGGAGGATGGGGGAGCCTATGCCTTGCTTGGCCCGTCCGGCTGTGGAAAAACGACACTGCTGAACATCATTTCCGGGTTGCTTACCCCCAGTAAGGGGCGGGTATTGTTCGACGGTAAAGATGTTACGGCCCTGCCGCCTGAAAAACGTAATATCGCCCAGGTATTCCAATTCCCGGTTTTATACGACACCATGACGGTTTTTAATAACCTTGCATTTCCATTGAAAAACAGAGGGTTTAACAAGGAAGACATAAACAAAAGAGTTCTTGATGTTGCCGAAATTCTTGATTTGACCGATTGCCTGAATAAAAAGGCAGCCGGACTCAGCGCAGATGCCAAACAAAAAATATCTCTTGGACGGGGCCTGGTCAGAAAAGACGTGGCAGCCATCCTGTTTGACGAACCCCTCACAGTCATTGACCCACAGTTAAAATGGCAACTGAGGGGCAAGCTCAAGGAAGTGCACGAACAATTGAAACTCACGTTTATATATGTTACCCATGACCAGATGGAAGCCCTGACTTTTGCCGACAAGGTCATTGTCATGTATGAAGGTGCTATTGTACAGATCGGAACACCCCAGGAACTCTTTGAAAATCCCAGTCATAAATTTGTGGGATATTTTATCGGCAGTCCGGGCATGAATTTTCTACCCTGTACATTAAACGGCAACAAAGCCATGATAAACAATATCGGGATTGAGCTTGATGACAGGACGGCCGCTCTGGGGGAAAAAAGCACAGGCACTCTTGAACTCGGCATCCGCCCTCTTTACCTGGAGGTGCACCCTGAAGAAGTTGAAAATAGTTTCCCGACTCAGGTTAAATCCATCGAAGATCTGGGCAGTTATAAAATTATTACGGCCGATTTATCAGGGAATACCTTGCGGGCCATACTGCCGGAAGGAAAAGACATCTTTTCCGAAAACGCATGGCTGAGGTTTCCCAAAAGCTGGATCCGGTTATTTGCCAATGACAGATTATTAACCCATCAAGGATAAAATGATCAATTAAAACTGGAGCATCACCCATATGGACAAATGGAAAGATAACAAAGCCTGGTTTCTAGTTTTACCTGTTTTTATAATCGTTGCTTTCAGTGCCGTTATTCCCTTGATGACGGTTGTCAATTATTCCATCCAGGATATCTTTGGACCGGGGCAAAGGGTTTTTGTCGGCACTGAATGGTTCAAGGAAGTGCTTTCCGATGGCCGGCTGCATGAAGCATTGTGGCGCCAATTAATTTTTTCAGGACTTGTGCTGCTGATTGAAATTCCCCTTGGCGTGTTCATTGCCCTGTTGATGCCCAAAAAGGGATGGGGAGCTTCCATCAGCCTGGTGGTTATCGCCCTGCCCCTGCTGATTCCATGGAATGTAATCGGAACCATCTGGATTATTTTTACACGGCCGGATATCGGCCTTTTCGGGGCAGCCATAAACGGTATGGGGATTGTATTCGACCATACGGCCAGTTCTCTGGATGCATGGATTACATTAATATTAATGGAAGTCTGGCACTGGACACCTCTGGTTGCTCTCCTTGCCTATGCCGGTCTCCGTGCAATACCTGAAGCCTATTTCCAGGCCGCTAAAATTGACGGCGCATCTACCTGGGCTACATTCTGGTATATCCAACTGCCGAAGATGAGGGGTGTTTTGACAATTGCCCTTTTGCTGCGTTTCATGGACAGCTTCTTAATTTATGCAGAACCCTTTGTTCTCACCGGCGGCGGCCCGGGAAATTCCACCACGTTTTTATCCATTTATCTTGTAAAAGTTGCCGTGGGGCAATTCGACCTGGGACCGGCAGCCGCTTTCTCACTTATATATTTTCTGATCATCCTCTTGTTTAGCTGGTTGTTTTATCAGGTACTGCAAAATGTCGGGAAAGGAGAAACTTCATGAAAAAAAGAACTGTATTCTTTATTCTGTACCTGTGTCTTCTCATGCTTCCCATTTATTGGATGCTGAATATGTCCCTGAGAACCAATGCCGATATTTTAAATTCATTGGCATTTTACCCCAAAAATATCACCTTTGCCAACTACGTGAAGATCTTCACCGATTCCTCCTGGTACAACGGGTATATTAATTCCATTATATATGTCACCATGAACACGGTAATTTCACTTGTTACTGCATTGCCTGCGGCCTACGCCTTTTCAAGATACAGATTTATCGGAGACAGACAGATTTTTTTCTGGCTGTTGACCAACCGCATGTCGCCTGCAGCGGTTTTCCTGCTTCCATTTTTCCAGTTGTATTCTACCTTCGGCCTGATTGACACCCATATTGCCGTTGCCCTTGCCCATTGCCTCTTTAATGTCCCTCTGGCTGTCTGGATACTGGAAGGATTTATGTCGGGCGTACCCCGTGAGATTGATGAAACGGCTTTTATTGACGGATACAAATTTCCCCGGTTCTTTTTAACTATCTTTATCCCCTTGATACGATCCGGTATTGGCGTGACTGCATTTTTCTGCTTTATGTTTTCCTGGGTAGAGCTACTGCTTGCAAGGACCTTGACCACAACAATCGCCAAACCCATTGCCGCAACCATGACCCGGACGGTAAGCGCCTCCGGTCTTGACTGGGGACTTCTTGCTGCAGCAGGGATTTTGACCATTGTTCCCGGTGCTCTTGTGATCTGGTTTGTGCGAAATAACCTGGCTAAGGGGTTTGCCATGGGACGAGTTTAAATAAAGGAGTGACCATGAATTTAGAATGGATGGCATGGACAATACCCACTGCAACCTTTTTCATCACAATTGCAATTATTTTAATCGGTATGACGGTCTGGGAAGTTATTTCGCCGACAATTGAGAGAAAAGGTTTTCTGCCGCTTTCCACCACCCGGGGAGACCGCCTTTTCATAGGTCTTCTGGGCAGTGCCTATATCCACCTTGCCTGGGTCGGTTTATCGACTCTGACGATCTGGTTCGGATTTGCCATTGCTCTGGTGTGGATGGTGGTTGTCATGCGGTGGGGATAATCTGAGTTTTTCCAACATATTACAGGTGTCAAACCGCCTTCACATCTGTAATATGTCCCTTTCGGGATAAAATAATGAAGGCAAACGGAGGGAGTGACATGAAAAAAACGTTGTTTGAAAATAGTTCCGGAATGGCAATTCTGGGGCTGATTATGACTGTTTTGTTCTTGTTCGCCGCAGTTCCGGTGAGTGCGGACAAGGCATCTGCA
>JAIFMF010000197.1 GCA_020048635.1 Desulfobacula sp. | reverse complement strand
CCCCTCTGGATCAGGTTTGGATTGTCTTCCAGTTTTTTGGAGCCAATCTTGACCGTGTTGTTCTTATAGCCTTCCATCATCTGGATGGCATCCCCTTCCTTGTTTTTCCTGCCGTAATAGGTCGGGCACTGGGTCAGGATTTCCACAACTGAGAAACCTTTATGAGTGATGGCCTTTTTAAGAAGGTCTTTGCATTCGACCGCGTGGAAGACCGTGGATCTGGCGACAAAAGTTGCACCCGCGCTTCTGGCGAGATCCACAATATCGAATTCCCGGTCTATGGTGAGACTGGCGAGATCCACAATATCGAATTCCCGGTCTATGGTGAGATAGGGCGCTGTGGTGGCTTTTTTCCCGCTGCCGGACAAGGGTGAGAACTGTCCGCCGGTCATGCCATAAATCCGGTTGTTCATTACTATGGCCGTGATGTCGATATTTCTCCTGGCCGCATGGATGAAATGATTGCCGCCAATGGCCAGGGCATCGCCGTCACCCATGGGCACAATGGCTTTCAGTTCGGGTTTTGACAGTTTGACACCCGTGGCAAAGGCCAGTGCCCGGCCGTGAATGGTATGAAGCGAATGAAAATCCACATATCCTGAAATCCGGGAAGAGCAGCCGATGCCGGACGTGATGACAATGTCGTTCTTGTCCAGGTCCAGTTCATAAACAGCCCTGAGCAGGGAAGACAGCACAATGCCGTGGCCGCAGCCCGGGCACCACATATGGGGGAAGAACCTTGGCCGGATATAATCTTTAAAATCAAATCGTTCTTTTGTCATATTATACACCTTTCCCCTGGATCATTCTTAAAAGGGTTTTGATATCGCTGGGTGAGATCAGTTCTCCGTCCACCCGGTTGGCAAGGAAGACATTGTGCGGGTTGTCTACTGCATTTTTCACCTGAGTGACCATCTGGCCCATGTTCATTTCAACCACTATGACGGCTTTGGCACCGGCACATTTTTCCCGGACGATATCGGCTGGAAAAGGCCATAAAGTCTGAAGTTCCAGGACGCCGATTTTTACTCCTCTGGCTCTTCTGTTTCTGGCCATGTGAATGGCAGACCGTGCGGAAGACCCGTAGGAAATCAGGATATAATCTGCATCATCCAGCCAGTATTCCTTATACATGGCGATTTCATTGACATTGGTTTCGATTTTATCGACCAGGTGCCGCAATAGCTCGGAAACAATTTTCGGGTCATTGCTCGGAAAGCCCCACATGTCATGGAAGAGGCCGGTGACGTTGTATCGATGCTCTCCGCCGAAATCCGACATGGGCAGGCGGCCGTCCTCCCTGGGGAGGTAAGGATGATAATCCACCCCTTTTTTGACCGATGTCCGGAGCCGTTCCACCACCGGGAGTTCGCCCGGAGCTGGAATTATGAGTTTTTCCCTCATATGCCCGATGACTTCATCCAGAAGAAGGATAACCGGGGTCCGGTAGGTTTCGGCCAGGTTAAACGCCTGGACCGTGATATTGAACACATCCTGGTGATTGGAGGCGGTCAGAGCGATAATGGCATGATCGCCGTGGGTTCCCCACCGGGCCTGGTTAACGTCTCCCTGGCTGACGTGGGTAGGATTGCCCGTGGAGGGGCCGCCGCGCTGCACATTGGCAATGACGCAGGGGATTTCCGCCATGCAGGCATATCCGAGGGCTTCCTGTTTCAGTGAGAACCCTGGGCCAGAGGTTGCGGTCATGACTTTGTTGCCGGTGAGAGATGCGCCGATAATGGCGCCCATGGACGCAATCTCATCTTCCATCTGGATGAATTTGCCACCTTTCTGCGGAAGTCTTAATGATAGATGCTCGGCAATCTCCGTGGACGGGGTGATCGGGTATCCTGCAAAAAAATTCAATCCGGCATAAATGGCGCCTTCCACGCAGGCTTCATTTCCCTGGATGAATTTGATATTGTTTGTATTATTCATTTTCCCCATCCTGTTCTATGATTTGTATTGCCAGGTCAGGACACCTGAGTTCGCACAGCCTGCAGGCAATGCAATCTTCAGGTCGTACCGCATCCGCTTTACCCTGGTCATCGAATTCAAGGACTTTCTTTGGGCAGAAGTGAATGCAGATGCCGCACCCTTTACACCATTCTTTATCTATTAAATGCTTAACTGTTTTGCCTTTTTCCATAATATCCTCATATTTAGATAATAAATATCTGCAAATTGAAGGCCTTTCATTAAGTGGTTTTTAAACGTATGTCAAGGATAACCGTTATTCAAATGAAGCTGATTCATTGTTTTTTATTTCATAAAAAAAAGCAAGCAAAAAAAGCAGGTTATGGAAAAATAGAATGGTTGGGCCTTTTCAGGCCCCATTCTATAAAAAAACCTTTTTCGACACTTTCAAAAAAAATAAAAAAATTTAAGACTTTCTCTTGATTGATTTTCCAGATTTAATTTTTTATAGATGGTGCATAAGATATTTTTATTTTAACCGTAAAACTCTTGTTGGGTTCAAAGAAAATAACAAAGGAATTTATTTGGGCATAACCTCATTTTTGGCTGCACACAGGTTTTATAAATTCGAACTATGATTCATGAATTCTTAAAAAAGGAGCTATGATGCCAACCGAAGATATCCGTTTACTGGAAGAAATCATTTTAAATGCCTGGCCTGCACTTCAGGCTGTCTTTATGGATGGCTGGGTGCTTCGGTTTGCCAATGGCTATACCAGGCGGGCCAATTCTGTCAATCCGTTGTATCCTTCGACAGAGCCTCTGAAAAGAAAAATCGAAGCCTGTGAGCGGCTTTATTTTGAAAAGGGGTTAAAAAGCGTTTTCAAAATTACGGCGGTAAGTTTACCGGCTGATCTGGATGCGGTTCTGGCCGGAGCAGGCTATGGCAGAGAAGCCCGCACCAGTGTAAAGGTGTTGAACCTGGATCAGTGGACGTTAGACAGGGGCAGGGGCGTGGAACTGTACAGAGATTTTGCTGCTGACTGGCATGGGGCCTATTGCGTGATGAACGGGATTGCGCCGGAACATCATGAGACCGTCGGCCGGTTGCTGGAATTGCAGTTTCAGGACAAGCGTCTGGCTGTTCTTCGTCGCGAAGGAAAAGTGGTAGCCTGCGGTCTTGGTGTGAAACAGGATCGATATCTTGGATTATTCGATATTGTTGTGAATCCGAAGATGCGACAGCAGGGCTTTGGGAAAGCAGTTGTCGAGGGACTTCTGGCTTGGGGAAAACAAGAAGGCGCCCGGACGGCATACCTCCAGGTGGGAGTTGGGAATGAGCCTGCTGAACAGTTATATTCCAAGCTGGGGTTCCACGAGGAATATCAGTATTGGTATCGGGTGAAGCAGACAATTTAATGCAAGGGAATAAGGATGGGCAATAAAGGTTCAGACCCGACTCCTGCTTTGGTCAGTGTGATCCTGCCGACGTATAACCGGGCATGGGCCTTGAAAGAGGCCATAGATTCGGTTCTTTCTCAGGATTATCCCCACATCGAACTCATTGTCATTGATGATGGCTCCACAGATCATACACAGGATTTGCTGGTGCCATATAGGGATCGGATAACGGTACTGGCCCAGAAAAACAAAGGGGTCAGTGCAGCCAGGAACGCAGGTATAAGAGAAAGTAATGGCTCTTTGATTGCGCTTCTCGATTCAGATGATGCCTGGGATAAAAGAAAAATATCCTGCCAGGTGGAGTTTTTTAAAACGCAATCCGAGGCCCTGATCTGCCAGACAGAGGAAATCTGGATCAGGAACGGCAAAAGAGTGAATCCTCAGAAAAAACATCAGAAACCCTCGGGCATGATATTTGAGGCATCCCTTCATCTGTGCCTCGTGAGCCCGTCTGCCGTGATGATGAGAAAAGAGCTCTTTGACCTGAAAGGATATTTTAATGAAGACTTTATTGTATGTGAAGATTATGACCTGTGGCTCCGGGTTAGCTCAACCCTACCGGTTTTTCTGATTGATAAACCCTATACCATCAAAAGGGGAGGACATCCGGACCAGCTTTCCGGATTTCATTCCCAGGACAGATTCAGGATTCGCTCCCTTTTATCTCTTGTCGAATCCGGAAGTCTGACCGAGTATCAGGCGGCAGAGGCAAAAAAAGTGTTGAAGCAAAAGAGCCGGGTCTATGGCAATGGTTGCATGAAACGGGAAAGGGTGGAAGAAGGGGAGTATTATTTAAATCTTGCCGGATCGGATTAAAGATCTGAAATTATCATCTCATGGAACTGGGTATCATTTTCAGTAATGCAAAGTTCATGGATTTTACATCTGTTTCGGTCTTCTTTCAGTGTAAGAGATGCGTGGGGTCCTTTTACAAGGGTATACACTGTAATGGATCGGGTTACCGTGAGAACAGCCACTGGCTCATCTTTTTTTGAAAAATCGGTTAACGCCTTTTTCTCAAGAATCCGGGCAGTTCTTTTTTCCTCAATCCGGCCCATCTCTGTTTTGAGCTGTTCAATCTTATTTGCAATCTTATCCTGGGTCTCAAAAATCTTGTTCAGCTCTTTTTCCGCTGCTTTTGCCTTTTCAAGAAGCATATTGATCTCTTTTGCTGTCTCTTGAAGTTTTGTGATATCATTTGATTTCTCAATCTCAGGCAAGGTCTTTTTCAATTCTTTCATTTCTACCTGGGCTCTATCCTGGATATAAGCCCTTCCAGATATCTGCTCATAAAGCGTTTGATCCTGTTCCTCAAGGGTTTTGATTTCAATTTTCAGCAGTTTTGATTTTTCGACTAAAGTCTCCACCATGTTGTCAATTTCATTTTTCAACGTCTCAATATGCTTATCGACCCCCACTTTAAGTTTGCATGGTTTTGAAACCGGAGTTCCTATTTTTCCAGCCTCGATACCGAGCTTTGCAGAAATCTGTGAGGAAATAATATGGCCTGTTGGATTATTACAGCTTCCACTCAGAAGAATATCCGAGCCAAAGATTTCCCTTTGAATGGTGAGGTTTCCAAAGCCTTTGACGATGGAATGATTCAGATATTTTGCATACATATTGCCATGGAAGGAAATTTTTGAAGCTCTAATCCCGGCAGAAACATTCAAGTCTCCGGACAGATCAATGGAGGCGCCCTGGATCTCATTTGCCGTCAAATTGATGCCCTTGACTATGAAGCCTTCCCGAACCATTCCCTTGACAATGATATTGCCTTTGAAATCAATATTGCCGGTGCTGAAGTCCACATCTCCGGGAATGATAAGATCAGGGTTTACGGATAGAGTACCAAGGGCATCACGGTGGGGCTGACCGTCGCAGGCAGCATGAATGCCGAGTGTGTCTTCAGAAAGTTCTGTACCCGGACCGGCAAGGAGAACAGGATCGCTTACTTCATTGGCCGGGATTTGCATCCCGGAGACGGTGATTCCTGGTGTGCCGGCCTGTGGCAGTGTTTTTCGGGCCAGAAGCTCACCTTTTTTTACAAATGGGATTTCTCCCCTGTCCCTGAAATCAATGGTGCCGTCCTCATTGAGTTTTCCCGGATTTGTAAAATCGGTTTGAAAATAATATTTTATTTTTCCGTTCTGTCCGAAAACCGGTTTTTTCCCTGAAGCAATAATGATTCTGTCGACAAATGATCTGGATATCCAGGATTCAATGGCAGCATCATCAAGTGTGCCGTAAAAAATCTGTTTCTGCTTTAACAGATCCTGAATATCGGATACACTAGGCAGAGGACAGATGTCGTCAAATTCTTTGATTTTTTTGATGTATGCCTTTGTCCTGCTTTCGGAAACAGTTATTTCAAAATATCCATCAAGGATATGATCAACCTTTTCAGTACGAGTATTATCATATTCAGACGGGTTTTCCGGATTTCGTTCTGTTGAACCAATCGAGTACCAGAAAGTCTCTTTAAGGATTTCTGAAATCAGACCCGAGTCGGCAGATTCATTCTCCGAAAGGGTTTCTTGAGCTTCTTCTTTCTTGGGATTCAGAATATTGGTCAGATCAAAATCGACGGGTGCTGAAGAATGATGGACAGCGACCTGATTAAAAAGTTCCTTGAGGGTTTTGCAGATTGCGTCAAATTCATTGTTGAAAGTTTCCGGTGCGGTTTTGATCCCTCTTAGCTCCAGCAGACGTGAAAGGGAAATCTCTGTGTCGCGAGGATTTTGAGCCTCAATTTTTTCCAGCTCTGATTTCAGCTTTTTTTTCTCAGTTTTTTTCCCCTCAATGATCTC
Source organism: Desulfobacula sp. (assembly GCA_020048635.1). Classification (GTDB taxonomy): domain Bacteria; phylum Desulfobacterota; class Desulfobacteria; order Desulfobacterales; family Desulfobacteraceae; genus Desulfobacula. The sequence goes on along the minus strand of JAIFMF010000197.1, from coordinate 11,432 downwards.
TCTATACGCGTCATCCTTTTTTTTAAGTTTTTGTGCAATTCTGAGCATCTGCTTATTCTGGTGAGCTGTGACCCGTTTCAGCCGTTGTTTTTTTAGGGCCAGTTTGAATTGTCTTAAACAATTTCCGGCCTGATGGATCAGATCTTCATCCTTGAAGGGAAATGTAATGCAGGCATTGATTTCTGCTTTATTGATGGCCCCGATCAGTATGTCGGCCCGGTCAGAAGTCACGAGCAGCATTCTTCGCGTCAGGGGAGAGATGGATTTGACCTTCTGTAATATGTTATCGCCTTCAATCTTATGCAGCTTGAAATTACTGATGAACAATGCAAACAGATATTCCCTGGATTGTTCGAGCCTGTCCAGGGCGTCTTTTGTTACCCGTTCAGAGAATACCTCCCACCCTTCACGGGTCAGGATAGAGCTTGCATGCTCGCGGACGGTATCATTGCTTTCGAGAAGAATCAGTTTGGGTTTGTATTTCCCCATTACGGTACCTCTCTCGTTATTTCAGGCATTTCAAAACCACGCTGTTTTGCAAGGTCATTGAATTCGTCATAAATTGCCCTGACAGCCCCGGAGAAAAGAGCCTGTACTTTTTGAGGATCAATGTCGTCATCACTTTTAATCCCGGTTTCAATTATCTTCAGAAGCATTTCAGGGTTTACGGGTTTTTCAAATGAAAGATCCCGGACATTTTTTTCAAGAACCCCGATTTCTTTTTCAAGGTCATGAATTTCTTTTGTATGAGTTTTTGCGGCTTCCATCAAACGGCAACTCAGTTCATATAGTTGAGTGTTCTGATGTTTAGCAAGATTCATTAATCTTTCGTGCTCAAAAAATGAGTCAAAAAGTTTGATTCCGGATTTGATAGTATTGAAAAAATCTTCATTAACCAAAGGCTTGACAATATACCGTTGAATTAATCCCTTGTTGACAGCATCAATAATGGCGGCGAATTCGGAATGGGTTGCCATAAGGAACCGGCTGGTCTCAGGCACCAGTTTTTTCGCATATTCGAGGAGCTTTGTCCCTTGCATTCCACTTAAACTTTGATTGGCGATGATAACGGAAAAGGGGGCTTTTGCTGTTTTGATTTCCTCAAGCGCAGATTCGCCTGAATTCGATAAACTGCACAGAATTTTCTCGGGCTGGAGAATATGGGCCATGGTGACGCTGACCACTGTGTCATCATCAACAATAAGAATTCTATGATGATATTCGGACTCCATTCATTGACCTCTAAGGCGTTATGGGTATAAGAACCTATAATTATTATAATTTCTCATCTTATCGTCAATTTTAATCAAAATCAACACCAAAAACCTTGTCAGACCTGTCAGAGATGATGAAATCATTTTCATTTCACAAAAATCAGCCTCCGGCGAGAAAGGTGATGATCTGAAGTTCATCTCCATCTTTTAAAGGTTTTTCAAGTTCGCCTGGATATGCACTGACCTTATTCAGGTAAATTTCAATATAATGGAGCAGTTTCCCTTTTTTATCAAACAATTCTTTTCCCATTCCCGGATACAGGGCCACAAAATTTTTAAGCGCCTCTCCAACCGTATTCCCGTCAACCTCCAGTGTTTTCTGGCCATTGGTATGACAGCGGTGAGTGACGTGGATATGTATTTTAATGCTCATTTATTTATCCTCATTAAGCATTTCAGTATCTTTTTAAACTCAGTTATTAAGCGATATGACAAATTTTTCTATTGCACAAAATAAACCATTTTTTTCATGAAAACAATATTTTTTCAGTGAATATAGCTATAATGTGATCAAGAGCTTGACTTTGATTTTCCCTTGAATTAGTGTCAAATGACTATGAGTTTTGACTAAGGGGCTTAATTTATTTAAAAAGGGTGCTGTCATGAAAGGAAATACAGGGGAGCCGTCAAGCCTGGATAGAAATCTGAAAGCAGGATTGGTTGTTGACATGCTGACCCGGCTTATAGTCCACTACGGGTTCTGGTTTACTGAGGTCAGGCATCAGATGGGCCTGGCAAATGCTCTGGAAATTCTTGAAAAAGCAACAGAAAAAAGCATTTCAATCGGGTTGAAAAAATTTGCGGAGTTCTTTGATTTTGAGCTTGAAGACGGTCTGCCCAAAGCCTTGTTTGAAATAGAAAATTCAAAAATTGATGAATTAATGGAGGTTGTGGCCAAAACATGGCTGGCCAACGACGGGATGTGGTTCCAGGCTATTGAATTCAAGCATGGAATGAATGATGCCAAACGGTGCAATGATTCCTGCTGGGCTCAGTTTTCACCCTACGAAGCCTTTGCTATAAAACGATTTTTAAAACTCGAAGACCGGTGCGGACTTGAAGGATTAAAAAAAGCTTTGAACTTCAGAATGTATTCGCTTATCAACAAGCAATCAATTGTTGACGAGGGGCCTCAAAATTTTGTATTCCAGATGAATGATTGCAGGGTTCAATCTGCGAGAAAGAGGAAAAAACTGGATGATTATCCGTGTAAGTCGGCGGGGCTGGTTGAATATACCTATTTTGCAAGGGCCATGGATGACAGGATTGAAACCGAATGTATCGGGTGCCCGCCGGATGTGCATCCGGATGACTGGTTTTGTGCATGGCGGTTCAGTATTAAATAATTAAAAAATGAATCCATCATAAGGAAAGGTTGGTATTATGGGAGTCACATCAGACAAGATTCAGGCGCTCAAGGATAAGCAAAAGGCCGTTATGGCCATGGGAGGAGAAAAAGCGCTTGAGAAAAGACGCGCGAGCGGGACACTCAATGCCAGGCAGAGGCTTGACACCCTTTTTGACAAAGGAAGCTTCAGGGAACTGGATATGTTTGTCACCCACCGATGCACCAATTTTGGAATGGAAAATGTAGAAATCCCGGCAGATGGTGTTGTCACAGGACATGGAAAGGTAAACGGCAGGATTGTATTTGCCTATGCTCAGGATTTTACCTCCAGGGCCGGTTCCCTTGGAGAAATGCAGGCCAAAAAGATCTGCAAGGTCATGGACATGGCTTTAAAGGCAGGGGCTCCCCTGATCGGGATGAACGATTCCGGCGGCGCCAGAATTCAGGAAGGGATTGATGCGCTTTCCGGATACGGCGAGATTTTTTTTAGAAATTCTGCGGCTTCCGGTGTGATTCCCCAGATTTCGGCCATCATGGGACCCACTGCGGGCGGTGCTGTCTATTCACCCGCCATGACGGATTTTGTTTTTATGGTCAAGGGGTCCAGTTATATGTTCATCACCGGCCCCAATGTGATCAAGGCCGTAACCGGTGAAGAAATTACATTTGAAGACCTTGGCGGGGCCATGACCCATAACGAGAAATCCGGTGTGGCCCAGTTTGCCTGCGATTCGGACGAAGATGCTATTCTGCAGATCCGAAAACTGTTATCCTATCTGCCCTCCAATAACATGGAGGACCCCCCTTATGTTCAACCCAAGGATGACAAGAACCGTATGGATGCATCCCTTGATATCATTATCCCGGATAATTCCAATCGGGCCTATAATATTAAGGATGTAATTTCTTCCATCGTGGATGACGGGGAATTTTTTGAACCCCATCAGTATTTTGCTAAAAATATTGTGGTCTGTTTTGCCCGCCTCAACGGACATTCCATCGGCATTATTGCCAATCAGCCTAATTTTCTCGCCGGATGCCTTGATATTGATGCATCTGATAAAGCCACCCGGTTTATCCGGTTCTGCGATGCCTTTAATATTCCCATGCTCACCATTGCCGATGTTCCGGGATATCTGCCCGGCAGCAACCAGGAATGGGGCGGGATTATCCGGCATGGGGCAAAACTGTTGTGGTGCTATTCCGAAGCAACGGTCCCGAAACTGCTTCTGATCACCCGGAAAGACTATGGCGGGTCCTATCTGGCCATGTGTTCACGCCATCTCGGGGCTGACATGGTTTTTGCATGGCCCACAGCCGAGATCGCGGTCATGGGTGCGGAAGGAGCAGCCAATATCATTCATGCAAAGGAAATCAGCGGGGCCGATGATCCTGTTGCCAAAAGAAAAGAGAAAATTACAGAATATAATGAAAAATTTTCCAATCCCTATTGTGCTGCAGCAAGAGGTTATGTTGATGCTGTGATCCAGCCTTCTGAGACACGGCCGCGTCTCATTGATGCCCTTGAGGCCATGATCACCAAAAGAGAGCTTCGGCCTGCCAAGAAACACGGTAATATACCCGTATAAAACAGCAGAGGAATGAGAATGGATAAAAAGAAAGCTTCAGCAGCCTTGGCGGCCGTTGCAATGGTTATCAAAACACAGGAGGAAGCTGTAGTATATTCTGCCCCGGAAATTTTGGAATCGAAAGTGGATGTGGCCTCCATCACTCGGCCCGCGGAACAGCCGTTTAACGTGTGGGGGATATCGGGACGACAGACCCAGATGCAGGCCAATTCCATGATGCAGCTTCGAATGTATAAATAGTAAAATCAAAAAATGATTTTTTAATATAGTCGGGAGACAAGCGATGAGTGACCATACACAAGTGAAACAGGTTGAGATGAATTATAAAAAAGACCGGCCCAAGACAAAGAATCCTTTGAAAATAGAAGATTTATCCCTGAGAGACGGGCACCAGTCTCTTTTTGCAACCCGGGGAAGAACAGAGGATATGATTCCGGTGGCGGAAAAAATGGACCAGATCGGTTTCTGGGCCGTGGAAGTCTGGGGCGGAGCAACTTTCGATACCATGCACCGGTTTTTGGGGGAAGATCCCTGGGAAAGACTCAGAACCTTGAAGCGGTATTTTAAAAAGACCCCGTTTTCAATGCTGTTAAGAGGCCAGAACCTTGTGGGCTACAGAAACTATGCCGATGATGTGGCTAAGCTGTTTGTAAAAAAGACAGTGGATAACGGTATGGAAATTTTCAGGACCTTTGATGCCCTGAATGATTACCGCAATTTTGAAGCCGTGGTCCCGGTCATTAAAGAAAGTGGGGCCCATTTTCAGGGCTGCATCTGTTATTCATTGACGGAACCGAGATTGGGTGGAGACGTGTATAATCTTGACTATTATATCAAGAAAGCAAAAGAGCTTGAAGCCATGGGCGCGGACAGTATCTGCATCAAAGACATGGCAGGGCTCATTGCGCCCTATGACGCCTATGAACTCATCAAAACCCTGAAAGCCAATGTTAAACCCATGATTCATCTTCACAGCCATTTTACCTCCGGCATGTCGCCGATGAGCATGATGAAAGCCATAGAAGCCGGCGTTGACATTATCGATACCTGTCTGACACCCTATGCCTACAGGACCAGCCATGCGGCCCTGGAACCTTTTGTCATGTCTCTTCTGGGCACAAACCGGGATACAGGATTTGACATCAACGCCCTGGCTGATATCAATGAAATCCTGGAACGGGATGTGCTGCCGAAATATAAGCATCTTCTGGATGATACAAAGATTTCCGTGATTGATATCAATGTCCTGTTGCACCAGACTCCGGGCGGCATGCTGTCCAATCTCGTGAATCAGCTAAAGGAAATGGATGCTCTGGATAAGATTGATGAGGTTTACAAAGAACTGCCAAGGGTCAGAAAAGAGCTGGGCCAGATTCCCCTTGTGACACCGACCAGCCAGATTGTGGGAACCCAGACCGTCAACAATGTATTGTTTGATACGCCTAATGAGCGATATAAGATGATCACGGCCCAGGTTAAGGATTTATGCTATGGGCTGTATGGGAAAACAAGCGTTGCCATTGACCCTGAAGTTCAGAAAAAAGCATTGAAAGGCTATGAACGAGGGGAAACCCCCATCACCTGTAGACCGGCAGAAGTGTTGGCACCTGAGCTTGAAAAGGCAAAAAAAGAGATCGGGGATCTGGCACTGGATGATGAGGATTTGATTATTTATGCGCTTTTCCCGGTAACAGGGAAGAAATATCTTTTACAGAAATATGGAAAAGAAAAAGTTCCCGACGCTGTAAAGCCCATTACCTTAGAAGATGTGGCAAGACAAAAGGAAATGATCGAGAAGGCCAAAAAAGGAGAATTGATTGAAAAATCAAAAATAAAAGAGGTTCCGGAAAAAAGCGGGAATGTCCGGACTTTCAACGTGTTTGTGGATGGGGATTATTTTGAAGTGGGGGTTGATGAAATCGGCGGGCCTCCGGTCATCACCTATGCCACGCCTACACCGGCAGTCGCAGGTGCTTTTGCTGCACCGGCAAAACCGGCCTCCCCCCTGCCGCCGCCTCCCCCTAAACCCAGGGCTGCCCAGGCTGCTCCGGCTACCAACAAGCCTGCACCGGCAAAAGCGGCTGAACCGTCTGTAGCCGACGGCACACCGATTAAGGCCCCCATGCCGGGTATGATCATTAAATATGAAAAAAAGGTAGGGGATACGGTGAACGAGGGTGAAACCGTTGTTGTCATTGAGGCCATGAAAATGGAAAATGCACTTCCTGCTCCGGTGAGCGGCGTTATCAAAGCCATCAACAGCAAAAGCGGGGACTCAGTCGCAAGAGGAGATGTGCTTGCGATTATCGGATAATATCAGATTTGACAAAATATTCCGACTGCTTACTTTGATAGCCTGAAGGTTGACGACTACCAAAGGAGAACCATACAATGGCATTTGAAACCAAAGAAGAATTGCTGGAACAATATATAAAAATGGAAAAACCCCACTGCCCGCACTGTGACGTTTCCATGTCACTGTGGGAAGTGCCTCCCATCAATTTCAGTGATGGACTTGGCTGGGGAGTTCCCTATTTATATGTCTGTTTTAACGATGAGTGTCCAAGCTATAAAAAAGGATGGGAACATCTGAGTGAAACTATGGAAGCACCGGCATCCTATCGGTGTATCAATGAACCGGGGCAGAAAAATTTTGAATACATGCCTGTGTTCAGCCCCATGGGTGCCCAGGGAGGAATACTGGATGATGAAGTTCTGATCCGTGAAGAAGCAAGAAAAGAACTCATGAAAAAGACTTTCTCGATCATGACGGATTATTATATATCAAAGGACTGGGATGAGATTTTAAAAATCTGTCTTAATCCGGAGATTCCACCCAAAGCAAGACTGAAGGCAGCGGAAATGGTCGGAGAGCTGGCCGGTGTGGAAGCCATCGAGCATCTGATCAATCACAAATTTCCGAGTCCTGTACTCCAGGCCGGAGTGCAGAAAGCCATTGACCAGCTTCATGAGCGACATTATACTCGGGAATGTCCCTATTGTGCGGAGATCATTAAAAAACGGGCATCGGTTTGCAAACATTGCAATAAAGAAGTGCCCACGGCTTAAGATTATTTATTAATTTTTTCCAGATTAAAGGAGCGGAAAATAATCATTTCCCGCTCCTTTCTGTTTTCATCAAGAGGTTTAAATTCAAGGGATTTGATTTGTTTAAGGGCTTCTTTCTTTGAAGGAACCGCTTGAAGGCCTTTTCCCACGTTCCTGCCGGAAATTGTATCCAGAATCATGGCATCCCTTGCATCAGTTGAAACGGCAAAAGGAATCTGATAGTCGTAGACCAGTCTTGCTCCGGCCAGGATTTCCCTTTCATAGGAACCAATAGACCCTGCCACACAGGTAATAGCCATAAAGGCGTTTTCGTGACAGAAGACAATCAGATCAATGGCTGAACGATAATCTTCTCCTTTGAACTGGACAACGAGCGGTTCATCCACCCGGATGTCTTTTTTATCATACCCTTTTTCATCCACTAAGAATTTTTCAAACGCCTGTCGAACTGCTTCAGGCCCTATGTTTCTGACGGCTTTTCCGGTAATGTAATCGCTGATAATATAGTCCATGGTCATATTAAGGAAGTTCCTGTCATGTCTTCTGGCTGTTCAATATTTAATACGTTGAGGACCGTTGGTGCGATATCTCCCAGGATGCCGTCTTTCATGGGAACGCCTTTATACTTATTCCCTGCAAGAATGAACCGGACAGGATTTAAGGTGTGTGCTGTGTGGGGAGAGCCGTCATCGGCTATCATCTGTTCGGCATTGCCGTGGTCGGCCGTGACCATGGCGGTCCCGCCGGTCTCCCAGATGGTGTTGACCACTTTTTCAACGCATTGGTCAACGGTTTCACAGGCTTTTATGGCGGCAGAAAGAATCCCGGTATGGCCTACCATGTCCATATTGGCAAAATTTAGGACAATAAAGGCAAATTCCTTTGATTTGATTTTTTCACAGGCGGTCGTTGCCACTTCGAAGGCGCTCATTTGTGGTTTTTCATCATAGGTGGCCACATCCCTTGGGGAAGGGATCAGAACTCTTTTTTCTCCGTCAAAAATTTTTTCATCCCCGCCGTTGAAAAAATAGGTGACATGGGCATATTTTTCCGTTTCCGCAATGCGAAGCTGCTGGATATGGTTTTTGCTTAACACCGCTCCCAGAATATTATCAAGATGCTGAGGGCCGAAGGCCACGGGAAGATCAAAGGTTTCATCATACTGGGTCAGGCAGACAAAACCTGAAAGGTCAATTTTCTTTTCCCTTTTGAACTCTGAAAAATCATTTTCCGTAAAGGCCCGTGTGATCTCTTTTGCCCGGTCTGCTCTGAAATTGAAAAAGATAAGACCGTCGCCATCCTTTATCATTCCGTGCGGGGAGTCTTTGTTTTTCCCCTTCTCTTCAATAATAAAAACAGGTTCCAGAAATTCATCGGTTTTCCCTGAATCATAACCTTTTTGTACTGCAGTCAGGGCAGAATCAGAATGGATGCCGTCGGCATTTGAAAAAAGGTCGTAGGCCCGTTTTACCCGGTCCCACCTTGTATCCCTGTCCATGGCCCAATAACGGCCGACAATACTTGCGATTTTTCCGACTCCAACTTTATCAAGATATTCCTGAAGCTGTCTTATATAGGTAATGCCACTGGTGGGAGACGTGTCCCGGCCATCCAGAATGGGGTGGATAAACAGGTTTTTCACATTGTTTTGTTTTGCCATGTCAATGAGGGCAAAAAGGTGGGTGATATGGCTATGAACCCCACCGTCGGACAAAAGTCCCATGAGATGAAGGCTTTTGCCGGAATCTGACACTTTTGCCATGATATCTTTAAGAGCCGGAGTATGAAAAAAGCTCTGATCTTTGATAGCTTTGTTGATTCTGACAAAATCCTGGAATACTTTTCTGCCGGCACCGATATTCATGTGCCCGACTTCTGAATTGCCCATGGTGCCTTCAGGCAGGCCAACTTCATTTCCTGAACATGCGAGCTTGCAGCTTGGAAAATCATTCATCAAAGAATCCAGAAAAGGGGTGTGGGCCAGAGCAAATGCGTTTCCTATGGTTTCCTTCCGGATTCCCCAGCCGTCAAGGATCATTAAGATATGGACAGGGGTATCAGTTTTCATCAGTGTTCTCCTGTGGTTCTGTTTCAAATCCGGATAGGTCGATCAATGGTGCATCAGCCCACAACCCTTCAAGGTTATAATACGCTTTGATCCGGGATTCAAACACATGAATAATGACATCACCATAATCCAGCAATGCCCATTCCCCTTCTTTTACACCCTCTGCGCCGATTGCGCTGATTTTTTTTTCTTTCATGCGGAAAATCATATGTTCGGCAATGGAGGATACCTGGCGTTGAGAATTTGCTTCGATAATGATGAGAAAATCCGCATAAGATGTCAGATTTCTTACATCAATGGCAATAATGGATTTTGCTTTTCTCTCAAAGGCAGGAAGAAGGTATTTTTTGAGACGATCAGCCAAAGGGTTGAGTTTTGTCATTGATAAAGTTCCTTTTCATGAATGATTTTTAAAACACCGGCAGGTACAATACCTTCTATGGATTTTCCAGATTTTACCCGTTCCCGGATCATGGTGGATGAAATGTCTATTCTGGGCACCCGGCATAAGATTATTTTTTGTTTGGTTTCGTGAAAAAAGCTATTGTCCTGTTCATTGAAAATGTATTCTTTTGATATGTGTTCGTCAATAAAAGACGCAAAGGCATGATGGTTTTCAAAATGACCCCTCAGCATGGTAATAATTTTTACGGATTCAAATATCCGATCTTTCTGTCGCCAGGTGGTGATATCAAAAAAGGCATCCGATCCCATTAAAAGAAACAGATCTGCTTTTTCGCATAGCGCTATTTTAAAATCCTCTATGGTGTCAATGGTAAAGGAAGGCCCTTTCCGAGTCAATTCCTTGTCCGATATGATAAATCCTTCCCGTCCTTCAATACTTTGTCTGACCATCTCAAATCTGTCACTTGCAGGGGCAAGATCGGCATCCGGTTTATGGGGAGGGGTGGCAGAAGGAATGATGAATATTTTTTCAAGGCCATACGTCTTTTTTACATGCTCTATGATCCTGATATGACCATTATGGAAAGGATTGAAAGTTCCTCCGAACAGCCCGATTTTCATGATTTACTCTTTATGAAGTTCAGAAGCTAAAAATAAGACCAGTTCCTTCACCCCTTTCCCGGTTGCGGCAGACAAAGTCATGACGGGGATGTTTTTTAAGGCACGGGTAAATGAATCAATTTTTTCCAGGGTATCAGGCAGGTCGATCTTGTTCAGAACGACAATTTGTTTTTTTTCGGCAAGGGTTTCACTGTATTTGGCGAGTTCATTGTTGATCAATTGAAACGGTTTCAATGGATCATCCCTGTCAATAGCTGAAATATCAATGAGATGAACAAGGATTCCGGTTCTTTCGATATGCTTTAAAAAACTGATGCCAAGGCCGATGCCTTCATGGGCGCCTTCAATGAGCCCAGGGATGTCTGCCACGGCAAAGGGTTCTCCAAACGGGGCTTCCACCATGCCAATGACAGGGGTCAGAGTTGTAAAGGGGTAATCGGCAATTTTGGGTCGGGCAGAACTCATGTGGCTGATCAATGTTGATTTGCCAGCATTAGGAAGCCCGACAAGCCCGACATCGGCCAGCAGTTTAAGTTCAAGTTTCAGTTTGAATTCTATTCCAGGGATACCGGGTTGACAATGTCTGGGGGCTCTATTGGTAGAGGATGCGAACCGCTTGTTGCCGCGACCGCCCATACCACCCTGGGCCAGGATATAGTCTTCTTCAGTATCGGTCAGATCAACAATGATTTTGTTTGTTTCTGTATTGGAGACAATAGTTCCGGGAGGAAGGAGAAGGATACAATCGGCGCCGTTTTTACCGTGTCTCTGCTTGCCCATTCCAGGTTGCCCGTTTCCGGCATTGAGCAATCTGAGGCGGCGATAATCATAGAGCGTTCGTTTGCCTTTGTCGATTTTCAGGATGACATTGCCACCGTCGCCGCCATCTCCACCATCAGGTCCGCCTTTTTCAATGAATCGTTCCCGCCGGAAGCTTGAGCATCCGCGGCCGCCATCACCGGACCTGACAGTGATAATTGCTTCATCTACAAATTTCACGCTTCATAAACACTAACTTTTTTTCTGTCCCTGCCTTTTCTTTCAAAGGTCACAACACC
>JAIFMF010000152.1 GCA_020048635.1 Desulfobacula sp. | reverse complement strand
ATTGATGCCCCTCCGGGAACCGGTGATGAGCCCTTGACCGTTGTCCAGACCATCCCCGAAGCCTTGGGCGTCATCGTGACAACTCCCCAGGAAGTAGCCCTGGCCGACATCCGGAAATCCATCTCCTTTTGCAAAACGGTTCGCTTAAAAACCCTTGGCATTGTTGAAAACATGGCGGGGTTCAAATGCCCCCACTGCCATGAACCCATTGACCTTTTCAGCTCCGGCGGTGGAGAAAGAACGGCAAAATCACAGGGCCTTACCTTTTTAGGGTCCATCCCCTTTGACACGGATGTCGTTGCCTCCGGGGACAATGGGGTCCCCATGATGTTTCAAGGAAAGACTACAGAATTTACCAAAGCCTTTGATAAGGTTGTGGAAAATATTTTAAAACAATTGTAAACAGACTATTGAATGACCATTTTGAAAAAGCTGGGGAACTAAAAGCGCTCCTGAATTCAAGGGAGAGGGAAAATTTTAGCCCCCTGGCTTGTTTCAGCCACACCGCCATCCGCCGCAAGGTCGAAGAATTTGCAGCTAATGAATACCGGCAGGATTTTTCCGCCGACGCAGACCGAGTTTTAAACTCTCTTTCCTTTACCCGGTATATTGATAAAACCCAGGTCTTTTCCCTTATCAACAATGATCATCTTACCCACAGGGTAATCCATGTCCAGCTTGTCTCAAGGGTTGCCAGAACTATCGGTCGGTATCTGGGTCTCAACGAGGACCTCATTGAAGCGGCAAGCCTGGGCCATGATATCGGGCACACCCCGTTCGGGCACGATGGCGAGCGGTTCCTGTCCAGACTGACCCATGAGCATGGCGCCGGTTTTTTTCATCACAGCCTTCAAAGCATCCAGTTTCTGGATCAGATTGAAAAAAACGGCAAAGGATGGAATTTAAGCCTCCAGACCATGGATGCCATTGTCTGTCATAATGGCGAAATCCACTCCATCCGGCTGGCGCCACAAGGGAATCGGACTTTCAAGGAATTTGACATCTGGCTGGAAACCTTAAGGCAGAAAAAAGTCTGTGATGAAATTCCCATGACCCTGGAAGGATGCGTGGTGCGGATGGCCGATACCATCAGCTATATCGGGCGGGATCTTGAGGATGCCATTCGGCTGAAGCTCGTCAAACGTGAAGATATTCCGGAGGATTCCGCCCGGATTTTAGGCCGGACCAACGGCACCATCGTCTTCACTCTTGTGACGGATCTCATCAAAAACAGCATTGATCAACCCTTTATCGGTTTTTCCGATAAGGTATCCAGGGCATTGAAAACGCTCAAGACATTTAATTATCAATATATTTACAAAAATCCGGTCATTAAAAAACACTTAACTTCCATTGGGGATATTTTCTCTTTTCTCTTTGAAAAATACATAACCGACCTTGAAAAAGAAAACCTTGAATCTGTTGTGTTTACGGATTTTTTGTCCGGCATGTCTGCTGACTATTTAGATCGCCACTCTCATGCTGAAATAGTACGGGACTATATCTCAGGCATGACCGACTCCTATTTTATCCGTCAGGCGCCGGACTATCTAAGACCCAAAAGCATTGAAAATGTTTGAGAATCGCACCTATCGACATCTGCATCAGAAAAAAGGGCTCATCTCCTTTAATGTCACAGTCAAAGAGACCAATTTAAATATCCAGGCAGAAACCGATCTTACGGATATGGCCTTAAAACATGTCCTGGATTACAGGAACCAGATTGAAACCTATATCCAATTCCACCCGGAATTTGCTACATCCTTAGTCCCGGTAAAAAACCTTTTCCCTGTTCCCGCTATTATTACGGATATGCTGGAGGCCGGGCGGATGGCCCAGGTCGGCCCCATGGCGGCTGTGGCAGGAGCTGTAGCACAATTTTGCGGAACTGCGATGCTCAGTTACACCCGGGAAGTCATTGTTGAAAACGGGGGGGATATTTTTGTCAAATCGGATTCCGAAACTGTTTTCAGTATTTACGCCAAGAATTCTCCATTCAGCATGACTACGGGTATCCGGATTGAAAAACGGGACAAACCCTATGGACTCTGTACCTCGTCCGGGACCTTTGGTCATTCAAAAAGTTTTGGCAAGACAGATGCCACCACCATCCTGTCGGATTCCTGCTCCCTTGCTGATGCGGTTGCTACAATGGTGGGCAACAGGGTTCAAACCGGACGGGATATTAAAGATGCCATTGAAGCAGGAAAGTCTGTTCCCGGCGTCCAGGGGATTGTGATTATTATCGGAGAAAATATCGGTTTGTGGGGAGATCTCAAACTCGTCAGGCTCTCCCCATAGTTCACACCCGTCATTTACAAAACTAATACAGCTTGCCCACCTTATTTTCGACAGCTTTTACAATTTCGCCGCTCAATAAAAGTTCCTTTATTACGGCAATATCTTTGGACAAAATGCGATCTTCCTTCATATACCCCACTTTGCTTCGAATCACTTCGTAGGCTGCAAGGGTTCCGTCTCCTGCCTTCATATTGGTGAAAAGGTCAATGGCCTGAGCTGAGCACAAAAGTTCAATGGCAATGACGTCTTCCACATTGGCCACGATTTCCCGACATTTTCGGGCGGCGATGGCGCCCATGGACACGTGGTCCTCCTTGTTGGCAGAGGTCGGGATGGAATCCACCGATGCCGGATGGGCCAGGACTTTATTTTCGGAAACAAGAGAGGCTGCGGCATACTGGGCGATCATGAACCCGGAATTGAGCCCGCCGTCTTCCACCAGGAATGCCGGAAGGCCGGAAAGCTGAGGATTCACAAGCCTTTCGATTCTGCGCTCCGAAATACTGGCAAGTTCTGCAATGGCAATCCCGAGAAAATCACAGGCCAGGGCCAGGGGCTGGCCATGGAAGTTTCCGCCGGATAGAAATTCTTCGGATTCAGGGAAAATTAAAGGATTTTCAGTGGATGAATTCATTTCCACCCGGATTACATTGTCCACATATCCGAAAGCATCCCATGAAGCACCGTGAACCTGGGGAGAACACCGTAAGGTATAGGCGTCCTGAACCCGTGAACAATCTTTGTGGGAAGAGATGATTTCCGAATTGGCCGTGATCCTCAGCATATTGTCAGCCGCCATGATCTGACCTTTGTGGGGCCGCACCTTATGAATTCTCGGGTCAAAGGCCGAGCGGGTTCCCATCAGGGTTTCAAGGCTCATGCCCGCGGCGATATCGGCATGTTTGCAAAGGTTGAGGGCGTCATGAAGGGCAAGGCACCCCAGGGCGATCATAAGCTGGGTGCCGTTGATGAGGGCGATCCCTTCTCCTGCTTCGAGCACCAGGGGCTCTATCTTCTTTTTCTTTAAGGCTTCGGCGCCTGTCATTTTTTTGCCATTCACAACAGCTTCACCCTCCCCGATTAATACAAGGGAAAGATGGGCCATGGGAACCAGATCGCCGCTGGCCCCCACTGAACCTTTTTCCGGAACAACCGGAACAATGCCTTCATTTAATAGCCTTGCAAGCTTTTCAATGGTTTCAAGTCTCAACCCGGAATTGCCGCGACAAAAATCATTGACCCGGAGCGCTATCATTGCTCTGACCACATCCTCATCCAGATTTTTCCCAATGCCTGCCGAATGGCTGAAAAGGATTTTTTTCTGAAGTTCCTTTGTATCTTTGCTGGAAATGGTGACACTTGATAAAGCACCGAATCCTGTGGTGACCCCATAGATTCTTTCACCGTTTTTGACCCAACGGTCAATGAGCTCTCTTGCCTTATGAATCCTTCCTACGGATTCCTCTGATATCTGAATTGAGGCCCCGTGCCGGGCAATCCGGACCAGGTCTTCGAGTTGAAATCCATCCCCGTGCAATACGATTTGTTCTTTCATGTGTTTTATCCTCTTGTAAATTTACCCTTCAATTTATATCTTGATCCTGGAGAAATGATGATGCTGTAGGTGGCCACCCTATCAAAGGACCAGGTCCGCCGCGTCAGAGACAGGCAGGGTTCGCCCGGTTTGATTTTCAATCGCTTCTGAATTTCCTTTTTGCAGATCACAGCCTCAATAATATGTTCCGCCTGCTGGACCGGGGCCACCTCCATCAGGTATTCATTGGGGGTGATCACATTAAAATCCTGTTTCAGATAATCCGGGGCCACCTTTGGATTGATAAAGCGCTCGGAATGCTGGACACAAATGTCTCTATCCTTGTGCAGCATGATGGAATGGAAAACAGGGTCAAGAGGGTTTAAGCCCATTTTTTTGGCAATTTCTTCGCTTGCCTTTTCTTCCCGCAGCACCAGGACTTCCGAAGAATGCTCTCCCCCCCATTGGGCAATTTCCTTGGCAATGCTTTTAATTTCCAAAAGGGCGGCCTCGGGTTTGGGTCTTGCCACAAAACTGCCCACGCCCTGGGCCCGGACAATCCTGCCTTCCTCGGTAAGTTCTTTTAACGCACGGTTGGCCGTCATCCTGGAGGTGTTAAACATCCGGGTCAGCTCGGTTTCCGATGGGACTTTATCGTCGGGTTTCAATTTTCCCGATTCAATATCATGAATAATGCTTTTCTTGATTCTCTCAAACAAGGCAAATGATTGTTCAGCCATTGGGTTCCTTTGTCTCTCCTGAAAATAAAAATAACTTGACATAACATCTATACTTGTATAGACAAGTAATATCGAATTCAAAAATAAAAGTCAACCCTATCGGGAGGAAAATCATGACCAACAAAGAAAAAGTTTTAAAGGATCTGAACATCGGATGCGGGGTTGCCCGGCCAGTAAAAGCCCCCAGAGGGCCTGAACTTCATTGCAAGGGCTGGTACCAGGAAGCGGCTTTGCGCATGCTGTGCAACAATCTTGACCCGGACAACGGCGAAAATCCGGATCAACTGATTGTCTACGGAGGCCTTGGCAAAGCGGCCCGGAACTGGGAGTGTTTTGACGCCATTGTCCGGACCCTCCTGGATCTTGAAAATGATGAAACCCTGCTGATTCAGTCCGGCAAACCCGTGGGTGTTCTCAAAACCCATGAAAGTTCGCCCAGGGTTCTCATTGCCAATGCCAATATCGTCCCGAAATGGGCCAACTGGGATTATTTCCACGAACTGGATAAAAAAGGTCTCATCATGTACGGCCAGATGACGGCCGGGTCATGGATTTATATCGGAACCCAGGGCATCCTCCAGGGCACCTATGAAACCTTTGCCGCTTTAGGCCAAAAACATTACAATTCCGATCTTGGCGGGAAAATCGTCGTCACTGCAGGTCTTGGCGGCATGGGTGGCGCCCAGCCACTTTCCGTCACCATGGCCGGCGGGGTTGTGATCTGTGTGGAAATTGACCCTTCCCGGATTGCCAAAAGGCTTGAAAAAAGATACCTGGACATTGAAGCAAAAGATCTTGATGATGCCATTCTTAAGGCAAAGGAAGCGGCCAAAAACAAAAAGCCCCTTTCCATCGGGCTTTGTGCAAATATCGTGGATGTTCTTTCCACCATGATCCAAAAAGGATTTATTCCGGATGTCATTACCGACCAGACCAGTGCCCATGATGAGCTCAACGGCTATTTCCCCAAAGGGCTTTCTTTTGAAGAAGCCTTATCCCTTCGCAAAACCGACCCTGAAACCTATAAGGATATGGCCTTAAATTCCATGGCCGAGCATGTGAGAGCCATCCTTGAAATGAAAAACAAAGGTGCCATTGCCTTTGATTACGGCAATAACCTGAGAGCCCAGGCCATGAAACGGGGGGTTGCCAATGCCATGGATTATCCCGGTTTTGTCCCTGCCTATATCCGTGAACTGTTCTGTCATGGCGAAGGTCCTTTCCGCTGGGCCGCCCTCTCCGGCGACCCAGAAGACATCAAGGTGACGGACCGGGAACTGATGAAGCTTTTCCCTGAAAAAACAAAAATGGTCAACTGGCTGAAAATGGCTGAAGAAAAAGTGGAACATATGGGACTTCCGGCAAGAATCTGCTGGCTGGGGTATGGAGAAAGGGAAAAAGCAGGCAAACTCTTTAACGATCTGGTCCGGGATAAAAAAGTCAAAGCGCCCATCGTTATTGGGCGGGACCATCTGGACTGCGGGTCCGTGGCCTCCCCCTACCGGGAGACCGAATCCATGAAAGACGGGTCTGACGCCGTGGCAGACTGGGCCTTGCTGAACTGCATGACCAGTGTAGCTTCCGGTGCGGCGTGGGTATCTTTCCATGACGGCGGCGGGGTCGGCATCGGATATGCGCTTCATGCAGGACAAGTGACGGTGGCCGACGGCACTCCTGAAGCTGAGAAACGCGTGACAACGGTTTTGAGAAATGACCCGGGCACCGGCATCATCCGCCATGCCGATGCCGGTTATGAAACCGCCATTGAGGAGGCCAAAACCAAGGGCGTAAAACTTCCCATGGTCAATATGCACGGGAACAGGTCATGAGTCTGATTGATTTAAAAGGAAACTCTATTGGAAACCTGCTACCGGATAAAATTGATACGCTTTTTATTCACTGTCATCTTGCCACCATGGCCGATAGCAGCCTTTCCATAATTGAAAACGGGGCACTGGCCGTTTCCGGAGAAAAAATTTCATGGATAGGGCTGGAAAAAGACCTGCCGGACAATTACCGCACACGATGCCGGAAAATCATTGACAGCCATAGCCGGTGGATTCTGCCGGGGTTTGTGGACTGTCATACCCATCTGGTCTTTGCCGGATCAAGATCCCATGAGTTTGAAATGAGGCTCAAAGGTGCCACCTATGAAGAGATTTCAAAAAAAGGCGGTGGCATTTTTTCAACGGTCAAGGCTACCCGGACCGCATCAAGAGAAGACCTCCTGGCCATTGCCTCAAAGCGGGTAAAGACCCTTATCAGCAAAGGCATCACCACTCTTGAAATCAAGTCCGGATACGGGCTCGATCTTAAGACCGAACTTAAAATGCTTGATGTCATTGGAGAATTACAAAAACTTTTTCCAGTTCACATTGAACCCACCTTTTTGGGCGCTCATGCACTTCCTCCTGAATTTAAAGACAATTCAGACGACTATATCGATCTCATCACAAAAACCATGCTGCCAAAGGTCAAAGCTCAGGGGATTGCAACAGCCGTGGATGTTTTCTGTGAACACATCGCCTTTTCCCTTGAACAGACAAAAAGGGTGTTTGAAGCTACAAAAAATCTCGGGCTCAGGATAAAGCTCCATGCAGAGCAATTATCCGATTCAAACGGAGCTGCACTTGCTTCAGAATTTAATGCCCTTTCCTGCGATCACCTGGAATACCTGTCGCTCAGCAGTGCTGAAAAAATGGCCCGGCACAAAGTGACCGCCGTTCTCCTGCCTGGAGCATTTTACTACCTGAAAGAAAAGCAGAGGCCCCCGGTGCAAACCTTCAGAGACCTGAAGATCCCCATGGCCGTTTCCACGGATCTCAACCCCGGTTCAAGCCCCGTTCATTCCATGTGCCTTATTCTCAATATGGCCTGCACCCTCTTTGGTCTGACCTGCGAAGAAGCCCTGCTGGGAGCCACCATTAACGGGGCAAAAGCACTGGGCCTGGAACACGTGAAGGGCAGCCTGGAACCCGGGAAAGATGCCGATCTGGTGATCTGGGACATTGAAGCACCTTCGGATCTTGCCTACCTTTCCGGCCAGTCGCCTGTTGACAGGGTCATGATAAAAGGCCGGATCTATGAAGACAACTGTCAAGAACACAGAGGATAGTAATGGCAACGGCAGAAATCTGAGTTATGATCAGTGCCTTTGCCGTATCAAGACCGCTCTGAAGGGTAGATCCGGCAGTAAATTTTAATTCTGTAATTTAAATGGATTTGAGTTATAATTTTGGAGCTCTGCTTTATTTCCTTATCCCGAAGGACTCGAAACAGCTTTTAACGCCACCAAATAAGCATCCAGAAAGAAATATTAAAAAATTTAATTTTATATTTGATTTTATTTCTAATTACATTTATATTGCATTTCATAAAATTGATTTGAAAAACACTAGGGTTTTAATAAACATAAATAGTCCCAGGGAAAAACAGACCATGAGTATAAAAGGTGACCTATGAATGACACAAATGAAATAAACAGCGCTCTATCGCCGGGCAGCTATTTTTTTACGGGCAATGAAGCGGCCGCTGAAGGCGCCATTGCCGCGGGCTGCCGGTATTATGCAGGCTATCCCATCACGCCTTCCAGTGAAATCATGGAGCGGATGTCCCAACGGCTCAGGGATGTGTCCGGCGTATTCATGCAGATGGAAGATGAAATAGCCTCTATCTGTTCGGTCGTCGGCGCCTCCTGGTCCGGGGCTAAATCTATGACTGCAACATCGGGGCCGGGTTTCAGCCTGATGCAGGAAGCCATCGGATACGGGGTTTTTACGGAAACGCCGTTGGTGATTGTGGACATTCAGCGCGCCGGGCCCTGTACGGGCCAGGCCACCAAGGTCGGCAGCGGAGATCTGATGCAGGCCAAATGGGGGTCCCACGGAGATTACCAGATTATTGCATTATCACCCTGGTCGGTTCAGGAAATGTACGACCAGACCATTGATGCCTTTAATCTTTCTGAACAATACCGGGTTCCGGTTTTTGTCATGAGTGATGAAGCCGTCGGGCATTTGCGGGAGCGCATGGATATCAGCCCGACACTGCGGGTTACCAATCGATACAAAAAGAGTGGCGCCGCCCCTTTCGGCACTGAAGAAAAAGATGGCGTGCCTCCCATGCCGTCCTTTGGCGAGGGGGAAAACATCACGGTCACAGGCTCCACCCATAATGAATTTGGGGTCCGCAAAACCGATGACCCCAATGTGCAGGAAAAACTGGTGGGACGCCTCAATCATAAAATCTTAAATAACCGGGAAGAAATTGTACAGAGTGAATCCTATTACATGGATGACGCGGACGTAATCGTGATTGCTTATGGTTTCACGGCCCGCAGTGCTTTTTTTGCCGTGGACCAGCTTCGAAAAACAGGCAAAAAAGCAGGACTTCTCAGGCTAAAAACCATCTGGCCCTTTGCCGACAAATTGATTACAGAAATAGGCCGTAAAGGCAAAAAACTCTTTGTCCCGGAAATGAACAGCGGACAGGTCTACGGGGAAATCCGGAAATATGCAGACTGTGAGGTCATCCCCTATCACCAGACCAACGGCAGGATTATTCACCCCAAAGACATCATGCAACACATAGAGAGGATTTTATAATGGCAAGGGATCTGGATGCCTATTTACGGCAGGAAGTAAAATCAACGCCCTTCTGCCCAGGATGCGGGCATGGGATTTTGATGAACATCATTTTGCGGGCCATTGCAGATTTGCAACTGGATATGAAAAATATTTTATTTGTTTCCGGCATCGGGTGTGCGGCCTGGATTCCCAGCCCCCATTTTAACGGGGACACACTTCATACCCTTCACGGCCGGGCCATTGCCTTTGCCACCGGCGCAAAGATGGCCAACCCAAAGCTGAAAGTCATTGTTATCAGCGGTGATGGCGATCTGACCTCCATCGGCGGGAACCACCTGATTCATGCAGCCCGCCGCAATACCAACCTTACCGTCATCTGCGCCAACAATATGATTTACGGCATGACCGGCGGCCAGGTGGCTTCCACGTCACCCCTGGGCGCTGTGACCGCCACCACCGGAGAAGGCAACCCTTACCAGCCTTTTGATCTTTGCCGCCTGGTGCTGGGCGCCGGGGCCGAATATGCGGCCCGCTTCAGTGTGACCCAGCCCCTGGTCCTCATGGCAGCCATCAAAAAAGCCCTGAATATGGAAACTTTTACCTTTATCGAAGCCCTTTCTCCCTGCCCGACCCAGTTTGGCCGACGAAATCAAGCCGATTCATCGGTTCAGATGCTTAAAGCCCTGATGCAGGACTGCGTTACAAGAGAACAGGCCGCAAAAATGGACAAGGTTGTTTTAAAAACCAAGATTATCACAGGAGAATTCAGCCATGAGTAACGTCAAACAGGTCCGTTTGATAGGATTCGGGGGTCAGGGTGTGGTCTTGGCCGGAACGATTTTAGCCCATTCCGCCATCAAAGATGGCCGATGGGTGGCCGGGTCAAGCGCTTACGGCGCCCAGGCCAGAGGCGGTACCGCCCGGTATGATGTGATTGTGGCGGAAGATCAAATCAAATTTCCCCACATGATCAGTACTGATATTCTGATTGCTTTTTCCCAGAAAGCCTACGACGAATCACTTGGACAGTTGTCACAAGAAAATGCCCTGGTCATCTATGACGATCTTCTGGTCAAACCCATAACTCTGGACAAAGCCGACCAGATCGGAGTTCCGGCCACAGACAGGGCCATCAAGGATCTGGGCAACAAGCAGGCCGCCAATATGGTCATGCTGGCAGCCGCAGCCGTCCTGACAGGCCTTACAAGCCAGACATCCCTTGTGAAAGCCCTGGAAGAAAACAGTGCCGCGCGCTTTCTGGAGATTAATCGAAAAGCCCTGGCGCTAGGGCAGGAGATCGGACTTAACATTAAAAAAAATATAAATAGGAAAGAATAAACCCATGGCCGTAGAAGGAAGAACCCATAAACCGGTTGTCGATGTGGAACGTTGCAGTTTCTGCGCTGCATGCATGGAAGCCTGCCCTGCCGAAATCATGCCTGAAATGCGTCAGGAAATAGACAGCATGCGCGGAAAAATTTTTTCAGACATGGACATGCAGGTTCATCTCAAAGAAGAGGACATCCTGCCCTTGCCCAAATGCCAGAACGCCTGTCCGATTTCGCAGGATGTCCGGGGCTATATCCGCCTCATCGCAAGAAAACAATACAAAGAAGCCCTGGAACTTATCCGAGCCGCCAACCCCCTGCCCTCCATCTGCGGGTATGTCTGCCACCATCCCTGTGAATCCGCCTGTGTGAGAGGCAATCTGGATGAAGCCTTATCCATAAGGTCCTTGAAACGCTTTGCAGCAGCGGCTGCCACCCCTTCCCTGATGCCGGTCAAGCCCGTTGCCTCCATCAATAAAAAGATCACCATTATCGGGTCAGGGCCGGCCGGACTTGCAGCTGCCTATGAACTGGCAAAGACCGGGTATACGGTTGAGATCATTGAATCCTATCATCGGCCCGGCGGGCTTCTGGCCTGGGGCATTCCGGAGTTCAGGCTCCCCCGCGACATTCTCCAAAAGGATATTGATTTTATCACTCAAACCGGAGTCGACATCCGAACCGGCATTGAATTCGGAAAAGATATCACCCTTTTTGATCTTGAAAAAACCGGGACAGACGCCGTCATCATCGCCACCGGCACCCAGAAAGGGCTGAAGCTGGAGCTTGAAAACGAAAATAGCTATGAAGGCTACTCAGAATGCCTTCAATTTTTACGCAGTATTTCAGACGGCATGAAAATCGAGCCGGGACAGCAGGTCATTGTGGTGGGTGGAGGAAATGCAGCCATAGATTCAGCCCGCTCTGCCCTGAAACAGGGCGCTGCCAAAGTCTGCCTGATCTATCGCCGCGGCCCCATGGAAATGCCAGCAGACAAAGAAGAAGTCAAGGCAGCCCTGAGTGAGGGTGTGGACATCAAATTTTTCACCATGCCCCTGTCATTTATCACAAAAGACAATCGGATCACCGGCCTTCACTGTGTCAAGACCGAATTAAAAGACCCGGACGGCCAGGGTCGGCTGAGACCCGTTCAAATCGAAGGTTCAAAATTTATCATGCAGGCGGATATGGTCATTTCCGCCGTGGGTCAGAAAGCAGATCATGAAACCCTGAAAAACGGATTGGGACTCCATGGAACAAAACTTGTAACAGATACTGACACCCTGGCCACGAATCTGCCCAACGTTTTTGCAGCTGGTGATTTTGCCCAGGGGTCATCCACAGTTGTAGAAGCCATGGCTGACGGTAAAAAAGCAGCCAAAAAGGTTCATGAATTTTTATCCGGATCAAAATAAATAAAAGATTATACAAGGTTGAAATACATATCATGACGGAAACAAAACAGATTATCCCCAAAGAATGCAAATTTGAAAAATCCATGCGCATCCTTCCTGAACCCGAAGCCATACCTGAAGCTAAAACAGATGAGGCCGCTGCTGTAAAAGAGGCACGGCGATGCCTTGGCAATCATTTCTGCCAAAGCTGCGATCTTTGCCGCCTCACCTGCCCGGAACTCTGCATCACGCGCAACCCGGCCAGTGGCCGTATTGAAATCGATCTTGAATTCTGCAAAGGATGCGGCATCTGCGCCTTTATCTGCCCCAGAAAAGCCATAAAGATGGAAAGGGAGGAATAACGCTCAGAAGTTCACTGCTTTGAATGCTCACTTATTTCGCATCAAAGGTTTGGCATTCTGTATGGAAACGATTTTTTCATAAATCGATTTTATTTCTTTTGCTGTTCTTTTTACATCAAACAACCGTCGGGTATATTCATATCCTTTTAAAGAATTCTGTCTGGCCAATTCCGGATTTTCCAAATAGTAAAGAATTTTAGCGGCCAGATCCAAAGGATTCTCAGCAGATGCCAGCAAACCTGTTTCTTTGTGCCTGATTAAATCCGGAAACCCGCCAACATTTGTTGTTATGGTGGGGATTTTCATCAGCAATGATTCGACGGCTCCCCCGACATTTTCTGAGTGTGATGGATGTACCGCAATATCAAATCCTGAATATAGCATAGAGACATCAGTGCGCGTCCCGAGAAAAAAAACATTATCCCCAAGTTTTTGCTTTCCATAATCCATCACTTTTTTTTCATATCGAATAGCTCCAGCCCATGCACCTCCGATAAAAACAAGTTTCATATCATGATTCTGACCAACAAGAATAGAAATTGCATCAATCATGTCCTCGTGTCCTTTTAACCCCCTTTTTTGACCCAGATAATACTTGGGAGGATACATATATGCGACCATACCGACAATTTTTGTTTTTTCTGAGATTCCCAGTTCATTAATGAGGTAGTCTTTATCCCCCTTTTTAAAACTTTCCACATCTGTCCCATAATACGAAAGGAAAACTTTTCTTTTATCATCCAGCATGGATTTGTATTTATTTTTTGTCCACTCACAGGATGCGATCCAATAATCGTTCTTATCTGCAACTAAAAATTCCAGCGTTCTGAAAAAAAAATGTTCCAGATGCAGGGGTCCCGGCACCTGAAAAACCTTAGGGATTCGGCTGTTCCGCATTGCCAGACGCATCATAAGGGTTGTTGAATAAAAATGAGAGTGCACCAAATCCGGTTTTATTGCTTTTAGAAGGGTTTTGAACCTTTGGATGTGAAAGGGAAACTTCAAGACAGAGGTTATTGAGAGATCCATATCAATGATGTGTACTTTTATGCCCGCAGCTTCATACTTTGATGCATTTCCTGAATAAGAGGGCAGGACAACATGGACATCAAGACCCAACAGAACCAATTCCCGCATCTGCTTTACCGCCCATGCTGCGCCATGTGATGTTTTTACAAGATGTAAAATCCTCATACAGGTATTCCTGTAACCCAATAAATTGTCATTTTTGAGAAACCAGTCTGTTTAAATAAAACAATGAAAATATGACCAATGACACATTAATAGTGACAATTGCTGCTATTAGCCCCTTCAATTGCCAGAAACTTACGCCGATGATATAGGCAGTTACTGCAATCGCTGCAACCCCGCTCCATAAAACCGCCAGCAAGTCAGTGCGCATTTGACAGCTTAATTTTAAAAGCAATTGCTGTGTAGCAGCAAAGCAGCCACCCGATAGTACCAACCAAGGAAAAATCCAGCTATAGGGACGAAATTCAACACCCAGAAAAAAATAACCAACCGCAGGGTAATAAAAAAGAAGCACTATGAATAAGATGAAAGTAACAAATAGTATACCCATTGCTGCGTAATGGTTAATCCTAATTAAATTCAGAGAAGACGAGGTTTTCCCATCCAGACTAATTACCTGGTAAAGGATCGGCTCGATGAACAAGATTAAAAAATTACTGATAAATAGCATGGGAATAAATGCCAATTGATAAACTGCTGCATAGCCACCAACATCTTCCGGTATGCCATAGTGATTTAAAATCCAGCGTTCGGCCATCATGACCAACCAGATACAGGCGCTGCTCAAAATCAATGGAAACTGGAAAGATTGCATGGAGACAGTATCTGAGACAGATAACAGGTGTGAACCACCGGATGATTCGACCCGTGTAGAACTGAGATGGGCATATAAAAAAACACTATGCGCTATCACAACCAGAACACCTGCAATCACAAATCCACTAAGGACGATTTCTGCTTCAGGGACTGATAGCAGGATGATCAAAGCAATGGCAAAAAAGAACCGCATCACTTCAAACACGCCTTGAATAATGCCACGGAACCGTCTTTTACGAGCAGCGTCCTCCAAGGCAAATGCGATACGGTTTAGGACCAGAAGAATAGCAAAAAATCCAGTCACCATAATAAAAGAAAAATCTGGACACCCATTCACCCAATAGCCTGAAATAAAAGCCACACTGCAACACAGAACAATACCAGCCACTGCATAAATCAGAGATCTTCCGATATTTTGCATAAACCCGTATGGTTTTCCAGCCTCACACCAATGGGAATAGAAACGGACAGCAGTTTTTCCGATAGGGTCTCCAAAGATCTGAACCGCCAAGGCTGTAAGACTAACAGCCAACGCAAGTCTTCCATATTCATCTGTGGACAGCAGTTTTGTTAAAAATCGAGTCCCGGCAAGAAGGGCTAAAACGGTTGCTATGAAGCCGAATCCGATCCAGAATGCCTCACTCATCCAACTCAACATACTGTTTTGTGAATTTTCGATTTTTTTTTGATGATTGCTGGTTTGCCCTGCCAAAACTTATCTAACAGCCCTTTCCATCGCAAGTTTTACCTGGTCAATGACATAATGAATGGATTCCGGCATCAAAGTGGGATGTACCATCAACATAATGGATGTTTCACCCAATTGTCTTGCAACGGGAAGATAGCTATCCCCTTTATTTTTTTTTGCATCGTAAATCTTGTATAAACCCTTTTTAAAGACTTTTTCCCTGTATATTTCAGGGCATATGCCGGTATTACACGGAACTCCGGCTTTATTTAAAGAATCGATGATATCGTTCCTGTTACATGACAGTTTTAGTTCATTCTGATTTATAAAAACATAATATTTATAGTAAGAATGATATACATCAACTTCAGGTAGGGTTGTCCTCAAACCAGGAATGTTATTAAAGGCTTTATTATACAAGCTGGCAAACTCTCTTCTTTTCTTTACCCATCCATCAACCTTTCTGAGTATTACCCTACCCATGGCAGCTTGCATTTCAGTCATTCTGCAGTTTGTACCAAAGCTATTCACAAGCCATCTGAATCCCGGCTTATGTTCCTGGTGGAATGCCGCGTTATAATCTTTCCCGTGATCCTTATAGCTCCAGACCTTTTCCCAGAAATCCCTATTGTTGGTCACCAGCATTCCACCCTCACCACCCGTTGTCATGATCTTATCCTGGCAAAAAGAAAAAATAGCACAATCTCCGAAAGTTCCGACCCTTTTTCCATCAAGTTTGGCACCAATGGCCTGGGCACAATCTTCAATTAAAACAATCCTATGGTGTTCACAAAACAATTTAATTCTTTTGAGATCACACGGCCAGCCCCCCAGATTGACAGCAATGACCGCCTTTGTCTTTGAGCTGACAGCTTTTGAAATGGTCTCAAGCGTTATATTCTGACTGACCGGATCAACATCCACAAAAACAGGAATTGCCTCTCTCAACGCGACACAACTGGCAGATGCAACAAATGACCGCGGCGTCACAATCACTTCATCTCCTTTTCCTATATTGAATGCAAGAAGCGCTATATCAAGGGCCAGGCTGCCATTGGCAAGGGCTATCGCATAATCTGATCCGATATAACGGGAAAACTCTTCTTCAAATGCAGTCACCTCATTCCCTGTCCATTGGTTAATTTTTCCGGATTTAAGAACATTTACGACAGCTTGTATCTCGTCATCCGAAAAATAAGGCCATGGTGAAAAATCCATTTTATTTCTCCAATTTCTTGATTATTTTAACCGGAGTCCCAAATGCGATCACATTATCAGGTATGTCTTTATTCACAAAACTATGGGCACCAACAATTGAGTTCTCTCCAATGGTAATCCCGGGCATTATGGTGCTGTGACTTCCGACGCAACATTTTTTTTTTAATGTAATTTTCCCCTTTTTCCCATCAATGGTTGAGACAGAATAGACGGAGCAATGAGACCCCAACTGAACAAAATCTTCAATGATCACTTTTTCATGGGCATTGATATAACTGAAGGCGCCGATATCTGTTTTATACCCAAGTTTTAAGCCTGCAACCCCTTGAACAATCCAATGATATTTTGTCGGCTTACCCTCTATTATTTCAGGATATTCCCAGTTTTCAAATCTTTCACTCATCCTTTGTGGACCCCCATAAATTCTTCTGCTGTTACATGCCCTTTCTGATGTATCCCATCCTGCCTGTAAACCTGGATCAATGTTACCCATAATATTTTTAAATCAAGTCGGAAATTATGATGATCAACATACCAGACATCCAGTTTAAACTTTTCTTCCCAACTGATGGCATTCCTCCCGTTTACCTGTGCCCAGCCGGTAATCCCGGGCTTGACCGCGTGGCGTCTTGCCTGATCAGCATCATATCGATGTAGATACTGCATTAAAAGAGGCCTCGGCCCCACAAGGCTCATTTCCCCTTTCAATACATTTACCAGCTCCGGCAGCTCATCAAGGCTTGATTTGCGGATTAGAGAACTGAAGCGGTTAAATCTTTCAAAATCCTGGAGAAGATTGCCTTTTTCATCTTTTTCATCGGTTAATGAACGAAATTTATACAGGGTGAACGGCTTACCCTGAAATCCCGGCCTTACCTGTCTGAAAATAATGGGCCTCCCCAATTTACATCTTACCATTACGGCCATCAGGATGAACAATGGAAACAATCCAATGATCAGCATTAAGGATATTGAAACATCAAAAAACCGCTTCATCATGTTCATCCTATTCATAGCCCTGGGTGATATTCCGGTACAATCTGCTGCAATATCATCTTTATCTGGTCCTGGTTTCTATTTTTTGCTGCAGATTTGAGCTCCTCCAGTCTGTCCCCCAGTTTGCTCATATCACCTGTATGACTCTTCAGCACCATAATCTTTTGATGATCGGTCCTGAGAACACCCTCTTTATCCGTCATCAATTCTTCATACAATTTTTCACCCGGTCTTAACCCGGTGTATATTATTTCAATATCAACATCCGGTTCAAAACCTGAAAACCGTATCAGATCCCTGGCCATACTATCTATTTTAACGGGATCTCCCATTTCAAGAATAAAAATTTCCCCTCCCTTTCCCATGGAACCGGCTTGAAGAACCAATTGGCAGGCTTCGGGGATCAACATGAAATACCTGATAATATCGGGATGAGTAACGGTTACCGGTCCACCCTCTTTGATCTGTTTCTTAAAAAGGGGGATCACGCTGCCCACACTGCCGATGACATTACCGAACCTGACCGTTATAAATCGGGTCATTGATCCTTCACAGCTATTT
>JAIFMF010000187.1 GCA_020048635.1 Desulfobacula sp. | reverse complement strand
GTGAAATTGTGATTTATAGAAATTGAACCGGCTTGTATAACTACCTGATCATGATTCGGTGGTTCAACGCCCAGTTGGTGACGGGGGAGCTGTCGTTCATCGTTTCGGTACTGGATAGAGTTTCAAGTTTCAAGCCCGTTGTCCGCTTGCTGCGGATGCGTGCAGAAACAGGGGCACTGAAGAACGGAGAATGGGCCAAAATCATGTCGTAAGCTGTCACATCGCTGATGAACAGGGGCTGTAAAAAATTTCAAGTATTAAAAATAAGTCTTGCTTTTTTAAAATAAACTCAATAAATATCTACAAAAACCTTCTGTAGGAAGGCTTTTGAGTTTCGTTCTAAAGGCAAAACCCATCTGTGAAAGTGGCTGGACCTGAAGTTTGAAACTACAATAAATTAATTTAAGCAAGGAGAAAGTCGCAATGGCAAATGGGACAGTAAAATGGTTCAATGATTCAAAGGGGTTTGGTTTTATCGAGCAGGAAAACGGGCCGGATGTGTTTGTTCACCATTCAGGTATCCAATCAACAGGTTTCAGATCGCTGAATGAAGGCGATAAAGTGACCTTTGATATTGAACAAGGACAAAAAGGGCCTGCAGCAGTCAATGTAGTTGTTCAATAGATTTTTATAGGGAGGGTTTCTGATCTGAAGGCACCCTCCTTTTTTATTTTCCTTGTAGTTGTGTTTATCCAGCCCCAGTATTTTTTATGATCCGATCAAACAGCTTCTTCCCCCGAGTTCTAAAATCTGTCAAGCGAAAATGGTGCAAGGCTGATCTGCGCGCTGCCTTTGGTAATTATGTCGGATATGGCCTTTCCTGTTCCGGTTGCCATTGTCAGTCCGAGCATGCCGTGACCGGTAGCAATGTAAAGATTCTTGGTATCAGGAGATCGGTCAATGATCGGCAGATCATCATATGTCATGGGACGAAATCCGGCCCATTCTTCAAGAATGGGATTCTCTAAGGATGTGTTAAGATATTCCCCGGCTCCATTGAGCAGGCGAGCCAGCCGCTTTTTATTCAGAGTTTTATCAAATCCGGAAAATTCCATGGTTCCACCAAGTCTGTAACCGGATTTCCATGGGGTCACCACCATATTTTTTTCATAGAGGAGGCAGGGGATTTCACAGGATCGGTCCGGTTTTTCCATGGTAATGCTGTATCCTTTTCCGGGCTGCACCGGAATTGAAAGTTTTAGCTGTTTATTGAACTCAGGCGTAAAAGCTCCGGTTGAGATAATAAAATGATCTGCCTGATACCGACCTTTTACAGTTTTAACGGCTCTGATTTTGTTATGCGCTGTTTCAAAATTCGTTACCTTGCATTTTTCCTCAATGATCAGTCCTTTTTTGACCAGATGGTTTTTCCAGGATTGGATCAGTATTTCAGGTCGGACATGATCATCATGTTCATTGTAATAAGCACCGACCACATCCTCGTGAATGGAAGGCTCTATGGCTCGTGCGTCTTTGGTATCAAGGGGCCGGGCTTCAAAATCGTATTGTTTCAGTTTTGCATTCGTGATGGCATATTTTTCAAAGTATTGTCGGTCCCTGAACAAAAGGAGGAGGCCTTTTTTTTCATAATCACAGGATAATGACGCTTCTTTGAAAAACTGGGCATAAAGATTTTTTGAATATCTTAAAAGCTCATGCTTTGCCTTGGTGGCATAGCTCACATGGGATTTGTTGCAATGTGATGCAAATTTTATCAGCCATAAAAAACGATCTATGTCCAGACCGGGTTTGATGTAAAGCGGGGAAGTGCCGCAAATGGCCCTGTATATTTCATGCCGTACAATACCCGGTGCACACAGGGGAAGTATTCCGGAAAAGTGAAGCAGACCGCAGTTTCCATGGGAGGCGCCGGAGCCGATGACATCTTTTTCAATGATTCTGACAGACGCATTCTCTTTTAAGAGATAATGGGCACAGGCAAGACCAATAATCCCACCGCCCACGATAATTACGTCATTTTTTGATTCCATCCTTTTTGTCCTTTTCAGCACGTTTAAAAATACAACGCATACAGTAATCGCTCTCAACATATTTTTCAATAAAGATAATCATAGGCATTTCACAGTATGTTATATTGTCCATCGATTTCAATATGTTATGTCAAAATACCATTACTTGAATTATCTTGCACAAAGTTTTATCCGATGCTAAACTAAAAAACTTTTTTGGAAACCGGTTGTTTCCAATAAGTAAATATCATTTGGGGCAAAGTTTAATGGTTCAGATTAAAAGAGATAGTTTTTTTTTGATTCTACTTTTGTTTGTGTTCTGTTGTCTGCTGAGTTGCAGCGAGCCTGAAAATGAAAAACCAGTAGTGTTTATTTTAAAAACCCCTTTGATCAGCCTTTCAGAATCGGATTTCGCTGACGAGCTGGATCTGAAAAAAGCAGCCTATCCATATAATATCAGTGACAATCCAGAAGAATACAATGAAATGGTAATTCACCTTGTAAATATGCTTTCTGAAGAGAGTCTTCTTCTCAGTGCAGCCATTGATCTTGGTGTGAATATTACGCAAATAGAGGTTGAAGCTGCAGAAAATGAGTTTAAAAAGGATTATCCTGAGAACGGTTTTGAAAAGATGCTACTGGAAAATGCCGTATCCTATCCTTTATGGAAAAAACGACTAAAGACAAATCTGATGATTGATAAACTTGTTGATCAGGAAATCAGAAGCAAGATTGAAGTTACATCCGATGAAATAGTTGAGTTCTATCGTAAATATAATATGGAAGAGACTCAGGGTCCAAAAAAGAAAAACAAAGAATCAAAAAAAACAATTGATGAAAACGAACTGATTTCAGTGCTTCGCATACAAAAGACAGAGGATGTTTATGAAGCATGGCTCAAAGAGCTTGAGTTGAAATATCCGATTGAAATCAATTGGGAAAAGCTTAGGTCTTTATTAATTGATATTGAAGGAAACGGGGGAAGTAAAAATGAAAAAAATGACTAAATGGCTTTTATATTCTTTCATTCTGATTGGGTTAAGCATTTGCTCAACTTTGTCGGCAGAGACTGTCGACCGGATTGTGGCCATTGTGAACAGTGATATCATTACTTTCGCGCAATTGAATAAAGAAACAGACCGGTATAGAAAAAATATTGAATCCCCTGAAAATTCCGATGTAAAGATAAAGGCACTCATTGATGAATTAAATACTAAAATGCTGAACTCATTGATAGACCAATCCCTGACCCAACAGGAAGCCAAGAAATATAATATTGAAGTTTCTGAAGCTGAAGTTGACGGTGCTATTGAAAATGTGAAAAAAATCAGATCCTTGAGTAAGGAAGCCCTGGAAAAAGCCCTTGAACAGGAAGGATTGACATTTAAGGAATACCGCGACTCCCTGAAAAAACAGATTTTACAGGCCCGGCTGATTAATTATGCTGTAAAATCAAAAGTGGTTATCACGGAAGTTGAGATAAAAAAACAATATGAAACCAACGCTGAAAAATATACAACCAACAAGAAATACCATTTAAAGAATATCCTCATGAAAGATAAAGGTAAAATAGATGAGGTTAAAAAGAAACTTGACGGCAAAGAGGATTTTTCAGCGCTTGCAAAACAATATTCTATGGCACCCAATGCATCGGACGGCGGAGATCTTGGAGCCTTTGACGTCGCTAGTTTTTCAGCAGGGATCAAGGACAGTATCTCTTTATTGAAAAAAGATGAATATACTGACATTATTCAAACACCCCAGGGTTTCCAGATTTTTTATGCAGTTGAAATTGAACAGGGGAACAGTAAAACTTTTGAACAGGTACGGGATGAAATTCAGGAAAGCCTGTATCAAGAGCAAGTAAAGGAAAAATTTGAGACCTGGCTTGAGTCATTGAAGAAGAAAGCACACATTAAAATCTTGCTTTGATCCACGGGTTTGTCAATATCTGAATATGCCGGGTTTCAGCACAGATGCCATATTATTAAGGAAAATCGAATACGGAGACCATGATTTCATCATTAGCTTTCTGACAAAATCAAAGGGAAAGATTTCAGTTATTGCAAAAAATGCAAAAAAGAGTGTCAAACGGTTTACCGGCGCATTGGATCTTTTTTCTGTCAACCATATTCACTGCACCTATCCAAAAAAGAAAAAAGATGGACTGACAATTCTTCTGCAAGCTGATCTCGAGGACGGGTTCGGAAATATACGATACGATGTGTTCAAAACCACCTATGCCGGTTTCTGGGTGGAACTGATCCATTTCTGGCTGGAGGAAGAAAAACCCCAGACAGAGCTCTATGACCTTCTTTTTTTTTCCCTTGATGCGCTTAATGCTGGGATCATATCAGGAGAAGTGATCCATCTTCTTTTTCAGATCCGTTTTATGGGATTGTCCGGATTTGAGCCCAATATTGAATACTGTGGCTGCTGCAAAACTCCTGTTGACAGGATCGAGCAGAATAAGGTGCTGTTTGATTTTAAAGAAGGCCGGATCATTTGCAAAAAGTGTATCAAAGGAGAGTCAAAACATGGCAAGACGGTCAGCAAGGGGACGTTAAAACAGCTTTTCTGGATCAATAAAAATGATATCAACCGGGTGGATAGAATTAAATTTTCAGGATTTGCACTAAAAGAAGGGGAGAGCCTTCTGGAATCCTTTATCCCGTTTCATATGGGAAGGGAATTTAAAAGCCTTCAGTTTCTTAAACGCTTGAGGCAGGAAAAAAATGAATTTTGAAAAAAAACTTAAAGAAAAACCCATACAGGTATCGGTCCCCTGCAGGGTGGATCTCGGGGGCACTCTGGACATCAGTACCTTTTATCTTCCCCTGATGTCGCTGTCTCCCAGCACCTTTAATATTGCCCTTGATCTCAGAACACGGGTCACACTTTCTTCCTGGCAAAAAGGAGTTGTCAAGGTATCTTCAAAAGGATTTGAAACCGCAGTTTTCAAAAAAGATGAAGCCCCCTTTCATCACCCTATGGGGCTCATGTTTGCCGTGGCAAAATATTTTGATGCCAATGGTGTTCACATTCACATTGAATCCACCTCGCCTCCCAGAAGCGCTCTTGGCGGATCATCTGCTGCTGCTGTGGCCATTGTCTCAGCGTTTTATCACTTGATGGATAAAAAAATTGATCCTTCACAGATGGCCTGGATTGCCCATTATATTGAAGCAGGAGTCGCAGGCGTTCCCTGCGGAATGCAGGACCAGCTTGCAGCAGCCTTTGGAGGCGTGAATCAATGGATCTGGAAGATGGGAAGAACCGGGCCATTATTCAGACAAAAAAAAATCTTTGAATATGATGTCGATATTGAGACCTTTAATTCACATATTCTTGTGGCCTATTGCGGAATTCCACATGTTTCAAGGGATATTAACAAACAATGGGTTGACTCATTCCTTCAGGGTGAAACAAGGCAGGTGTTTGAAAAAATTGTCGATTTGACAAAAGAATTTTCATTGCGTGTAAAAGTAAGAAATTACAGGCAGGCGGCGGATCTTATGAATCAAGAGACTAAATTAAGACTTGAGATGACACCTGATGTGCTTGACAATACCGGGAAAATATTGTTTGAGAGTGCTATCGACTGCAATTGTGGTACAAGATTTACTGGAGCAGGGGGCGGCGGATGTCTCTGGGCCTTGGGTGAGATAGAAGCGATAGATCTGTTGAAACGAAAGTGGCAGAATATTCTTGCAAAGGTTGAAGGTGCAGGAATTCTTGAAACAAAAATTGATAATAAAGGTATCATTATACATTGATCATCAATAATTATTGAAGAAGTGGAGCAAAATGAATTTTCAAGATGTAGTATTAAATCTGAACAATTACTGGGCACAGAAGGGATGTGTTCTCATCCAGTCCTATGACATGGAAGTGGGGGCGGGAACCTTTCATCCGACAACACTTTTACGGGCCCTTGGACCGGAACCATGGAAAGTTGCCTATGTGCAGCCGTCAAGACGACCCACCGACGGCCGTTATGGAGAAAATCCGAACCGGCTTCAGCATTATTATCAGTACCAGGTCATCCTGAAACCTTCTCCGCCGGATGTTCAGCAGTTATATCTTGATTCCATGAGAATCCTTGGTGTTGATCCCCTTGAACATGATATCCGGTTTGTGGAGGATGACTGGGAATCGCCGACTCTTGGTGCTTCAGGGCTTGGATGGGAAGTCTGGCTGGATGGCATGGAAGTTACTCAGTTCACATATTTCCAGATGACCGGCAGCATGGAAGTCAAACCCGTTTCTGTTGAGCTTACCTATGGCCTTGAACGAATCTGCATGTATCTCCAGGGCGTGGACAATGTATTTGATCTGAAGTGGAATAATGAGATCACGTATCGGGATGTCTATCACCAGCAGGAAGTGGAACAGTCCACCTATAATTTTGAAATAGCCGATGTGGATCTTCTCTTTGACCTCTTTAAAAAATATGAGGCGGAAGCCCATCGGATTATCAAGCAAGGGCTTGTGATTCCGGCCTATGAATTTTGCCTGAAATGCTCTCACACCTTTAATCTTCTGGATGCAAGAGGCGCCATCAGCGTCACGGAACGTACTGGCTATATCAAACGGATCAGGGATATTGCAAGGGCCTGCGCCAGTGCCTATGTGGCCCAGAGAGAAGCCATGGGGCATCCGCTTTTGAAAAGGGGAGGGAAAAAATAAGATGAACACGCTTTTAATTGAAATCGGATGCGAAGAGATACCGGCCGGCTATATCACCCCGGCGCTGAATGCCTTTAAGGATAATATTCTTCTTACCTTGGACAAAAACAGGATTGAACATGGGGAGGCACAAGTTTTCGGCACTCCCCGGCGCCTGGCATTGATGATTGAAGCTGTCGGGGATATGCAGATGACAAATATCTCAACCATTACCGGCCCACCGGAAAAAGTGGGGTTTGATGAAAATGGAAAACCTACGCTTGCTGCAGAAAAATTTGCGTCTAAGGCCGAAGTGGATCTTAAGGATATCAGGGTTGAAGATACCCCCAAGGGAAGATACCTGACCGCAGTGATCGAAGAAAAATGTGAATCCGCAGTCCTGATCCTCGAAAGTCTTCTGCCAAAGGAGATTCTGTCCATTCCATTTCCCAAAAGCATGAGGTGGGGTGATCTTTCCATCAGTTTTGCAAGACCCATTATTTCCCTTGTCGGGCTTCTGGGAGAAAAAATCCTTGAATTCAAGGTGGGGAATATAAAATCCTCATCTTATATTTTTGGACATCCATTCATGTCGCCCGGTAAATACAAGGTGACTTCGGCTGAAAAATACGTTGAAGTTGCTGAAGCTGCCGGAGTCATTCCGGGTATTGAAAAAAGAAAGGCTGAACTGGTCAAGGCCATTAAATCCTGTGCGAAGGATCATCATGCTAAGATTCTTGAGGATGAAGAACTTGTCAATACGGTAACAAACCTTGTGGAATCACCGTTCCCGGTTGTCGGTACCTTTGATGAACAATTTCTTGAAGTGCCGGATGAGGTTTTGATTACGGCCATGAGAGAGCATCAGAAATATTTTGCCCTGATTGATGAGAAAGGTAAACTTTTGCCCAAATTCATAGCAGTTAACAACACCCGGGCAAAAGATATGAAACTTGTGGCAAAGGGCCATGAAAAGGTTTTGCGGGCAAGGCTTTCCGATGCAAAGTTTTTCTACAGAACAGATCTTCAGTCTTCATTGGATGAGTTTGCTGAAAAGCTAAAGTCCGTCACTTTCCATGAAAAACTGGGAACAGTATATGAAAAGACACTCAGAATCGGCAAGCTGGCAGGATATCTGGCCGGGATATCATCCTACGAGGGCAAGGAAATTTTAGCCCAGGATGTTGCAAGGGCGGCAAGCCTTTGCAAGGCAGATCTCGTCAGTCATGTGGTGATTGAATTTACAAAACTCCAGGGAATTATCGGCAGGGCCTATGCTCTCAAAGCAGGAGAAAAAAAAGATATTGCCCATGCCATTGAACAGCATTACAGACCGGTTTATTCGGGTGGGAAATTGCCTGAAAATCCCTGCGCTTCCCTTCTTGCCATTGCAGATAAACTTGATACCCTCTGCGGGTGCTTCAGCGTCGATCTCATTCCCACCGGCGGTGCTGATCCTTATGCGTTAAGGCGGCAAGGCATCGGTATTATCCAGATCATGATCGAAGAAAATCTGGTTTTTTCCCTTTTGTCCATGATTGAAAAAGGCCTTGAACCCTTTGTGGCCGATTCGCTTCAAAAGCAGGAGACAGCCCTTAAGGTCAAAGAGTTCCTGCAAAACAGGATGATTAATATTTTAACAGATATGGGATTTTCAAAGGAAGCGGTCAATTCCGCATTATGGGCATCTTTTGATAATATTCCAGATGTTGTTTCAAGAGTGAAGGCCCTTGATTCATTAAGAAAAGAACCCGATTTTGAACCGCTTTCCATTACATTTAAACGGGTGGAAAATATTATCAAGAAGTCAGATGTTTCAATAGAGATATCTGTTGATGAAACTCTTTTTCAGGATCTTTCTGAAGGCACTTTGCATA
This sequence comes from Desulfobacula sp., assembly GCA_020048635.1. GTDB lineage: Bacteria > Desulfobacterota > Desulfobacteria > Desulfobacterales > Desulfobacteraceae > Desulfobacula. Next base: position 9,089 of record JAIFMF010000187.1, on the reverse strand, counting down.
AAGCTGTCAATGAAGTCCGGCAAAAAGTGGAGATTTTGATCAAGGAAGGCAATTATGACTATGCGCTTTCTGCCATTGCCACGCTGAGGCCCGCAGTGGATGCATTTTTTGTGGGTGTAATGGTCATGGCGGAAGATGAACGAATCCGGAAGAACAGAATCGCCCTGTTATCTTCTGTTTCAGGATTATTCAAGGGTATTGCGGATTTTTCAATGATATAGATATTATAGATTTAAGAAAGGAATAAACCTATGGCTGGATATGATCCTGACAAGGATAGAAAATTAAAGGAATGGAAAAATGAAGAAACCGGACTCCTGGTTTCAATTTATCAATATGGCGATGGGGAGCCAAAACTTCAGCTTGGCCCCAGGATGCTGAAAAAAAAGGATGGATCAGAAAGGGCCCCGGCAAAAGCAGGAAGGCTATCCGTTGAAGACGTCATGTGGCTGCATGAGATTATTGATGAGGTAAAGGATGAATTATCCGACCTGGTCGGACCTCAGTAACGAATCCATCATTCCTCCCCTGGGTTCAAGGCAGGTCCCGGATATCGGCCCTGTGGCATTACTGGTGAGCTGCGAGCCGGATATGAGGCTCATAATCGCTGCCACGGACAATCCTGTGCGTGTACCGTTTTTTAACAGTACCCTTATCACACAGCTTAACTGTGATAAGGGTACGTCTGTTGCCGGGCCATTCATTGGGGCCCCCTATGCGGTGATGCTGCTTGAATCCTTGATTGCCAGAGGGGCCGAAAAAATTATAGTTGTGGGATGGTGCGGTGCTGTTACGGACGAGTTGAATGTCGGCGATATTTTTCTGCCTTCCAAGGCCATTGTGGATGAAGGAACCTCTAAGGACTATAAACATCTGGATCTTGAATTACCGGTGTCAACTCCGGATTTGGGATTGATCGAGCAATTGTCTGAGCATCTTACGTCTTCAGGGATCACTCATGGAAAAGGCGCAATCTGGACGACAGACGCTATCTACAGGGAAACCAAAAAAAAAGTGGATTTTTTCCGGAGTCTTGGTGCGTCAGCAGTTGAAATGGAATGCGCTGCTCTTTTTTCCGTTGCAGAGTATCGAAAAGTCAGTATAGCAGCTCTTCTGATTGTTTCAGACAGTGTTGCGTCCAGGACTTGGGACCCTGGATTCAGGAACAAAAAGTTTAAACAGGCAAGAAAAATTTCATGTGAAGCAATTATTAGTTTTATGAAGAAATTGTGTGAAAATGAATGAAGAAATACGAAAAGAAGCCTTGAGCCTTCAAAGGGAATTGACCGAGCACAGTTACCGGTATCATGCACAGGATGACCCTGTTATCTCTGATATTGAATATGACAAGATGCTTAAAAGGCTCATTGAGATCGAAGAAGAGTTCTCTGAATTATCTTCGCCGGATTCACCCACGAAAAGAGTGGGGGCACCACCTCTGGATTCTTTTGAAAAAGCGGTTCATTCAGTCCCCATGCTCAGTCTTGATAATGCCTTTAACGATCAGGATGTTCTTGAATTTCATAAGAGAATCCTCCGGCTTATCGGGCAGGAGGAGACCGTCACCTATATTGCCGAACCCAAGCTCGATGGTGTTGCTGTGGAATTAAGATATGAAAACGGAACCCTTGTCCGGGCAGCTACCCGGGGAGACGGGGTCACAGGAGAAGTGATCACTCAGAATGTCAGAACCATAGGATCGGTTCCCTTAAGATTAAAAGAGGACCGATTGAAAGCCCCGGAGCTGTTAGAAGTAAGGGGCGAAGTCATTATTAAAAAAGCTGATTTTAAAAAATTGAATAAAACCCGACTTGATAACCAGGAAAGTATTTTCGCAAATCCAAGGAATGCTGCTGCTGGATCTTTGAGGCAACTGGACTCAAAAGTTACGGCTAAAAGGCCACTTGATATTTTTGTATATGGAACAGGACTTGTTCAGGGTCTTGAGTTCAAGAGTCATTCTATGCTGCTTGAGATTCTTAAAGAGTTTGGATTACCGGTAAATCCCAATATCAGAGCAGGATTAGCCATTGACAAGGTGTTGTCTGCTTACAAAGATCTTGAGGCTCAAAGAGAAGAGCTTCCCTATGAAATTGACGGAATGGTCATCAAGGTCGATGAAATTGAAATTCAGCGACAATTGGGTGAGAAAATCAAAAGTCCAAGATGGGCAATTGCCTATAAATTTCTGGCCATGCAGAATACCACCACGATTAAAGATATTGTTGTCCAGGTTGGCCGCACCGGTGTTTTAACGCCGGTGGCCGTACTTGAAAGCGTTAATATCGGCGGTGTCATGGTCTCACGGGCAACCCTTCACAATGAAGATGAAATTCGAAGAAAAGACATTCGAATAGGGGATAAAGTCCTTGTGATGAGAGCCGGGGACGTCATCCCAAAAATTGTAAAGATTTTTGAAGATGAAAGAAAAGGAACGGAAATTCCTTTTGAAATGCCTGAGCAATGTCCTGTCTGCCACAGTAAAATTGAAAAATTCAAACTGGATCGTTCCTATATTAATAGGTGCGTCAATGCATCCTGTCAGGCCCAGTTGAAAGAAAGAATCAGGCATTTTGTCTCTAAAAAAGCCTTTGACATAGAAGGGCTTGGAAGAAAAATTGTGGATCAGTTGGTGGATGAAGGCATGATCCGATCTTTTTTTGATGTATTTACCCTTGAAAAAGAAAAACTTTCCGGTCTTGAAAGGCAGGCTGAAAAATCAGCCGCCAACCTGACAGAAGCCATTGAAAAGTCAAAAAAGATTACTCTGCCACGCTTTCTTTATGCGCTTGGAATTGAGCATACCGGTGAAAACTCAGCCAGATTGATTTCACAGCGATTCTCATCCCTTGATGATATCATGGTAGCCTCTATGGCAGATTTTGAAAGCATCCATGGAATCGGCCCTGAAACAGCATCTGGGGTGTATAGCTTTTTTTCCAACGAGGAAAATAAAACCATTATCAGGCAATTATTGAATTCAGGGGTTGAGATAAAAAAGGATGAATTGCTTCCCATTGAAACCCAGGACAATCCCTTTCATCAGAAACGGGTTGTTTTGACCGGCACATTGGCGTCCATGGCTCGCAGTGAAGCAGAACGCTTACTCGGGAAGTCAGGTGCCGTTGTCACATCAAGCGTCAGCTCAAAAACCGATTTTCTTATCGCAGGAACAGATGCCGGAAGCAAGCTTGATAAAGCAAAAAAAGCAGGTGTCAGGATATTGGATGAAAGCGAATTTTTGGTAAAGATGAAAGAAGTTTAACAAGTCTAATGAAAACAAATAAATGGGATAAAATTCCCAATATAGATATGGACTGCTTCGGGTGTGGTCCCAATAACCATCATGGGCTTCAGATGACCTTTGAGACCAATGGGGAAAAGCTTCGATCCTTTGTCACCGTGCCGGATCACTTGAGAGGCTGGAGCAATATTGTTCACGGCGGAGTATTGTCCACCATATGCGACGAGATCATGGCCTGGGCTGCCATATATCTTACAAAACGGTTTATTCTGACGAGAAGTATGACAACGACGTTTTTAAAACCCGTCTTCACAGGCACAAAGCTTGAAGCGTTCGGATTTATCAAAGAACGCACAGATCAGAGGAATGCCTTGCTCTCAGGAGAGATTTATAATGAAAAGGGTGAATTGTGTACCGTCAGTACAGGTGAGTTTGTTCTTTTTACACCGGACAGCTTTAAAAAGTTGAATATCATCCCTGACGGACTTCTGGATCAGATGACCGGCATGTTCAGCAGAGAATAGCATTTTTTCAGAGACTCAAATTATCCTTTTTGTCGACCTGGCGAGAAATGCAAAGAAAGTCTTTTATTGTCAATCTCAATGGTTGTCTTTGTATAGGTCAATTTAGTAATAATTTTGCCGTCCTTGAAATGGATGACATCAACGCCTTTTCTGATTTCCGGTTTTTCTTCAAAGCCCGGCTCGGTTGAAGGCCATTCAAGAATCCACCTGTAAAGAGCCTTTTGAAGCTTTTCATCAATAAAGGTTTCAGATTCAAGGAATCTGAAATCGCCATGGTTTTTAAACCATGGGGTCCAGGCGTTTCGCAGGGCCTCCCGGCCTTTTACATAGGCCCCGGTCCAGTTCTCAAAAAAAATATCTTCATGAAAAAGCGACATGACTTTATCCAGGTCATGTTTTTCCCATGCCCGATACCAATCTTTTAACAGGGCCTGGATTTCTTTGCGGGAAAGTTTCATTTTATCACCTATAGCCAGTGGTTGATGGAAATCGTAATATGCTTACCCATAAGACAACTCCATGAAATAGTGGATGAAAATTACAATTAATTATGAACTATTGCTTATCAAAAGCAAGTTTTAATCCGAATCCGATAAAAATAAGCCCGGAGATTTTTTGCAGCAGGGTTCCTGCCATTGGATTCCGTCCTAAGGTCTTTGTCATGAGAGCAGCCGTCAGTGTTAAAACAAGACACCAGAGAGTTCCGGTTACAAGAAAGGTCATTCCCAGAATCAGAAACGGAATCGCTCCGTAAGTCTGATTCGGATTGATAAATTGGGGAAGAAATGAAAGAAAGAAAAGCCCTACTTTGGGGTTCAGGACATTTGTAAGTACACCTTGTTTGTAAATTTTAAACAGATCCGGGGAAGCGTCCGAAATCAGAAGAGAGTCAAAGGAAGATTGTTTGCTGAAAAGCATCCTGATCCCAAGATAGATCAGATATCCTGCACCCGCCCATTTGATAAGAGAAAAAACAAGAACTGAAGTGGATAAAATAAGGGATAGTCCAAAAGCTGCACACAGGACATGGACAATACAGCCGGACATAATCCCGGCCACAGATACAAGTCCTGCCCTTTTCCCATGGGTAATGCTTCGGGTCAATATATAAATCGTATCAATACCGGGTGTGAGATTCAGTATAATGGCCGATGCAATAAATCCCAAATAGTTTTCAACTCCAAATATGGCAAAAAATTCTAATGATATCATTAATCAAATAAGGCATTAATAAAAAGGGTTGGATTAAAATCCTGAAGGTCATCAATCTTTTCTCCGACACCGATATATCGGATGGGCAGTTTCATGTTGCCCGATACAGCAGCAACAATACCGCCCTTTGCTGTTCCATCAAGCTTAGTCAGGGCAATCTGGGTAATCTCCACTGCTTCATTGAAAAGTTTGGCCTGGGAAATGGCATTCTGCCCGGTTGTTGCATCCAGAATCATCAGGACATCATGGGGAGCATCGGCAATTTTTTTTTGGATCGACCGTTTAATCTTTTTGAGTTCTTCCATCAGGTTCTTCTGTGTGTGAAGCCTACCTGCCGTATCAATGAGAACAATATCAATACCTCTTGCGATGGCGGCTTCCATGCAGTCATAGGCAACAGCAGCAGGATCGGCCCCTTCCTTATGTTTGACAATACCGGCATTAGCCCTATCGGCCCAGATTTCAAGCTGTTCAACAGCAGCAGCCCTGAATGTGTCCGCTGCGGCAATGAGGACTTTTTTTCCCTCAGAAGTGAATTTCATGGCAAGTTTTCCAAGAGTTGTGGTTTTTCCGGTTCCATTGACACCCACAACCATAATGACATGGGGTTTTTTTAAAGGAAGGGTTTCCGAGGATTCTAAACTGACAGGGAACAAGGCGATTAATTCATCTTTGAGTACCTGTTTTAGTTCATCTGCAGTGGATAGTTTTTTTGCTTTTTTTCTGATCCGCCTCATCATTTCCATGGTAGCGTCCATTCCAAGGTCTGATGTGATCAATAATTCTTCCAGTTCTTCAAAAAGAGTGTCATCTATTGCTTTGCCGGATACAAAAAGTTTATTTATATCCGTTGTCAGCAGTTGTCTTGTTTTTGACAAGCCGTTTTTCAGTTTTGTTAAGATTCCTGTTCCAGGCTCTTTTTTTTCAGTATCTTTTTTTTTAAACAGGTTGAATACCAATTTATGGGTCTCCTTTTGGGGTCTGTTTTTTTATGTATGATCTTTTACATTTTTATCGAGCCGGAATCAAGGATTGTCAGATAAAAAAGGGTGATGTTTTCTCGACGATCCATAATCGCTGGGTTTGTTTTGGATTGTTAATTTTCAGATTGTCTGCTAATAAAACAAAATATAAGATAATGAAAGATATTTCATTTTTTTTCAAAAACTCAGATAATTCTAACGGATTTATTTTAATGACGGAGCAGGAAACAATGATAACCTCGCTGACGGCCCTGGATGGCAGATATGCAGCCTTAATAGTCGAAATGGCTGAAATATTTTCTGAATATGGATTAATCAAACATCGAGTGTTTGTCGAAATTGAATGGCTCAAATTTGTATTAACCGACTTGAAGCTTTTTAAGGCTGAAAATTTTTATATTGAGAAGCTCAATCAGATCGCAGAACAATTTAACACTGAGGATGCTCATAAGGTTAAAGCAATCGAAAAGAAAACAAATCATGACGTAAAGGCAGTTGAATATTTTATCAAGGATAAACTTGATGAGATCGGACTTTCGGAAATTAAGGAATGGATTCATTTTGCATGTACATCAGATGATATCAATAATACATCTTATGCACTAATGCTTAAAAAAGGAAAAACTGAAACGGTTATTTTGCTGAGACAACTCATTTCTGATCTGGAACAAAAGGCGTTGCAGTATAAATCGGTTCCCATGATGTCAAGAACCCATGGACAGCCGGCGACTCCCACAACAGTCGGGAAAGAATTCATCAATTTTGCCTGGAGAATCAGGCAGGAAGCCGATATTATAGATCAAAAACAAATCCAGGCAAAGATGAACGGTGCCACAGGCAATTATAATGCACATCATTTTGTATATCCGGAAATTGACTGGATTGAAGCTTCACAACGATTTATGTCCAACCATTTACAGCTTGAACCGATTCTTTTTACAACCCAGGTCAATCCTAATCATTCTATCGCTTATATTTTGCAAGCCATGGTCAGAGTAGCGGCAATTATAATTGATTTTAACCGGGATATGTGGGGATACATCAGTCTTGGGTATTTCAGACAGAGAATCACGAAAGGCGAGACAGGTTCATCCACCATGCCCCATAAGGTAAATCCTATTGATTTTGAAAACAGCGAGGGTAATATGGGGATGGCCATATCATTGATGGAGCATCTCGCGGTCAAGCTTCAGAAGTCAAGATTTCAAAGGGACCTGAGTGATAGTACGGTTTTAAGGAGCCTTGGCTCGGTTTTTGGGTATTTTGTTATTGGTGTAAAAAATACATTAAAGGGATTAAGCAAGGTTGAACTGGATAAAAATATGATACAAAAGGATCTTGCCAATAACCCTGAGCTTCTTGCAGAGCCATTTCAGACAGCCATGCGGGTGTTTGGTGAAAAAAATCCATATGAAAGGCTTAAAGACCTGACTCGTGGGCAGAAAATAACTAAAGAAGATCTCCATGGTTTTGTTGATGGTCTTGAAAAAGTACCTGAAAATTTTAAAACCCGTATGAAAAACTTAACCCCTGAAACATATATCGGGCTGGCTCAAGATCTTGTTGATGTTTATTTTAAACAGAAAAAAGGGTGATACGGTATGTCGGTTCAATCAAAGGAAAAATTGGAATTTTTTTAAACCACTGGTCTGGTTTATTACCGTTTTTTTTGTTTGAAAATACGGATATTTTTAAATGTCGGTTTATTTAATTTCCATTTTATATGAACAACTTTTCCTGTAATTTTTTTTCATAGTTAAAAAAATATATGTAATTTTTATAATTTTGGATACTTATATAATTTATTGATATAAATTTGTCTGTGGCAAGATATTTGCTAAATACTTTTATTAAGCTTAAAAAAGAATCAGTTGGTTTTATATATCTTTACACCACTTAATCAAGGAGCAAAGGCTATGATTGTAGGAATTCTTAAAGAAATCAAACCGCAGGAAAATCGTGTATGTATGACCCCATCCGGTGTTGATATGATGAGAGGAAAAGGCCATACGGTTTATGTTGAAAAAAATGCCGGTATCGGTTCCGGTTTTGAAGATAAGCAGTATATTGAAGCGGGCGCAATGATCCTTGATACAGCGAAGGAAGTTTATGATATTTCCGCTATGGTTATGCATGTAAAAGAACCTCAATCATCAGAATTCGCCATGATAAAAAAAGGGCAGGTCATTTTTACATATCTTCATCTGGCCGCGGATAAAGATCTCACCCTTGCTCTTTTAAAAACAGGCTCAATTGGCATAGCCTATGAAACCATTGAGGACCGCAAAGGTGGATTAGCTTTGCTTGCTCCCATGAGCGAAGTCGCTGGAAGATTGGCTGCCCAACAAGGAGCAAAATATCTTGAAAGGACTTTTGGTGGAAGAGGGTTGCTTCTGGGTGGTGTAACCGGTACTCCATCTGCAAATGTTCTGGTAATCGGAGGTGGAGTGGTCGGCATCCATGCGGCTAAGGTCGCCTGTGGAATGGGTGCCAATGTAACCATTCTGGATATGAATATTGATCGACTGCGGTATCTTTCTGAAATTATGCCGGCCAATTGCCAGTCATTAATGTCATCTCCGGCATTAATCAGGGAACTTGTAAAAAAATCGGATCTGGTAATCGGAGCAGTACTTGTTGCTGGTGCAAAAGCTCCTAAATTGATAACCCGGGACATGCTACAAACTATGCAAAAAGGATCTGTCATCGTTGATGTTGCCATTGATCAGGGCGGATGTTTTGAAACATCCAGACCGACAACACACAGTGATCCCATATATGAAATTGACGGAGTTATCCACTATAGTGTTGCCAATATGCCAGGAGCTGTTCCATTAACATCCACAATGGCGCTGACTAATGCTACACTGCCATATGCATTAAAAATAGCCGATAACGGCTGGAAAAATGTTTGTGAAGACAAGGGGTTTGCAAAAGGAATCAATTATGTTGGAGAAAAGCTTGTCTGCAAACCGGTTGCAGATGCATTTAACCTTGAATACACAGCTCTTGAAACCTTGATATAATTTTAGAATTGGGACTGCAAGTATCATCTGATTTGGATTCCGAAATATCGAAAGAACCTAATATACGGTAATCTTTGAAAATATCTTGGTGAGATATTGA
>JAIFMF010000202.1 GCA_020048635.1 Desulfobacula sp. | reverse complement strand
CCCACAAAAAGTCTGCTGCATACACGAGGGTAACATTCCTCGCTGCAAGTTGGATTTCATGGTATCGAAACCCCTGTTAAACCCTGACGAGGCTATGACGGATGCACAAGTTTCTGCTTCATCCATTAGGGCAATCCATGCATTAAAATACCCCCGGGTATCAGTCAATTCAGAACAGACTTTTTTCATCAGTGCCTTCGGGTCTGTCTCCCTTACGATCAACTGATTGACGTTACGGATGGCCAGTAAAATATTTCTTAGGTGTTCCGCGCGATCACGTTGTGCGGAAAAATCACATTCAGCTTTTTGAAGCTGCTGAATTTGTCTTTCTAATTCTTCATAGGAAGGTTTTTCTGCCATATCCTATCCTTTAATGTCAGGATACATTTATAATGTAAAAGGAATTTTCAAAATTCAACCTTTATAGTTTCAACCATTCTTGCCGTATCATAAAGTTTTCCAAAACTCAACAATTCATATTTCATCGAATAAAGGCATCCCATTTTATTGAATGGTAACCACAATATATTGTGGTGTCGATCCAGATGCCGAAATTCAACTTAATATTATTTAAAATGGCCTCATGATCAAAAGCTTTAAACACAAAGGATTGAAATCTTTTTTTACGACCGGTAGCACAGCAGGCATAAACCCCAAACATGCCTCAAGAATAGAGGAACGGTTACAAGCCTTGCACACAGCTATGTCTATTGAAGACATGGATATCCAACAGCACAACCCCATGCACCCAGGAGCATTTATAAAAAGAGTTTACTTGGAGCCAAATGATATCAGCTCTAATGAATTAGCCCGCAAATTAAAAGTAACTCCAGGATTAATAAGCCGATTGATCAATGGAAAAACTGATGTTTCACCGGCAATGGCCTTAAAACTATCCGTAGTATTAATTAGGAAGATCGCCGGAAAGCTGGTTACTTATGCAAGACAATTATGATCTCTGGAAAGCACGAAAAGAAATTGACTTGAATAATTATAATACCATCGAATTTGCCGTTTAAAAAATTTTGAAAAAGACAAACAAACCTTCCCTACCGAAAAGCTGATCATATAAGTTTATACTGCTCTATTTTCTGCATTGCACAACTATTGAACCGTTCTCTTCAGAAAATCAGGAACATGAGAAAAAGAAACCCTTCCCGCAAAACCATCAATATTGCAAAGATGGACGCGAGAGATTGCAGGTGTCTTTTATGGCATCCTGCCCCTTTTGTATTGATATGAACTCTTCTGAATACAGCAGTTTGGGTATAACACCCATTGAAATTGAGGCATTACAAGGATTGAGGGACATAGAAAAAACCGACAGCTTCAACAGTGGAGAAAGGCTTGCGCTGCTATACGCTCGGGCTTTGACAAGGACGCCTATCACCATAGATCCCGGGTTATTGCAGGACGTGCTCAAGACCTTCTCTGAGCGGGAAATCGTGGTGATCGTCAGTACGATTGCTCAGGTGAACTTCTGGACCCGCTTGATCCAGGGCATAGGTGTACCTCCAGTCGGATTCAATATGAGATAAAATGTCTTTAAGAAAATAGTAAGAATTTTATAGGGGATAAAAACCATTAAAAAATCATTTTTTACTGACGGCCAATATCCCTCCGGCAAAAAAAAGGATGATAGCCGTGATTTTGTTCTGGATGTTCGTCAACCGATGTTGCCGAATCCATAGAAACGCTTTGGCTCCAAACAGGGCATAGGCAACAGCGCTGCTGCCTTGAATAATAAAAAAACCGTTTCGCACGCTTGATGACATGGAAAACATTGTCATGGGACCAGGAGTATATGCGATGGCGGTCATCATAAGAAAAAAAGCAGACCAATTGTTGAGGGCCATAATGGGTATGGTTCCTTTTTGTTAACACATTTGTCAATATCGCTGATTTGTTTTTATCAAAATGGATTAACCGGGATCAAGTATTATTATCCTTAATTAATAGAAATTGAGGTATCAAAAATTCATAGATATAGAAAATATCCTAATAGAATTTAAGCCCCAGATTTTTACAGGATCATCAATATCTGATTGAATTAGAGGCCTGATAGCCCTCGCCAATTTTAAGAAATCAGACGTCAGTATGGTGATGTCTGATTTAATATGATATGATAGCCAGGTACATCTAACCATAAGGAAGGCCAATGTCTGAGATAACAAAACCCTGGAAACTTGCGGAAAAATTCCTGAAAAACAATCAAAAACAACCCTCCTCCAGGCAGTCCCATCCTTTTCTGGCCGATGACCCGGAAGCTGTGGTGGGTCAGTTCCACAACCTGCCCGTGCAGAATCTCTCCGATTACGGGGTCTATTTAAGCTTTGGACGGGATCGGGTGCTTTTGCCCAATAAATATGTGCCCAAAGACGTTGCCGTGGGCAAGAAGATCCGGGTCTTTATCTACACCGATTCCGAGGACCGGCCTGTGGCCACTACCCTGGAACCGGCAGGCGTGGTTGGGGAAATTGTCGCCCTCAGAGTTAAGGACACGGCGGCGTTCGGCATCTTCATGGACTGGGGCCTGGAAAAAGACCTTCTGGTCCCCCGCAGCGAACAGCAGGGGCGGATGGAGCCTGGTGAAACCCATCTGGTGAAGATCTGTCTGGACGAATCCTCCCACCGGATCTACGGGTCCACCCTGATGGCGGAGCTCTGCCCCGGGGATGCCCGGAGCCTTGCTTCCGGAATGGCCGTGGATCTTATCATACACAGCATAACCCCTATCGGCTATACCGCTCTCATCAACCACACCTGCCTGGGGTTGCTTTATAAAAACGAAACCTTTGAAGACCTGTCCATCGGGGACCGGCATAGGGGATATGTCCTCCAGATCCGGGAGGACGGCAAGGTGGACCTGACCCTGAAAAAGCCGGGGTATGCATCGGTGGAAGGCTCGGCCCTGAAAATCCTGGGGATCCTGGAAGCCAATGACGGATTCAGCCCCTGCCACGACAAAAGTCGTCCTGAAGACATTCAAGCCGCATTTTCCATGAGCAAAAAGGAATTCAAGCGGGCCTTGGGCAGCCTTTACAAACAGGGGCGCATTACCCTGCACAAGGCTGATGGGATCCGCCTGAAATAATGGGTAACAAAAAGAGAGGGCGTCCTGTTTCAGCTCAAGGTCTGGAGCAACCTGTAAAGGGTCCGGCCAGCCAGGATATCACCGGAAATAACGCCGATGACCTTATCGTTTTCCACAATGGGCATGGCTGATATGTCATGGGTTTCAAGTTTTCTGATGCAGTCGATGATCCCTGCATCAGGAGTGGTGGTAATGACATCGGCGGTCATGACCTTTGTCAACGGCGAATCCATGGGCAGTCCCGAGGCCATGGCTTTGGTGATGTCCCAGTTGGTCACAATGCCGATAAGTTTTCCTTTTTCCGATACCACATTCACGATGGATACATGGGCTTCCACCAGGAGCTTTGCAGCATCGGTCACGCTTTTGTCAACTCCGATGGTCGGGGCGTCTTCCATGATATCCCGGGCCGTCCTTGATTTTTCCATGGCAGCAATCCGCTGGACACTGATCTTTTCAGCGATCTCGCAGGGAAGACTGTCTGCATCTTTGCAAAGGCCGTCAATGAGTTCTTCCATGTTCCTGCGGATTACGGTTTCAAGTTTTTCGACTGCTGTCTTTCGCCGGATTTCAGCCAGGTTTGCAAAATCTTCCTTGTTTTTTTCAAGCCAGTCTTGAATGGCTGTGGGATTTCCCAGGATATCCTTTGGGATCAGAAGGTGATCCGGGGTCGGCACAATCCGTTCATGGGCCGCATAAATGACCCCGCCGGAGTTTACAAGATAATCGGTGGCGATCAGAACGCCCTTGTCCCGGTAAACATGGCGCTCCATCCTCCTTCGTTCGGCCTTTCGCTGCGGGTTCGGGGAATAGGTGTTGGCCCCTTCCACAATGATCTGCCAGGTGCCCATGCGGCTCGTGGTCATGGAGGGTTTTGTGGAGGCATCCACATCCAGGTAGTTGAATAAAGGAGATGCCGGAACAAGGCAGAAGGCTGATTCTGTCAAAAGGTTGTTGGCGGAATTGGAAAAAATTGTTTTTTTAAATTCCGGAACATCCCCGTGCACCATCCGGTCATGAAAATATCTCTGGGTGACGGCGCCAAATTTCTTCCACATATCAAAGAGTTCTTTCCAGGGAAGGCCCTCACTGTTCAACAGATATCCGGTTTCATCACTGATGCCCTTGATGATGGGAGCGTTATCCAGATCATAATCATGAAAGACCCTTGCCACATGAGCGCCGACAGCTCCGAACCCCTGGATGAGGATATCCATTTTTTCCGGTTTCGGGATGACCATGTTTTTAAACTGGGGCAATTGTCTTAATTTCGGCAGATGTTCCAGCAGGGCTTTTGTAGCCACCACAACCCCGTTGGCAGCCCCGCCCAGCTCATCAATGCGGTTGCCGCCCATGTCTGAGGGTTTGGACACGGCATTGTTGAGACCGTTTTCAATGGCAAAGGTTTTCATGTCTGCATCATTGGTGCCCACATCCGGGCCAGGGATATAAATATCCTTATAGCGGTTTAAAAGCTTCCCGAATCCTTTAATCACGGCGTGCCGATCTTTTTCGGAAAGATTTTCAGGCTTTACAATGCCGGACTTTCCGCCGCCGAAAGGAAGATCTGCAGCTGCATTTTTCAGGGTCATACCCCTGGCAAGATTATGGATGATATCCGGCGTGATATCCGGCAGCATCCTTGTTCCGCCCATGGATGGTGACCCCATGGAAAGATTGTCAACAACCAGAAATCCGCCTATTTCAATTGGGCTTTCTTCATTCCACATGCAGGAGACAAGACGGGGTCCCAGGCGGTCTACTTTTATCCCCAGACGCTGCAGGCGATCCACATCCAGGGGCCCGAATTCAAGGAAGCGCAAAGGCCCGTCCTTGATCAGCCGGTTTTTTCGAACATTCTGTGGCAGGGTATCGTTCAGGAATTGATTCATTCTTGATGGAATCATGGCGCTTATCCTTATTTTGTCTTAATATCGTCTTATTAATGTAAATTTTTGGCTGCCACAACACCAATACCGGCCCTGATCAGAGCTTCTGCCGTCAGGTTGACGGAATGGTGCTTTTCGAGATAATTATCCAGAAGCGGGGCCATCAGGTTTTTCACCAGGATATCTTTTTTGGAAATAAAATAATCGAAAATATCAGAGGGATGTTCCTTTGTTGCCTCAATTTCCGGTTCCCCGCCTTCATGCTTGGCTGAAATATTAGGAACCTGTTTTGCGATTTCCACCAGTTCCGCTCTCCGGTTATAGGGCTGGAGAACAATGGATTTATAAGTTTCCGTGATGTGGTGCTCAAAACGGACTTGTTTTTCAAGCCCGAGTTTTTTTCGAATTACATTTGCTTCGCGAATGGTTTCATTGTTCACGGAATTGGAAAGATTGAATCCCACAAGGGAGGTGGAACCGTCTTTTCTTGCGAATAATTTGGCTGTCATAAGGGTCCACATGATGAACCAGGGGTTGTCGTTGCCGACAAAAACCGAGATCTTGAATTCAATATCCACACCCAGCCGGTGCATGACATAGCCCAGGAGGATGGTGCCGGGATTGACATTCAATACCTGTTTGATGCCGTAGGTGGTAAAATAGGTCAGGTATTCTTCAGCCCATTTTAAAGGATAGTGATTGGGCTGGCCGATTCCGCCGAAAAAGCCGGAAAGGGTTGCCGGGCCTCCTGCCAGATGAATATTACTGCCGTCGGTTCCCCGAGTGTCAAGGGATTCCACATAGGTGGCGCCAATGATCTGCATGGCAAGGGCGGTAGCCATGATATCGCCGTCGTCTGCTGCCTGTTCGGCCATGTTCCGGACCCGGATGATCCGGCCGGGCATGAGTTCTTTTTTGTCTATGCCCTGTTTTGCTTCAGCTATCAGCCAGGGGAAGAACTGCATGGCACTGATTTCAAGGGTCACGGCAGTGGAAAAATCAACGGATTTGATGCTGTCCTTTTCTCCCAGAATCTTTTTGCAATAGTCATCCATGGAAATAAAGGCTTTTTTATCCCTTTGTTCCATGAGCCATTCAAGGTCTGCCACATAGGGGGATTTCATGTCTTTCAAGCGCTTCATAAGGCTTTCTGGATTTCTGGCCTGCTTTGCCTTTTCATTGATGGCAGTAGCTCCGCCGAATTTTTCGATGAGGGCACACAGGTCTTTCACCTGATGATTATCGGGGTCCGTGAAAAGTTGATTCACGATGTCCAGATCCTTTTGGTCTATTTTAAGCATGTCTTTAAGGTGAGTCATGGG
>JAIFMF010000214.1 GCA_020048635.1 Desulfobacula sp. | reverse complement strand
AACTGATACATCTTCATGAACATAACCACAGTCCTGCATTTTATGAGCGATTGAGGCGGGCCGCACCTGAGTACGAAGAACATGAAGAATGGTTGCGCTGCAACGGTGACCGGTATGGGCTATAAAATTTAATTTTCATGCTTGTTTATCATGAATTTAGCCGGATCTATCCCGGAGTACCTTGAATTAAAGGGAGAGCTTTGATATTCTGAGGATCAGAAGGAGTTGATTTCCAAGGCGGCAGCCGGGAGAGTCAATTTTTGGTTTAAAATTTTGAAGGTATGATTTCCAAGGCGGCAGCCGGGAGAGTCAATTTTTGGTTTAAAATTTTGAAGGTAACAGAAAAATGTCCATTGTTCAGGAAAGGCGCAAGACCCGGGAGATCAGTATTGGAAATGTAAAAATCGGTTCAGATGCCCCGATATCCGTTCAATCCATGACCAATACCAAGACCCAGGATGTTGCTGCCACAGTCAGGCAGATCAAGGGCCTTGAAAAGGCCGGATGTGAGATCATCCGTGTGGCGGTCCCGGACATGGAGGCGGCCCTGGCCATTGAGAAAATCAAACAAGAGATCACTATTCCTCTGATCGCAGATATTCATTTTGATTACAGGCTTGCCCTTGCATCGGCAAGGGCGGGTGCCGATGCACTGCGAATCAACCCCGGCAATATCGGAGCAAAAAAGAAAATCAAGGCGGTTGTGGACTGTGCAAAGGATTATGGCCTTCCGATCCGGGTGGGGGTTAATGCAGGTTCCCTTGAAAAAGAGATTGAACAGCGTCTTGGTACAACCGCCGAAGCCATGGTGGAAAGTGCACTTAGCAATATCCGGGTTCTGGAAGACCTGGACTTTCATGATATCAAGGTGTCTCTCAAGGCTTCGGATGTTTCAAGGACGGTTCGTGCTTACCGCCTTCTATCATCTTTGACCGATATTCCCTTTCATGTGGGTGTGACCGAAGCCGGAGGCCTTTATGCCGGGATCACCAAATCCGCCATTGGCATCGGAATACTGTTGGCTGAAGGGATTGGGGACACCCTACGGGTTTCATTGACAAGGGACCCGATAGAAGAAATCCGGACCGGATATGAGATACTAAGGGCTCTCGGGATCAGAAGTCGGGGCCCGGAACTGATTTCCTGTCCCACCTGCGGGCGGTGCAATATCGATCTTTTTAAAATTGCCGGACAAGTAGAAAATGCTTTACTTGAGAGGTCTTCTAAGATTAAAGTTGCTATTATGGGGTGCGTGGTAAACGGTCCTGGTGAAGCAAAAGAAGCGGATATAGGGATTGCAGGCGGTGACGGCATGGGGATTCTATTTAAAAAAGGAAAAGTGATCCGGAAAATAAACCAGGATGAGCTTGTGGATCAGTTGCTGGATGAAATTGATAATATGACGAAAAATTTGGAGGATAATAATGGCAAGAAGTGAAAAAACAGCAATCACGCCGACACGGGAACAGAACTATCCTGACTGGTATCAGGAAGTGGTAAGAGCAGCCGATATGGCTGAAAATTCACCGGTCAGGGGATGCATGGTTATCAAACCCTGGGGTTATGCCATCTGGGAAAACATGATGCATTTAATGGATGCGTTATTCAAGGAAACAGGGGTTAAAAATGCATACTTCCCATTGTTTATACCTTTAAGTTATATGGAAAAAGAGGCCAAACATGTAGAAGGCTTTGCCAAAGAATGTGCCGTTGTCACCCATCACAGGCTTGAGTCGGACGGCAAGGGCGGCTTAAAGCCCGCTGGTGAGCTTGCAGAACCCTTGATCGTCCGTCCTACATCTGAAACCATTATCGGTGAGTCCATGGCCCGGTGGACAAATAGCTACAGGGATCTCCCCATTCTTTTAAATCAGTGGGCCAATGTGGTGCGATGGGAGATGCGGACGAGGATGTTTCTTCGGACCAGTGAATTTTTATGGCAGGAGGGCCATACGGCCCACGCAACCGAGCAGGAAGCAAAAGAAAGAACCCTGCTCATGCTGGATGTGTATACCAAATTTGTTGAAGAATACCTGGCTATGCCCGTGATACGAGGTAGAAAAACCCCGTCGGAAAGATTCCCGGGGGCAGATGATACCACTTGTATTGAAGCTATGATGCAGGACAAAAGAGCGCTTCAGGCAGGAACGTCTCATTTTCTGGGCCAGAATTTTGCCAGGAGCTCCGGTATAAAATTTCAAACTGAGGAAGGCCAGGAAGCCTATGCATGGACCACTTCCTGGGGGTCATCCACACGGATGATCGGCGGGATGATCATGACACATTCCGACGATGACGGGCTTGTGCTTCCACCTCGGGTGGCACCGGCCCATGTGGTGATTCTGCCGATTTTTAAAAAGGATGAAGACCGCCGGGCCATTTTGGAAAGTGCCTCAGGTCTTAAGGATGCACTGGAAGCAAAGCTTTTCCATGGTCAAAAGATACGGGTTGAACTGGATGACCGGGATATCGGCGGCGCCAGGGGATGGGACTGGGTCAAAAAAGGAGTTCCAGTCCGTATTGAACTCGGGCCCCGGGATATTGAAAAAAATTGTGTTTTCATGGCCAGAAGAGATCAGTCGTCCTCCCAGAAGCTATCTATGAATCGGGAAGTATTTATCAGTGAGATTCCAACTATCCTGGACAACATCCAGGAAACCATTTTCAACAGGGCCAGTCTTTACAGAAAAGAAAATACCATTGATATGGATGATAAAAAACAATTTTATGATTTATATCAAACGGCCGCTGGATATCACAACGGGGCATTTGTCATGGCCCACTGGTGCGGATCGGAAAAATGCGAGGAAATTATTAAAAAGGATCTGTCCGTGACCATTCGCTGTATTCCCTTTGACAGCCCGATGGAAGAAGGAAAATGTATTTATTGCGGCAGTGCCAGCTCAAGACGGGTACTTTTTTCAAAAGCGTATTAATTATAATCTATGATCAGAATCACCGACATACTGGATAAAATTTCCGAATATAATCCCGGAGGGGATTCCGATATCATAGACCGGGCCTATATTTATTCTGCAAGGGTTCATGAAGGCCAGGTCAGGCTTTCCGGTGAACCCTATCTTTCCCACCCATTAGAAGTAGCAGATATCCTGGCTGACATGAAGATGGATATGGAGAGTATTGCGGCGGCACTTCTTCATGATGTCATTGAAGATACTCCGGCCACAAAAGAAGATATTGAAGAAATGTTCGGTCCTGGGGTGGCCCGAATTGTTTCAGGCGTAACCAAGCTGTCCGTCCTTCCTTTCGGGACAAAAGCCGCCCGGCAGGCGGAAAGCCTGCGAAAAATGATTTTAGCCATGGCCGATGATATCCGGGTGGTGCTGATCAAGCTGGCTGACAGGGTTCACAATATGCGGACCCTGAAATATCACAACAGCCCTGAAAAACAAGCGGCCATTGCTCAGGAAACTCTGGATATCTATGCTCCTATTGCTGCGCGACTGGGTATCTTCTGGATGAAATACGAGCTTGAGGAAATTGCATTTTATTATACTTTGAGAGATGAATACGAAAGAATTGACGCCCTGGTGAACAGGGCCAAGGATGAAAAGGAAGACTATATCCGGGAAGTCAATGAAAAACTCAAGGAAAAAATGCAGGAAATGGAACTTGAATGCGAAATCAAGGGCCGGTACAAACAGCATTACAGTATTTATCAGAAGATGTTATCCCAGAATCTTGAATTCAATGAGATCTACGATATTATTGCGTTCAGGATTATAGTCGACACGGTTCCCCACTGTTATGCCGCCATGGGCGCTATTCATGCCATGTGGAAGCCGATTTATTATAAAATCAAGGATTATATCGGCAACCCCAAACCCAATATGTATCAGTCCATTCACACCACCGTGGTGGGCCCCAAGGGAGAAAGGGTGGAAATCCAGATCAGGACCTGGGAAATGAACAGGATCGCCGAATCCGGTATTGCAGCCCACTGGAGCTATAAGGAAGGAACAAAGATTGACGAGGATACAGGCCTCTTATTTGCCTGGATCAGAAAGCTTGTGGAAAACCAGGAGCATTACAAAGACCCGGATGAATTCCTGGAAAATGTCAGGATCGATCTCTACCCTGATGAAATCTATGTTTTTACACCGACCGGCGAGATTAAAACCTTACCTAAAAAAGCCACACCTGTTGATTTTGCCTTTCTGATTCATACGGAAGTGGGGGCAGAATGCACGGGTGCCAAGGTGAGCGGCAAGATCGTCCCCCTTTCCCATCAACTCAAAACTGGTGATATCATTGAAATTATAACCACCAAAGGCCATACGCCAAGTCCGGACTGGCTTGGTTTTGTAAAGACGGTAAAGGCTAGAACCAAGATACGCGGCTGGATCAATGCCAGGGAAAAAGAAAGATCCTATTCCCTGGGTCGTGAGATGTGTGAAAAGACCTTTAAAAAAAGAAATCAGAATTTCAACGCCCTGATCAAGTCAGGAGAGATAAAAAAAGTTGCCGACAGTTACGGCTTTAAAAATATTGATGATTTGATTGCTCAGGTCGGGTTTGGTAAGTTTACTCCTTTGCAGGTTTTCAATAAGGCCTTGCCGGATCTTGAAAAACAGGATTTAAAGGAAGAGGCATTTCCCCAGAAATTCTCAGAAAAAACAACAAAAAAGGAAGGCACAGGAATTATTGTTAAAGGGCTTGATGATATTCTTGTCCGATTTTCAAAATGCTGCAATCCCCTTCCGGGAGATCCGATTATCGGTTATATCACCCAGGGCCAGGGGGTTACCATACACCGCAGGCGCTGTTCAAATGTTCTCACAATGAGTGAGGAGCGCCGGATTGAAGTCCAGTGGAGCGATGATACCAAGGAATCCTATCCTGCCGGTATCAAGGTTCGGACAGAGGACAGATTCGGACTCCTTGCAGATATTGCCTTTGTTATCAGTAAACATAAATCCAATATTTTGAATGCAAGAACCGAGACACTGGAAACCGGTGTCGGTCTGTTTTATTTTACCGTCCTGGTCGAAGGTACGGACCAGCTTCGCAAAATCATGTCCGATATCCGGAAAGTTAAAAAAGTAACGGATGTTAAAAGAATTTTCAGGGAGGAGTAGTTTAAAAGAAAGGATGCCAGTGAAAAAAAATTTTATTCTGGACACCAATGTCATTCTCCACGACAGTGGCTGTATCCATCAGTTTAAGGACAATAATATTTTTATCCCGATTACGGTCATTGAAGAGCTTGATAAATTTAAAAAAGGGAACAATATCATTAATTGTAATGCCAGGGATTTTCTACGGACCCTTGATGCCTTGTCCGGTGATAAGATGTTAAACGGCGGTGCGCAGATTGATAGTGGGAATGGGAAAATATCAATCCTGCTTGAGGTCCCTCTGGATGAAAAAATTCGTAACAATTTCAATATCATTACGCCGGATGTAAGAATATTGAATATTGCCTATACCATTGCCAAAAAACATGACTTTAAGAATGTGGTTTTTGTAACCAAAGACGTTAATCTGAGGCTACGTGCGAAATCCATCGGCTTGAAAACCGAGAACTACAACTCCAAATATGTTGAAAACATATCCGATATGTACACAGGTTTGAAAATTCTTGATAATGTCGGGGAAGATGTGCTGGATGAGTTTTACCAGAAGCCCTGCGAAATCCAAATTGCAAAGCTTGGTATGAAAGATAAACCCTTCAGCAATGAAAATTTTATAATGAAAAACGGCTCAAAATCCGCTTTGGGTATTTTTGATGAGGTCACTCAGACTATAAAGCGGGTCCAGCCAAAAACCTGTTATGGCATTAAACCCAGAAACTCGGAGCAGACCTTTGCTTTAAATATCATGCTGAATCCAGATATTCCCCTTGTGACCCTGTCGGGAAAGGCTGGAACAGGGAAGACACTTCTGGCACTTGCTGCTGCGCTTGAAAATAAACACCTGTACCGTCAGATTTTTATTGCAAGACCCGTGGTTCCATTGAGCAACAAGGACATTGGGTTTCTTCCGGGAGATGTTGCTTCAAAACTGGATCCCTATATGCAACCCTTATACGATAATCTTTCCGTGATCCAGAATCACTATAATGAGAGCAACGCAACCTCAAAGCAGATAAGGCAGTTGATAGAAGAAGAAAAAATAGTGATTACGCCGATCTCTTATATCCGCGGCAGAAGCATTGTGAAAGTTTTTTTTATTGTGGATGAAGCCCAGAACCTGACACCCCACGAGGTAAAGACAATCATCACAAGGGCAGGAGAAGGCACAAAGATTGTTTTCACCGGGGATATTTTTCAGATCGATCACCCCTATCTTGACAGCCAGACAAACGGACTTGCATTTATAATAGAGAGAATGAAAGGGCAAAAAGTTTATGCTCACATCAATTTAGAAAAAGGCGAGCGTTCAGAGCTGGCAGAACTTGCAGCAAAAATTCTATAGGCAGGATTGAAAATAAAAGTTCGGGCTGTTATTTCGAACAGTCCGAACCGGAATTTTTAAATACTGGAAAAATTAATAAATAAGCAAGCTAAGCTGCTTTTATTACTTTTCCTGCTTTAATACAACTTGTGCACACCTTGATTTTTCTGATGCAACCTTTTTTAATAAACGCACGGACTTTTTGAAGATTTGGATTGAATCTTCTCTTATTTAAATTATGGGCATGACTCACATTATTACCGACCATTGGGGTTTTTCCACAAATTGCACATTCTTTTGACATTTTTATACTCCTGAAAGAAAAATCTTTTATCAAACAAAACAACCTGAAATAAATATACTATTAAACGATAAATGTAAAGAAATTATTTTTCTTTATCTGCCAGGGCTTTGCATTCTGGAATTTTTGCCAGGGCCTCTTTACTTTCTTTTAAATTTGGATATTTTTGGACAATATCCTCATATCGGTTCAATGCAGCAGCGTATTTTTTTGTCCTCATATAAAAATTTGCTACATAAAGTTCGTGTCCGGCAATATTTGCAATGCACTTTGCAATATTTTCTTTTGCTTTTTGTGCATATTCACTTTGCGAGAACTGGTCTATTAATCTGTTGAACTGAGTCAGGCTGTTCAGAGCTGGGGTATGATCCCTGTCCACTGTACCCAGTTGATTAAACCAGCTTAACCCTGTCTGATAGATCACATATGGAATCGCTTCATTTTTAGGGTGCATTTTTTCAAATTCTTCATAAGCCAGGATAGCCTCATCATACTGTTCAAGATAAAAATGGGAATCGGCAATTTTAAGTTCTGCGAGGCTGGCATATTTACTGAATGGATACCAGTCTTTCAGGTTTGTATAGGCTTTTATCGCTTCTTTATAATCTTTATCCATAAAAGCAGAAGACCCTTCTGAAACAAGCTCTTCTGCATTTTTATTCATCTGGTGTGAAGTTTCAAAAAGCGAGCATCCGCAAAACAGCATAATCATGAAAGATAGAAATATTTTTTTCATCATGATAGATTCTCAATATAATGTTCAGAACAAACCGCTGCAATAGCAGCGTCTCCAACAGCGGTGGCAATCTGCCTTAATGGGGTATCTCTGACATCTCCTGCGGCAAACACACCCGGTACAGAGGTCTGCATTTTTTCATCGGCCTTGATAAACCCGAATTCATCGGTTTTGACGGAACCGTTTAAAAAAGCGGTATTGGGTAAAATTCCGACCCAAATGAAGCAGCCATTGGCTGTTATGGTTTTTTCTTCATTGGTTTTCAGGTTTTTAACCTTTACTCCTTCTACCCCGAAAAAACCTTCGACGCCGGTTACAACACTGTCCCACACAAATTCAATCTTCTCGTTCTTATAGGCTCTTTCCTGGAGTATTTTTGTAGCGCGAAGTTCATTTCTCCTATGGACGAGATATACTTTTTTTGCAAATTTTGTCAGAAAGATGGATTCCTGTATGGCAGTATCTCCTCCACCTATGGCAACAACGATTTTATCCCTGAAAAAAGGCCCGTCACATGTAGCGCAAAAAGAAACCCCTTTCCCGAAAAACTTATCTTCTCCAATACCCAGTTTCCTTGGAGAGGCTCCGCTGGCAATGATAAGACTTTTAGTGGTAATGGTTCTGTCCTTTAAGATGATTTCTTTTGCCTCTCCGGACAGATTAAGGGAATGAACTTCAGCCGATTCAATTTTCAATCCGAGTGATTCAGCCTGGATCTTCATTTTTTCAGATAAATCATACCCTGAGATGCCTTCAGGAAAACCAGGGTAATTTTCTATCCAGTCTGTTATCAGGATTTGACCTCCGGGCACCGCTTTTTCCAGAAGAAGCACGTTCATCCTTGCCCTGGCTGAATAGATCCCAGCCGTGAGGCCAGCAGGCCCTGCGCCGATAATAACAAGATCATAATCAGTCTTAATCATTGGTTTTCCTCTTCATATTAGGACATTTTTTATGGTTTCTTCAAGTTTTTGCTTGGCCACCATTCCAGTGATCTGGTCTGCTTTTTCTCCATTTTTAAAGAAGATGAGCGTTGGAATGGCCTGGACTCCATATTTGCTAGGGCTGACGGGGTTATCATCAACGTTTACTTTCACAAAGGTCATCTTATCACCGAATTCTTTTTCAAGGGCATCGATTGTAGGTGCAATGGCTTTGCAGGGTCCGCACCAGGGAGCCCAGAAATCTACCATTACAGGTTTATCGGATTTGAGAACAATTTTCTCAAAGGAATCATCATTAATTTCTATAATATTTTCTGCCATAACAACCATCCTAATTTAACTATAGGTTAAAAATTGCCTGTAAATATATGTTGTTAATCAATCTTTGTCAATTAATCAATACCGGTCAAAATAAATTAGGGGCAACTGCTTCTCGCAAGGAAAAGCGGGTCACCCCTTGATATAATTCTGGAAATGATGGGGTTTCTACCAGTTTTCAGCCAGAACTTCAAAATGAGCCTGCGGATGGGCACAGGCCGGGCACATTTCCACGGCTGCCTCGCCTTCATGGACATAGCCGCAGTTTCTGCAACGCCATTTTGTCTTTTTATCTTTTTTAAACACCTGGTTTTTTTCCACATTGGCGGCAAGGTCCCGATACCTTTTTTCATGCTGTTTTTCCGCCACGGAAATCATTTCAAATACCGTGGCAACAGCATCAAATCCTTCTTCCCGGGCGATTTGGGCAAAACCGGGATACATTTTCGACCATTCAAATTCTTCTCCTGCTGCTGCAGCTTTCAGGTTTTCAAGGGTTGAACCGACGACACCGGCAGGAAAAGCAGCAGTAACCTCAACTTCTCCTCCTTCAAGAAATTTGAAGAATCGTTTGGCATGTTCTTTTTCCTGGTCTGCCGTTTCTGAAAAAATATCAGAAATTTGAATGTAGCCTTCTTTTTTTGCAGCACTTGCAAAATAGGTGTAACGGTTTCTGGCCTGAGATTCGCCAGCAAATGAGGTCAATAGGTTTTTTTCGGTCTTTGTCCCTTTTAAGCTTGCCATATGTTTTTCTCCTTTGACTGTCTCGTGGTCTTGCTTACATACGCTGAAACAAAACCAAGCATGTGGTTAATTTTTTATCGGAAATTCAGGTTCATTTTATTCACAGTACATCATTGGATTTTTGAATAGATACTATAATTGTGATGATTTTTAAAGGGATTTTATTGAATTTCGAATCTTTTGCCGGGCCGGGGTTTGTCTTTATCCCCAAATAGTGCTATATCAATTAGTTGGCAGTCGAGGGTTCGGGATTGTATTAAATACGGGTAATTGAAAAAAAGGCAGGACTCAATTCGTGAAAATTGTTCAGATAAAACCGGAAAAAGCCAAAGATCTTATTGAAGTATTTGAGAGATACCAATCATCCTTATATCCCTCAGAAAGCAGGCATATGGATCGTCTGGGAGCCTTTTCAAATAAAAACGTGATTTTTTATGGTGCCATGCAGGACGAAAATATTCTGGCCATTGGAGCTGTTGAAATATTTAAGAATTATGGTGAAATCAAACACGTCTTTGTCATGGACGACCATCGGGGAAAAGGTTTGGGGAAAATGATAATGGCCGCACTTGAAAATTATCTCATTGCACAGTCCATAAGGTCTGCAAAATTGAAAATCGGGATACTTCAATATGAAGCCCTGGGGTTATACCGTAACCTCGACTATAAGGAATGCCATGCGTTTGGCACATATCGTCCTGATCCTCTGACCGTTTATATGACAAAATCCTTTAAATAAATATTTTTCTGATGAATTTATTCAATTCATGGAAACTGATTTTTTCAACCCTTGCCCTTCCTATCTTCTCCAGAAAGACATAAAAAAGATCTTGCCCTTGCTTTTTTTTGTCCTTACCGGCAGCGCTGATGATGGCCTCCGGGGAATAATCAAAGGTTGTCGGAAGATTGAGGCCCTTTAATAGGGATATGATCCTTGAAACTTCTTTACCGGAAATCAACTGCCGTTCTTCTGAAAATTTTGCAGCCGCAACCATTCCCATGGAAACAGACCTTCCGTGCCCTGCGCTTTCAATTTTTTCAATGGCATGGCCGATGGTATGGCCAAAATTAAGTTTTCGTCTTTCACCGGATTCTTTTTCATCCTGCCCGACGACCCCGGATTTGATTCTTACACATTCCGCAACTATCCTGTAAATAGTCTGATAATCAAGGGCCATGGCTTTCTGAAGATTATTTTCAATAAACTCAAACAAGGCTTCATCGCAGATCAGGGCATGTTTGACAATCTCTGCGAATCCATTTGAAATTTCATTCCGGGGAAGGGTCTGCAAAAGGTCTATGTCACAGATGACAAACTCCGGCTGATTGAATACTCCGATCATATTTTTGTAGGCATCCAGGTTGACACCGTTTTTCCCGCCGACACTGGCATCGACCTGGGACAGAAGAGAGGTGGAGACAAACCCGAATTTTATTCCCCTTAAAAAGATAGAAGCGACAAACCCGGTTATGTCGGAAACAATCCCTCCGCCGATACCGACGATAAAGCTTGAACGATCACAGGAATACCGGATCAATTCCTTTAGTATGAATTCAACACTGGCAAGTGTCTTTATCCCTTCCCCGGTCCCAATAGTAATGATGGGAAGATCTGGAAAATCTTTTTTATATTTGTTTTTTATAGTTTCATCTGTGATGATAACTGTCTGAGCAGTCGGCAGGTAATTTCCAAGATTTTTAAGGTGTTCTCCCACATAGATGGAAGAACACGCAGTTTCACCTTTAACATGAAAGGTTTCCATTATTATCTTCCGACAATGGCATGGAGGTCCTTCATTTTTTCCATGACAGTTTTGAATTGTTCCGGATATAAGGATTGCGCCCCGTCGCTCATGGCTTCTTCAGGATGATTATGAACTTCGATCATGATGCCGTCCACACCTGAGGCGGCACAGGCAAATGAAAGGGAAATGACCTGTTCCCTGACACCGGCGGCATGGCTGGGATCCACAATAATGGGAAGATGGCTCTCCTTTTTAACTGCTGAAACAACTGAAAGGTCCAATGTGTTCCGGCTGTGTTTGACAAAGGTTCTGATGCCTCTTTCACAAAGAATGACATTATTATTGCCTTCTTCCATGATATATTCGGCTGCCATGAGCCATTCCTGGAGCATGGCAGACATTCCTCTTTTCAGGATGACGGGCTTACGGGATTTCCCGGCCCGCCTCAGAAGACTGAAATTCTGCATATTCCGGGCGCCGATCTGGATGATATCGGCATATGCTTCAACAAGATCAAAAGTTTCAACATCCATGGCTTCCGTTACTATGGGCAATCCGGTCTCTTTCCGAGCTTTTGCCAGCAATTTAAGACCATCTTCGCCAAGGCCCTGGAAAGAATAGGGGGAGGTTCTGGGTTTAAATGCCCCGCCTCTGAGCAATTTTGCACCGGCGTCTTTGACGGATTTTGCAATAGATAAGATCTGGTACTCGCTTTCAACCGCACAGGGACCGGCAATTACAGGCAGGCTTCCATTGCCGAAGACCGCATCTCCAACTCTGATGCAGGTATTTTCCTGCTTAAACTCCCGGCTGACAAGTTTATATGGTTTTGTCACCGGAATGACCTCCTTTACACCGTCAAACCCCAGGAAATGGTCGGCATCAATGGAACCCGGATTATATAAAATTCCGATGGATACTCTGTCTCCCCCAGGTATAGGTCGGGCTGTATAACCTTTTTTTTCGATGGCATTTACAACAGCATTAATTTTTTCTTCACTTGCATTTTTTTGCATTACAACCAGCATTGTTTTCCTCCATTTGAATTTGTATCAGTATTCAATCTTTTGAGCAATAAAAAAGGTTTTGGGTATTTTACTCAGCCTGAATACAAAAAGACTGCATTTTCCAGCAGCTATTTCATAAATGAAGTGAGGCTTGAAATTCTTTTCTTTAATATAGAAACATCATAATGGAACAGAATCATAAATTAATAATTTTTTTTGCCAATAAAAAAATGAGTTCAAAAATTATTGTTTGATTTTAATGGGTCTTCAGGATACTGTTTTTTGAAAAATGAAATGAACAGGGTTAATATGAAAACATGAGTTATCATAGCAGATGATCACGCCATTATAGGGGAAGGTTTGAAAATTCTTCTTGAAAAAAGGGCATAACCGTCTCAGCGATTGCAAAAAATGGACGGGCAGCCATCGAATTGGCAGCTCTACACCAGCCCGATCCGGTGATTATGGATATTTCCATAAGACTTTTCTATAGTACCCTTGTTTAAGATAAATTTGCTATCAATAAAGTGTTAAGGCAAGGTGTGAAATGGAACACATTCAACTAAAAAATG
Source organism: Desulfobacula sp. (assembly GCA_020048635.1). Lineage (GTDB taxonomy): Bacteria > Desulfobacterota > Desulfobacteria > Desulfobacterales > Desulfobacteraceae > Desulfobacula. The sequence goes on along the minus strand of JAIFMF010000214.1, from coordinate 5,207 downwards.
AGAGTCCCGATGCAGTGGAAGCACTTGCTGGCGGGATAGCCCATGATTTTAACAATCTTCTGGCCGCCATCAAGGGCAGGGCATCGCTGATGATGAACAGCATACAGCCGTCTGATCCTCTTCACCGTCATATTATTGAAATTATCCGCTGTATTGACAAGGGATCTGAAATTGCAACCCAGCTCCTTGGGTTTGCCAAGGTGGATGAATATTATACAACCGCCATTGATGTCAACCGGCTGGTTCGAAGAACAGTAGAACATCTCGATCTTAAGGGGAAAAGAATCGTCCTTGATGTGGACCTGGATTCCAAACCCCTGATCATTGAAGCAGACCCTGATAAAATCAGCCAGGTGCTGATGAGCCTCATTGACAATGCGCTTCAGGCCATGTCCAAAGGAGGGAAACTGTCTGTTGTCACTGAATCGGCTGCTATTTTGAATGGGACCGCAGACTCATACGGATTGAATTCCGGGTTTTTTGTCAAAATTTCCATTACCGACACGGGTATGGGTATGGAAAAAGCGGTACTGGAAAAAATATTCACCCCTTTTTATTCTGCAGATCATGAACACTATCCTGAAAAAAAGGGGCTCGGATTAACCTTTGCAAGAGAAATTATTCAGAATCACAACGGTGTCATTGATGTCTGGAGTTCTCCCAATGTAGGATCTTCTTTTTCCGTTATTCTGCCCTTAAAGGAAACAACGGATAACCTCGACATCCCGGCAAAAGATGAAAAACTGGTTATGGGGAACGAGTCTGTCCTCTTGGTAGATGATGAGGAAAGGATTCTGACCGTTGGCCGTGAAATCTGCAAGGCGCTGGGATATAGTGTTATCACCGCGGATTCAGGAAAAGAAGCCATAAGAATTTATAAAAAGGAACAGGATAAGATCAATCTGGTTATTCTGGACATGATCATGCCCGAGATGAACGGGCTAGAAACTTTTTTGAAACTTAAAAAGCTCAATCCTGATATCAAGGTCCTTCTTTCAACCGGGTATTCCATCGATGAAAAGGCCCAGGAAATGCTGAGACAGGGGTGTAGGGGATATATTTTAAAACCTTACAGTGTAATTGATTTTTCTCACAAATTGAGAGAAGTTTTGGAAATATGAACATTGAAATCTTTCTTGCAGGCAGCTTTTTCAAGCTTGTCTGCAAGTCCTTTAATTTTTGGCATATTCAATCCTTGACACGAATCTCATGATTATCTATAGTCCTTGAAAATTATTTGGATGGACACATGCCTTTGCTAAAGATACTGATATGATTAATTTTGACAGTGCTGCCCCGGTAAAGTTGAAAGGAGTTGGTGACGGGTTCTGGATAACACTTGATCCGTCTCATTCGGAAGATGTTCTCAAGTCTGAAATAGACAAGGTATTCAGGAATCTGAAACATCTGGCAATAAATGCAAGTGTCGTTTTAGATGTTGGGGGCGCAAAAGGTCATGACGATCTGATAGAAAGTCTTAAATCATTCCTGATGACAACATTTGAAGTGGCTAAAGTATCCACACCCCCGGAAAAAAGATCTATCCCGACCGAGCGGATCCGTCAGAGAGATCTTTCAAAAGGTTGGAACCATCACCGGAGCGATGTGTTGATGCTTAGAGGTATCGTTCGTTCGGGCCAGAAAATTGAATCCAGAAAGCATATCGTGATCATGGGAGATGTCAACCCGGGTTCGGAAATTTGTGCAGGCGGTGATGTTATTGTTCTTGGGAAGCTTGCAGGAAAAGTCCATGCCGGATTTCCGAATACCGAAACCGCAATCGTATTTGCTCTGGAATTCAGGCCCACCCTGGTCAGGATCGGGGAAACGGCGGCCTCAGGAATTGATGAAGAAGCCGGGATAAAACCGGAATATGCAAGTGTTGAAAATAGCGCAATTATTGTAAAGGATTATATGAAGGCAAATCCTTTCCGTAAAATGCCTTGGCCGGAAGCTATTTAATAAATAAATATAGAGGTGTGAATTGGAAGGAAAAGTAATCGTTGTGACATCAGGAAAGGGGGGCGTTGGAAAAACAACTGCCACCGCTTCCATTGGCGCAGCCCTGGCCTTGGAAGGTAAACGGGTTGCTATCGTGGACATGGATATCGGGTTGAGAAACCTTGATGTTGTCATGGGTCTTGAAAACAGGATTGTCTTTAATATTGTGGATGTTGTCCTTGGCAAATGCAAAATCAGCCAGGCCGCTATCCGGGATAGAAGAATTGAAAATCTTTTTTTGATCCCTGCTTCCCAGAGTGATAATAAAGATGTTTTATCCCCCGCCGGTGTCGAACGTGTGGCCAACGATCTTCGAAAGGAGTTTGACTATGTAATTATGGATTCTCCTGCCGGAATCGAACGGGGATTTCAAAACGCCATTGTCGGTGCCAATGAGGCTATCGTTATCTGTACGCCGGATGTGTCTTCCGTCCGGGACGCCGATCGTGTTATCGGCATTCTATACTCACGCTCCCTGACCCCGAAACTGGTTGTGAACCGGATTGAACCATCCCGGGTGGAAAGAGGAGAGATGCTCAGTTATGAAGATGTGCTTGAAGTCCTTTCCATAGAGCTTCTCGGGCTTGTCCCCATGGATGAACATGTGCTGATTTCTTCCAATACAGGAACCCCGCTGGTTTTGCAGAATGACTCAAAAGCAGGTCATGCATTCAGGCGGATTGCCAGAAGACTCAACGGCGAGGCTGATTTACCCATTGAGATACCGTCCCATAGATCAAGCATGTGGAAAAAAATCAGTAAAACCTTTGGGTTTAAATAATAAGGAGAATCGAATGTTCAACGCATTATTTAAAAGATTCACGAGTCAGAAACCCAGTAAAAATACGGCTAAAAAAAGACTCCAGTTCTCCTTGATATATGACAAACTTGAGGTGAATGACACGACCCTGACAGACCTTCAAAACGATATTGTGGCTGTGATTTCAAAATATTTTGAAATTGATAAAGACGCACTTGAACTGAAAGTCAAAAGAGATGATGACGTATCTGCTCTGGTATTTAACACGCCGATTTTGCAGGTAAAACGGAAAAGAGCGTCCTGATTAATTCTGATACCCGTTAAAGAAACGCACCGAAGCATGTTGCCCTTATGTTCCGGTGCGTTTTTATTTTTCAAACCTAACCCCAATCTATTAAATTTCTCTTTTTTAAATTGTGTTGTAATGAAATGGTGATTACCTTAACTTTAATCTGTGATTTTAGGCAGCTATACCGATCAACAGGGAAAGAGCAAGAAGGTTAAAAAAGGAGATGCAGAATGAAAATACCATTGATGATACTCACGATTGTTTCAATACTTAATATTAAAGGATATCCGGCCATGGCAGAAAAATCTGAAATTGCAACTTTTGCAGGCGGCTGCTTCTGGTGTATAGAGGCGGATTTTGAAAAAATAAACGGGGTTAAAGAAGTGATCTCCGGCTATACAGGCGGGCAGAAAGCAAATCCGACCTATGAGGCGGTTTCCATGGGCGGCACCGGTCATGCTGAGGCTGTTCAGGTGTATTATGATCCCGGCGTCGCAACCTATAACGCGCTTCTGGAGGTTTTCTGGCGGCATATCAACCCGACAGATCCGGACGGCCAGTTTGTAGACAGGGGGTCCCAGTACAGATCGGAAATTTTCTATCATGATGATATTCAAAAACAGGAAGCCCTCGCTTCAAAAAAAGCTCTTGAAGAGTCAAGGGTATTTGACAAGCCCATTGTGACCCCCATTACAAAATTTGAAAAATTTTATCCTGCCGAGGACTATCACCAGGATTATTATAAGAAAAATTCAAATCGTTACACCTATTATCGATGGGGATCAGGAAGGGATAAATTCCTGGAAAAAACATGGAAGGAAGCAGGGGCGGATAAAAAATCAGATGTACTGAAAGAAAAAAAATCGTCAGAACTATCTTCATGGAAAAGGCCTGAACCCACTGAAATAAAAGAAAAACTTACGCCGATTCAATACAAGGTCACCCAGGAGAATGGAACAGAACAGCCTTTTCATAATGAATATTGGGATAATAAAAAAGAAGGCATTTATGTGGATATTGTATCCGGAGAACCGCTTTTCAGCTCAAAAGATAAATTTGAATCCGGAACCGGATGGCCGAGTTTTACAAAGCCTCTAGAATCTGATTTCATTGTTGAAAAAAAGGATAAAAGCTTTTTCACGGTTCGTACGGAAGTCAGAAGCAAGGTGGGTGACTCCCACTTGGGGCACCTGTTTGATGATGGCCCTGCACCCACCGGCATGAGATATTGCATCAATTCAGCTTCACTCAGGTTTATTCCCAAGGAGAAAATGGAAGAAGAGGGGTATGGGAAATATTTTGGAATATTCTGATAAAACCGGCTAAACTTGAAAGGTGTCTTCCCCTGGGCAAGAGAAGACACCTTAGAGCCCAGTTTGATTTTTTATTCCGTCCTGGATACCTTGATTCCCAGTTCTATCAATTGCGCCGTTGCCGCCTTTGACGGTGCTTCAGTCATGGGGCAGGTGGCTTTCTGGGTTTTGGGGAAAGCAATCACATTTCTGATGGAATCTTCTTTCATCAGCAGCATCATCAATCGGTCCAACCCGAAAGCGATTCCACCGTGGGGTGGTGCGCCCGATGCAAGGGCATTCAGCAGAAACCCGAATTTTTCATTGGCCTCGGTCTCATTTATGCCAAGACACTTGAATACTTTTGTCTGAAGATCGGTTGAATGGATTCGTATACTGCCGCCGCCAATTTCAATGCCGTTCAGTACAAGGTCATAGGCTCTGGAGTTTACCGAAAGTGGATCTGTCTCAAGTTTTTCTATATCTTCTTCAAGGGGAGAAGTAAAGGGATGGTGCAGCGCCTGATACCGTTTTTCCGTTTCATCATAGTCCATCAGCGGGAAATGGGTTACCCAGGTAAAGCTGAAGGTGTTGTCGGAAATCAGATTAAGCCGTCTTGCCAGTTCATTTCTTAGCTGACCCAGTGCCTCATTTGTGATTTTAATACTGTCTGCCACAAAGAAAACAATATCTCCGATTTCAAGATCAAGCCGTTGTCGCAGAGCCTCTTTTTCCGCATCGGTAAAGAATTTGGCAATGGGAGACTGCCATTCATCTTCTTTGATTTTGATCCAGGCAAGCCCTTTGGCTTTATAAATCGCTGCAAATGCCGTCAGCTCGTCAATCTGTTTTCTGGTAAAAGAAG
>JAIFMF010000093.1 GCA_020048635.1 Desulfobacula sp. | reverse complement strand
TTTGTGTGATGCTATTGCCTTTGGAGGTGTTGTTGGCAATTTCCTGAATCGTCGATGTCATCTCTTCTGCGGCCGAGACGATCATCTGGATATTGGCTGATGTGTCTTCCATGGCCGAGGATACATTGTTCATATTGGTACTCATTTCTTCCGCCGCCGCAGCAACGGCTTGAGAGTTTTCAGCAGTATTCTCGGAATTTGTGGTCATCCGGGCTGACACAGACGCCAACGCCGTTGATGACGACGCAACAGTGTTGGCATTGGCTGTAACGCTGCCAATAATGCCCTGCAATTTCTCTATGAACTGGTTGAAATAGCGGGCCATTTCTCCCATCTCATTTTGACTGGAGGCATCCAGGCGTTTGGTCAAATCACCCTCCCCCTGGCTGATATCCTTCAGCATATCCACGGTTTGTCCAATGGGGTTTATAATCCCTCGTGTAATGACAGCACCCAATACCAGCAACGCGATGACAACGGCAATGGAAACGAGCAGATTGTTGTAATTTGCAGTTGTAATGGTTTTTTTAAGTTCGGCATCCGCCATATCCGCAATGCTGCCGGCTGTCGTTTTAACTTCCGTGCCAGTAGCGTTGAGCTCCGGCATCAGGGATCTTGTTTTTTTCCACTCCTCAAGAAGACTGGTCTCCTGTTCTTGAGTGGTGGCAAGCAATGCCCTCACTTTTACCAAAATATCATTAAACTCCTTGGATTTGACTGTGCTGTAAATGGTAGAAAGATTGTTAACAGACATCCCCATGGCTTTTTCAAGGTCGGTCTTCTTCTGGAGAAATTTTTCAAGATCATTATAAATAAACAGATTACTTAATAAATTAATAAGTCTTTCATTTCCAAAAGATAATAATTCAACCGTTTCCTTTCTGACAGATATGAATTCGGAGGAAAGCAAGTCCCCCAGCATCATTAGCTCTGTCTCCTTTTTATCAACGGTCTTGATAACTGTTTTTAAAAGCTCCGATATATTTTCATTGGTTGCATTATAGTCTGCTTTTGTTTTATCGATGTTCATCAATGTTGCCTGGATATCCTTGAAAATCTGAGCATGCCGGGCTTCCAGTGAAAATATGGTTTCTGTTGCTGTTATAATATTTTCCTGTTTTGCGTTTTCCTTTAAAAGGGCCATGGCTTTTTTCATGGTTTCCCGTTCTGCCGTGTAAGAGGCCAGATTTCTGTCAGAAGAGCTGATCAACTGCTCTTCAATGACCATAATGTTCAAAATCGAACCGGCGACATCCTGGCTGATGCGTCCCAGATGAATAGCTTGATTCTTTGAGTTGTCAAAATATTTATTGATCAGCGAAATTGAGGAAACGCCTAAGATTCCAATAATCGTAAAAGCGATCAATTTCATTTTAATGGATGAAAACAGTTTGAATGTTGATTGAACCATGGATTTTCTCCTACATCGCGTGGAACCAAATACCAGCCCTGAAATCATCTATTTCAGAACTGGTATTTAAATCGTCTGAGATTTTATAGCGAATTTATTTATAGATGCCTGCGGCCACAAAAACATTCTGGCCTGGAACTTTAAGCACATAGGTAATTTTTGGTGAGGGATCCTTCTCTCCGGGTTTCGGCCACATGTAATCAACCCATCCGGAACCAGCCCCACTGGCGACATTATGAAATTCAGCAAAAAAAAGCTTCCCGTTCGTATCTTTCGTACCCATCAGATTTTTACCGATGAGATTGGGAGTGATGGGATGGGCGACATTTGCTTTTGTTTCCATATCAATGCAGAATACATAGGAGTCTTTCCAGACAAAGGGACCGGCCTTGTCATTAATAACGGCCAGTGTTGCCGCTAACCCCTTTGCTTTAAACATATCGGCCGCTTCTTTACATTTTGCCATGCATTCTTCTTTGGTGGCGGTTTCGCTGGCAATGGCAGTTCCCAACATACAGAACATAAAAAATAAAACAATTAATCCATAAATCGAATTTCTCTTCATCTGTTTTTCCTTTCGTTTCAAGTTGTTGATAGTATCTTTTACCTCTTGGATAAAATTTAGATGTATAGCACACCCTATGGCTTTTAAATAAACTATTTTTTTATAAAAAGTCAAGAAACCCCCTGCGATTTTATTCTATCCAAACTCATGGATTATTATGCTAATCCTGTAAGAAATGGAATCAACCGGGAGAATGTCCTTTATCCTTCGTTGCCCCTAAAATCTGGCCCATATTGTCATTGGCTTCAGTTACACCGGAAGCGGCCGTCGTGTATTCTTTTGTATCCAGAACCTTTCGGATCATACCGGCCAAATCTTTCAGTGAAAAAGGCTTCTGGATAAAAGCCACGCCTTTGTCCAGGACGCCCTGGTGGGCAATGACATTGGCTGTATATCCCGACATAAACAAATGTTTCAAATCCGGATAAAGCTTTATCAGATACATTGACAGGTCCCGACCGTTCATTTCCGGCATGACCACATCGGTCATGAGTAGGTGAATTTGGTCGGGATGCTCTTTGGCCAGGCGGATGCTTTCACCCGGGCTGGGGGCGGGAAGAACTCTGTATCCCAGTTCTTCCAGCATCGTTGTGGTCATTTCAAGAATCATGGGCTCATCTTCAACCAGCAGGATGGTTTCACAACCCTGCGCCAAAGCCTGCGGTCTGGGTATCTGCGGCTCCTGGTCCATATGGGCAGCATGGCGTGGCAGGTAGATTTTGAACGTGGTTCCCTGGCCCGACTCGCTGTAAACATTGATAAATCCATTGTTCTGTTTGACGATGCCATAGACGGTGGCAAGGCCCAGGCCGGTTCCCTTACCCAATTTCTTTGTGGTGTAGAAAGGCTCGAAAAGGTGTGAAAGAGTTTCACTGTTCATGCCGCAGCCGTTGTCACTCACGGCCAGCATCACATACTCACCGGGCAAAAAACCGATATGTCCGGCGCAATAAGCGTCATCGAAGACAGTATGATCGGTTTCAATAGTGATCTTGCCCACCCCTGAAATCGCGTCCCGTGCGTTAACACAAAGATTGGCAAGAATCTGGTCAATCTGGGTGGGGTCCATCTTGACCGGGCTGAGGTTTCTGCCGGGTTCCCAGGCCAGGTCGATGTCCTCGCCGATGACACGTAGCAGCAGGTTGAGCATGCCTTGCACCGTATCGTTGAGGTTGAGGACCCTGGGAGAGATGGTCTGCTTGCGGGCAAAGGCCAGCAACTGGCGGGTGAGGTCGGCTGAGCGCAGTGCCGCTTCTTGAATTTTATTAAGGGTTTTATGAAGGCTGTTATCTTCTTCCATTTTTTTCAAGGCCAGTTCCACATGCCCTAAGATCACCCCAAGCATATTGTTGAAATCATGGGCGATCCCGCCGGCAAGGTTGCCGATGGCCTCCATCTTCTGAGCTTGCAACAACTGAGCCTGAAGCTTTTCTTTTTCCGCCTCAGCCCGTTTTCGGCATAGAATGGTCCACAGGCCTGACATGAGAAGGGTAAGCTGATGGATATCATCTTCTCCATATTCTGTCAATTTGTTGCCGACACCCGCAACAATCACGATCCGGTTATCCTCAAAAACGGGAATATTCATATGACGCGTAATCTTGACATGGCCTTCGGGTGTTCCCTTTTTCAATGGATTGCGTGCTGCGTAATCGTTGGTGATCACCACCCGGCGCTGGCGAATGGCTTCACCCCAGAGACCTGTGTCACACACTTTATACGCAATCGGTTTGTTCTCAATGGCACATTCCCGCATGGCCTCGATAGACCATGCATACATGGTGAGCAACGTCTCATCCTCATTAACGAAGGCGATATAGCCGATTGAGCTGTTGGTCAACTGAACCGCAGACTCCATGGCAAAATGCGTGAGATCGCTTTCACTGCCTTTGGTCATGAGATTCAGATCAAGAAGGGTCTGAAGACGTTTCTCATTGGGCCGTAATTCTTCCTCGGTATTGTGGCCCGGGTAGGGACTTTCTGGCAAGTTATTTCACCTCTTTGAGTTTATTCACTGATTCAAGTGTTTTAACAGCAAGTTCCGCGATCTCTCGTGTGCCTTCATTTACCTGCTGAATGTTCATTGATGCAGATCCATAAGCTGTATTCTGTTCCTCAATTGAGGAAGAGATGACTGTAATCGCTTCAACAATTCTTTGTGAACTGTTGTTCACTCCATCAATGGAAGCCTGCATTGTTTTCAATTTGTCATAAACCTCATCGGTACTGCCTTGTATTTCCGATACAAGATCTCTTACGTTTGCTGATTTTTCTGCTGTCTGTCTTGCAAGTTCTTTGACTTCACTGGCTACCACAGCGAAGCCTTTACCTTCTTCGCGTGCTCTTGCGGCTTCAATTGTCGCATTCAAGGCAAGAAGTTTTGTCTGATCTGCAATCTCTTCAATTGAAGATGAAATTGAGCTAATAGATATGATTTTATTTTTCAGCACCTCCATTACCTTTTTAATGTCTTCAGACTGGATATTAATCCCGTTGATGTCTGATGCAGACAGTTTCATTGACGAGCCGATATGCTGAACGTTCTTGGTCACATCAGCCATAGAAGTCGACAGCTCTTCCACGGTTGCTGAAACATTCATCATATTTGTTGATATCTCTTCAGTAGCTGATGCCATGATGGTTGCAACTTCTGTTGTAGAGCTCAAAGCCTTTTCAAGCTGAACTTGTGCTGTTATTGGAAATACCAATTCTACGTGTCCAATCTGTTGATGTGCAAGGTTGTAGAGTGGATGGGTTTTTACTTTAAAGTTACCACCGAACTGATCAAAAGTTGTTTCTGGCTTTCCTTTTCTGAAGCATTCTATTCCGCATTTATCTGTTTTACAGATTGCTGCTCCCCAGTTGCTGCATTGTTGACCAAGAATCTCTTCCCTTTTTTTGCCCAACATTCCTTCAACGGATGCTGGAATAAACGTCCAGTTCATGTTCATGTCTGTGACTGACATGATTGTTTCAGACAAATCCAGCAACTGATTATACCAGTGTCTGGTTTCGTTAAGAGTATTTTCAGCCCTTTCAAGCTTTAACTGGTAGTCTTCTGTTTCTTTTAAAGACTTTGCACATTTTACATATTTTACCGCAAGAAATACAACAATTACTGATGAGATAGCTACTGTGATTAAAATACCAAACATGTTTGCCCCCTCTTTAGATTTTGAAACGGCCCAGCATGCCATTTAACTCTTCAGCCAGTTTTGACAGTTCTTTAGCGCTTTCATTGACCTGGGCG
>JAIFMF010000087.1 GCA_020048635.1 Desulfobacula sp. | reverse complement strand
GCATAACCGCCCTGAATGACCTTGAACGGGTAAAAATCCTTTCCATGGATAAGGATCTGGAATGGTGGCGTAATTTTATCACTGCCATTCCCGCGGACAAACAGGGCTGCCTGAAAAACGTCATGCAGATCAACCACATCCGGGGACTGATCAATGGCGCCGTGGCTGGCATCGGCATCGGCTTTGTTCCGAAATATACCGTGATCACAGAGCTTGAAACCGGCACCCTGGTGGACCCCTTCCCCCATATCAAGCCCGCGGCAGACGAATTCCATATTTATATCAAAAAAGAACGCCTTTCCTTTCAGAAAAATCAATTGCTGGTGGATTATCTGACCCGGCTGAAACCCTCGGAATTCGGGGTGGATTAGACGGCTCCGGATATCATTTCCTTTTTATTAAGTTTAAGGATGGTTGCAGGATTGGCAAGTCAAAATCGCACTCATCTACAAAAACAAAAACCCATGAGAAATACCCCCACAGGCGTGGGGAAGATGAACGTGGCGTGCATCAACGGCCCTTGAAAACGGCTTCGCGGCGCTCCATGAACGAGCGCACGCCTTCGGCAGCGTCCTCGCTTTGCATCACGGGAAGCAAGTCTTTGAAGAGATGTTTGGCAGCCTCAACCTCGCCTTCATTCCAGGCCATGCGGGTCGACTTGAGGACATTTTGGACACCCAAAGGAGCGGCCTTGGCAATTTTTTCTGCGATCTCTCGGGCCTTTTCCACCTGCTGCCCGGCGGGTACCACCTCTTGCACCAAACCCAACCGCCACGCTTCGTCGGCCAACCAGATATCCCCCGTCAACAAATAGCGCTGTGCCGCGCCCCAGCCCATTTGCTGAGGCAAACGCAGGGTTGCACCACCACAAGGGAAGATGCCGCGCTTGACCTCCAGCATGGCAAACCGAGTGTCATCAGCAGCGACACGGATCTCCGTGTTGAGCATGACCTCAACACCCCAAGTGAAGCAATTGCCCTGCACCGCCATCACCACCGGTTTGCTATGACGCTCACCAGTCAGGCCAAAGGGGTCGACCCCACCCTTACAAATCTCAAATCCCTTGCCATTGCCAAAAATAGGAGCCCACTTATCTAACTCGACACCGGACGTGAAGTGCTTGCCTTCGGCATACAACAAGGCCACGCGCAGGTCAGGATTGCGGCTGAGTTCACCATAGGCTACAGCCAAGTCCCGGTACATCTCGGGAGACAAGGCGTTGTGCTTTTCGGGACGATTTATGTTAATTTCAAGGATGTAACCATCCTGACGGGTTTCAATGAAAGCCATTCTTCACCTCTTGTTATTCCAAAAAATAGGCTGAAAGAGATTAAGCATGTAGGATAAGAAAATGCCTTTTGTCAAGAAAACTATGAAAAAGAATCTATATGATGGGATATAAACTAAATATATTGTAAGTTCAAACTGATTTCAGAAAAAGATAGACATTTCTGAATCTCTGTGGTATCCAAAAATATAAAATTGTTCCAGGGGTATCACATGACAACAAAAGAAAAATTCAAATATTTCTTCAAATGGACCAGGATTGTTCTTATCGAAGCCTTTGAAAAGCTTCAGAAGAAATATCAGGAACTGGAAAGACAAAATAAAGAACAGCGGGAAGAAATCATTCATCTCAAAGCGGAACTCGAAAGAATCAAAATCAAATCTATAAATTTGGAAGTAAACAAACCATCGTCCCAAAAGCCGGACTGGGATAAAAAAGGTGTTGGGAATGATGGAAAGGGGAATAAGAACAAAGGAAAAGGCCGGGGACATAAAGCTCGAAAGGGAGCTGGGAATCTCAGGAAAGACAAAAAAAAGCGTTGCCCGGATTGCAAGGCAGTAATCACAGCAAAATCTATTCGGGAAGAACAATCAAAAAAATAGTTAAAAATGAACAAAAGTAGTGCCATAAAGGCTTCACCAATGGATGAAACTAATAGTAATTCCAGCACCTTATTTTTTATATCGAAAAGATGAGTTAACTTAATCTTAACATAAGGTCAATTTTAATAATCAAGAAAGCGCTATACAGCACACTGGAAAGCATTCATGGAAGATTTTGAAACCCTGTTAAAAGGATCGGCAGAAGCCCATGGCCACCTGTGTCCCGGACAGGTGGTGGGTGTGCGCATGGCCATGGAAGGATGCCGTCTCATTGATCTTGATAACCCGGACAGGCTGCCCCAGATCAAAAAATTGATCGTGTATGTAGAAATGGACCGGTGCGCCACGGATGCGATTTCTTTTGTGACCGGAGCGAGATTGGGCCGACGATCCCTGAAATTTGTGGACAACGGCATCATGGCTGCCACTTTTGTCAATCTTGAAACCGGTAAAGCTTTCAGGATAGTGTCCAATGAGACTTCAAGAGATCTGGCGGAAAAGTATGCTCCGGAAATCATGGATAAAAACGGGCAGCAGATTCTTGCCTATAAAAGAATGCCGCTGGAAGACCTGTTTGCCATTCAGGAAGTCCAGGTGACGGTCAATGCTTCGGATATGCCCGGCCCTACCCGGTTCAAGGCGGTTTGTCAAAACTGCGGCCAGGTGGTCAGGGACAAACGGGAAGTTATGAAAGATGATCAGACCCTTTGCCGGCCCTGTGCAATGGGAACCTATTATCAAGCCATTGAAAAAAAAGATAATAAACAAGGAAAAAAAATGCAGGCTCATGCGCATGGGGAAAAACAATCTTTATGTTCTTGATCTGAAAGAGGATCAGGTGCATGAAGATGATGCTGTTTTCGAACTTGCATCCGCACTTTCAGGACCGGGGGTTACCTTCTCCGGATAACCTGGCAATGATCAGCCGGCAGATCAGGCAATATCTTGAGAAGGATACCGACCTCATCATCACCACAGGATGCTTCTACCTGAACTGCAAATCCTGCCGGTTTACGGCCTGCTCTTTTGGTAAGGCAGGGTAAACCGGTGTCAAAACCGGGTAATGATTTTTCCCGTACAGGATGCGTCATATCCCGGAAGGCAACTGAGTTCATTGCGGAATGCACTTTTCTGGAGGGTATCCAGAGCTATTTTTACCCCGGCATGGGTTAATAGATCCTGAGGGATGACCAGATCGCACCTTACCGTTGTGATGGGAACAAAATCCAGGTTAAATGCTTCGGCCACGGACCGAAGCCCCAGAGCCGCATCACGGATGCCGTAAAGGATTTTCTGGGCACCCTGGGAATGATTGGTAACAATGTCATCATACCCCGTGACCGCGGAAAAAGGAATGTTCTCACGGCAGAGGCAATCATCCAGAAGGCTTCTTAATGCAGCTCCCTTTTCTCTGTTGGCAAACCGGATTTTCTTCTGGGCAAGATCACCGGTGTTTCGGATATTAAAGGGATTGTTTCTTGCCACCATCAAGCCTTCTTCAAAGATGGCGAATGCCACCAGCAGGCCTTTAAAATTTTTGAGGACTTGGCGGGCAAATTCCTGGTTTCCGTCCGTATCCCCGGCGTTGTGCATATGGGTTCCGGCAATATGGGCAAGGCCTTTTGCTAATTGTGTCAGTGCTGTTTTGCTGGATGCAAACCTGCAGTAAAGCCCTGCATCGGTCTTGTTTTTCATCACATATTGCCCCAGGATTGAAAAAGCCGGGTCACATCCCAGGAGCAGGGCTGTGTTTTCGAGTTGTTCATCGGATTTCAACAGGGTTGCTTCGTTTTTACCGGGCAGAAGCAGGCCATCGGCAGCCCTCATTTCTTCCGTGATGGAATTGACACCGGAAAGGGGATAGGCGTAGAGCTTATTGCGTATCCTGGCAATACTCACCCTTGGGTTGGCGGTATCCGGATGGTCAGCCAGAACAACGGGATGGGTGTTCTGTAAGGTTTCTGAAAAAATATCTTCCACACTGCAACCCAGAATTCTTGCCAGACGGAGGGCCACCGAGGTGTTGGGCAGATAGCGGCCGACCTCCATATCATAGACGGCCTGCCGTTGAATGCCCACAAGGTCGGCCAATTGAGTCTGGGTAATCTTTTTTCGGGTTCGGATTTCTTTCAGTCTGCAAATGATATCAGGGTCATGGGTAAGGGTCATGGATTTATCCTGTATCGGGTCATCTTCATATTTTGGAGCCCTTTTTTTGTTGATTTCGGTGCAATATAACACAAGCCAGGAATAAAAAAAATAAAATTTATAAATATGACTTGACGTCTATAAATATGATCGCTATAAAAACATCTTAAAATCAGGTATGGGTTATCATCAGAAGGCCGGGTCGAGATATGTGATGGATCTAAAGCTGATTGAGTTAGTGTTGTTTCAATGACAATAAAAGGAAGACACTGATAAATGAATGATTGAAAAGGAAAACAACATGAAAAAAACTAAAATTGCTTATCTTTTAATCGTTTTGCTTTGCGCAGGACTATCTTCCTTTGCCTTTGCAGATTCAAAGGAAATCACCGTATCCGCAGCCATCAGCCTCAAAAACGCCTTTGAGGAAATCGGCAAACTCTATGAATCTAAAACCAAAACCGCCTGCGTCTTTAATTTCGGCGCCTCGGGCGATCTTCTTAAGCAGATTGCCGGAGGCGCGCCCGTGGACATATTCGCCTCTGCCGCAAAAAAGGATATGGATGAGGCAGACAGCCAAGGGCTGACCGTTGCCGACACCCGTGCCGATTTTGCCTCGAACAGCGTGGTTCTGGTTATTCCGGCCGATGCAAAAACAGGTCTTAATTCCTTTGAGGGGTTGAATTTTGCAGGGATTAAAAAGATTGCCGTGGGAAATCCCAAAAGCGTTCCGGCCGGCCGGTATGCCGAAGATGTATTTAATTTCTACAATATCCTGGCGTCCATAAAGGATAAATTCATCTACACGGAAAATGTCAGGCAGGTTCTGGATTATGTCGCCAGGGCCGAAGTGGATGCCGGGGTGGTCTATGCCACCGATGCTGCGGCCCGGTCCAAGGAAGTAAAGGTCGTGGCTGCTGCGCCTGAACCAAGCCATAAACCCGTTGTTTATCCCATTGCCGTGGTCAAGGGATCAAAAAACGAAGCCGGGGCAAAGGCGTTTATTGACCTGGTCCTGTCCGATGAAGGCCGGGCTGTTCTGCAAAAATACGGTTTCAAATCCGGCAAATAGGGCGCATGAATGGAATCCGTTCTTTTTTCCGTGCGCCTGTCCCTGCAGGTGGCCTGCCTTTCAACCCTCCTGATCGTGGTGACCGGGATACCGGTAGCTTATCTCCTGGCCCGGAAAGAATTCAGGGGCCGGGAGGTGCTGGACATG
>JAIFMF010000009.1 GCA_020048635.1 Desulfobacula sp. | reverse complement strand
CCAGCTTCCGTTAATGTATAGGCAAACATTTTTTCTTCCGGGATGCCGAGTTTGAAATAGGTGGAGAATAAATGGATGTCATTGTCGATTTTTTTTCCGTCCGGCGCGGCATAGATCAAAGGGCGGAAAAAACCAACCCTGCCGACGTTCCGGATCAAAAGTTCCATTATTCCAAGGGCAATGGCTGATTTTCCGCTTCTTGCCTCGGTTGCTGTAATAAAAAGATTTTTTGCCATTATTTCCTCACAAAGATAATGTTAGATTCTGGATAAACCGGAAGATTTCAAGATACTATAATTTATCAACAGTCGCATTCTTTTTGTCAATCCAGATAAAAAAAATCCGGAAAGCTGAAAAAAATTCCGATTAAAAACATTGTCGATTTTTTTTGAATGGTCTATTCTACTATTCAACAATATTATTGAATAGTAGATCAGGAGAGCATCATGAGCCCAAACAGACAGTTTAAAAATGAAATATACGAGCAGTTTTCACGCATCGGCAAGGCTGTTTCCAACCCCCGGCGGCTGGAGCTTTTAGATATCCTCTGCCAGGGAGAAAGAACGGTGGAAGGCCTGGCCAAAGAAACCAACATGCCTATTGCCAGTACTTCTCAGCATCTTCAGGTATTAAAAAACTCCCGGCTGGTGGAACAGGAAAAAAAAGGACTATATGTAGTTTACCGGCCTGCTCCCATGGTCTGTGAATTTTTTCTTTCCATGAGAAGGATTGCCGAAACACGGATCGCTGAGATCGAACAGATCAAAAACCGTTTCCTGGCAGGAAAAGAGGGTATGGAACCCATAGACCGGGACACGTTGCTCCACCGCATCCGGGAAGACGCCGTCACGATTCTGGATGTCCGCCCCCGTGAAGAGTTCAAGGCCGGTCATATTGAGGGTGCCGTGTCCGTTCCCCTGGAGGAGCTGGGGTTAATGCTGGCAAAACTGCCTAAAAATCAGGAAATTGTGGCCTATTGCCGGGGCCCCTATTGTGTTCTGTCCATCCAGGCGGTTGAACTTTTAAACAAAGAAGGATTTCACGCCCTGCGTCTGGAGGAGGGAGTTCAGGACTGGCGGGCTATGGGATTGCCCGTGGCATCAGGAGAATAATATTTCTAAAGGAAGGGAATGATATGAAAAACATAACAAAAAATTTAATGGCATTGGCCGTGGTCTGTCTGACCATCGGGGCATTGTGGTTCACAAACAGGGCCGTTACTCCCAAAACAGCATCCTGGGAGGATGTGGTTTCGGAATCTAAAGCAGGCGGGTATGAGCTGATCACAACAAAGGAGCTCCATGAAAAATATACCGGAGATCCTGAATCGCCTCTGATTGTTGACACCCGGCAGGAATGGGAATTTTTGACCGGTCACATCAAAAATGCAGTCAATTTCCCCATGGAACCCACCTGGTTTTCCCGGTGGCAGAAAAAGTCGGCCCTTGAAGAATTCCTGGGGCCGGACAGGAATCGTTCCATTGTGTTTTACTGAGCTGGCCTGACTTGAGTCCGCAGCGACTCCGCAGCCCGTGTGGCTGTAAAGCTTGGCTATAAAAACGTGTATCGTGACCCTCTGGGTTTCCCGGAATGGGAGGCAAACGGGTTTCCTGTAAATCGTACTCCTGCCGGTGAATACAGCCCGGATCAGACCGGTCAGGCATCGGAAACATCCGGTGATAGTGCTTTTGGCCCTCTTCATGGATGGGCCATGATCTGGACCCTTCTCGGGATTTTTGTCGGCGGTATGGCCCTGAACCTTACCCCCTGTGTTTATCCGCTTATCCCCATTACCATCTCCTATTTCGGGGGCAGGAGCGGAAAGGGTCAGGCTATCGGGCACGGTCTCTGTTACGTGGGCGGTATTGCGGTCACAAATTCAATGATAGGGGTGTTTGCCGCTTTGACGGGCGGATTAATGGGAGCTTTACTCCAGCACCCTGTTGTTCTGACCCTTATTGCATCTCTTCTGACGGCCCTTGCCTTCAGCCTTTTCGGATTCTGGGAATTAAGGGTGCCATACGAGCTCATGCAGGCGGTCACCAAATCTCGTGCCGGATATCTGGGCTCATTTTTCATGGGGCTTGCCATGGGAATTGTGGCAGCGCCCTGTATCGGCCCTTTTGTCCTGGGGCTTTTGACCTGGGTGGCCAGCATGGGGAGCCCCTGGCTCGGCTTTATCATATTTTTCACCCTGAGTCTGGGGCTGGGTCTGCCGATCTTCTTTCTGGCTGTTTTTTCAGGCAACATCAGTAAACTCCCGAGGTCCGGAGAATGGATGCTCTGGGTGAGAAAGCTTCTGGGATGGATATTGATGGGTATGGCCGCCTATTTTCTGCGGCCGCTTTTTTCAAAAACCGTGGGGATATTGACCATGGCAGGGGTGGCCTTCGCTGCAGGCCTTCATCTGGGCTGGATCGACAAGACAAAGGCAAAGTTCAAATCCTTTGACCGGGTTAAAATGATAATTGCCATGGTTGCTCTTGTTCTTTCAACCATACTCGTCGGAAATCTTTTTACCCAGGGGCCGGAGGCCGGGTTCATTCCCTATCATGAGGATCTTTTAGAGCAGGCAATACATATGAACAGGCCAGTCATCATGGATTTTTCCGCAGACTGGTGCAGTCCCTGCCGTGAGATGGACGATATCACCTTTCATGATGCAAAGGTTGTTGAAACGGCAAAAAAGGAATTTATGCTGATCAAGGTGGATCTGACCCGTAAAGGAGATAAGACCCACGAGAAGCTTGTGAAAGAATATGATATCAAAGGTGTCCCGACCATTGTTTTTCTGGATAAAAAAGGCCGGGAAATAAAATCGTTAAGGCTTGTGGCGTTTGAACCGCCGGGACCTTTCCTGGAACGGATGATCAAGGCGCAGCAATATCAAGAATAATTGAAAAATAAGAAAGGAGGCAGTCATGCTTAAGGTCGGATTCTTTTTAAATGAACCCAATGGAAAGCCGTGAACCCATTTTCAAAAGATCATGCCCAGGCTGGGCAAAATATATGACATCGAAATCGAGGTTACATCCAAACCCAAGGCGGAATATAGCACGGACGAGTATTATGAGCTGGATCTGCCCGTTGCCCCTGCGGTCATGGTGGGTGAAACCATCGTGACCGAGGGAAAAGACGTGGAGGATATAGAGATTGAAAAAGAGATCTGTAGACAACTGGGTCTTCCTGTTCCGGAATCCGGGAAAAAGGGGATCATGGGTCGTCTTTTTGGGAAGTAATCATTTTCAAAGGAGGAGGTTAATATGGCTGAACTGATTGTTTTTCACAGTGGAAACCCTAACTGAATGTCATGCAAAAAGGCTATAGGTGTGGCCGAAGACATGAAAAAACTGTTGGGAGAAAAAATAAATTTGAGTATATACACCACGGATTCCGAAGAAGCCAAAAAATATGATTTCAGAAGTTCGACAAATGTTCTGTTTGACGACGAGTTAATTCCCCTTGAGGTGTCAACGGACCTGTCTAGAATGAAAGATTTTCTTTCAAAGAAAGTATGAGGAGATGAGATGACATAGTTTACACCATTTAAATTTCAGGTTTCGCTGGCTGCGGGTGTGATGGCGTTCATGGCTTTAAATTATCGGCAATCCGCACTGGCTTTTCGGGGGGAATATTTACTCTCGTTGCTATTTGGGAATTACCGGGACCGGGTTCAGTTCCCATGGCAGGGGAATTGAAATGGAGAGAAATCCCATGAAAAAGGAGATCAGATATCCCAGGCAAACCCCCAGGATTCCACCGGAAACGGCCTGGATAAACGCTTCGGCCGTCAATTGCCGCCGGACTTCCTGACGGGTCCAGCCAAGGGCTTTCAAGGTGCCGATTTCTTTTTTTCGTTCCAACAGATGGGAGGCCATGGTTTTCATGATTAAAAGCACGGCACCGGCAAGCCCTGCCATGGAAACTATAAAAGAAAATTTTTCCGATATCATGGAAACCCCGCCCATGAGTTCGAGAAAAGAGTCGGAACTGTTGACCGATGCTCACTGAATTCAGCCTGGCCGGGTCTTCCAGTTTCAGGTAGAAAAGGTTCACGCTATCCGGCTTTCCCTTAAGCAAAGCCCTTGCACTGTCAAGGGTGGTGTAAATATTGGCGGCCGCCACCTGGGGGCCTTCTATAATCTCAATCATCCCGGTAACCGTAAAAGTCTTCTCCCCCAGTTGAAACATATTTCCCAGGACTATCTTCTGAAATCTTGCAAAATGTTTTTCCAGGGCGATTTCATCAGAATTTTTGGGAAACCGTCCTTCCTTTACCCATTCTTTTACTTTGACGGCACCGATGGAAGGCTGTCCCACATCAACCCCCATAATGGTTCTGAATCCTTTGGGTGCAAATTCCCACAGGATCAGGGCATGGGCATTTTCTCCGGGCAACTGTTTCAGGGCGGATAGTTCGCCCGGTTCAAACACCTGGTTTGAGAACGGAAGCAGGATACCACGCATGGATTTTGCAGGGGTGCCGCCGCTTTCCATCTGGCTTGCCCCCCGTTGAACAATGAGATCGGCCCCCATGTTTTTAAAGGGTTGCCAGGCCGCTTCCCGGTATGCCGCGGCCACGGCGCTGATGGAAACAAAGAGAGCAATCTCGGCGGTGGACCAGGGTTTCAAAAGAGGGTTTGCCTCCGGCTTGTTACGAACATGGATCAGATCTTAATTTTTGCTTTTCTGATGACGAGATCGACCAGAATCCCGATGCCAAAGGCCCAGCCCATATTGGGCACGGCAAGGGAGATACCGCTGATCAAAAGCGCTACAAAATATTCTTCATTGGTCTTCAGGCTCCGGATTAAGGGACAGAGTTCCAGCCCGGCAAAAATCAGGAGAACGCCTAAAACAGCATTGGGGATCATGGCAAGGATGGAAAAGCCGAGCTCTCCGAACAGCAGGGCCATGACAAAAAACAGGGCGCCGATCATGAGAGGTGCGCCGCCGGTTCTGGCCCCAAAGCGATAATGCGCTGCCAATCCGCCGGTGCCATGGCACATGGGAACCGCACCTAAAAACCCTACCGGCAAATTGACAAGACCCATGGTCAAAGCAAAATTACCGGCTTTTGTGTTTTTGAGCAGCGGATTACCCGGGAAAAGAATAGAACACGTATCCGCCGTTCCCACACAGGAATTCCCGATGGTTAATGGAATCTGTGGCAGGATCAGCATGCTGAAGGCAATCCAGAAATCTTTGACGGATGGAAGAATCAGATGAATATCGGTCGGACCCAATGAAAAATTCTGTCCTTTGAATCCCCCGAAAAATAACAATCCAGAAATCTTTGACGGATGGAAGAATCAGATGAATATCGGTCGGACCCAATGAAAAATTCTGTCCTTTGAATCCCCCGAAAAATAACCCCACCAGAATTCCGGCACCGACGGCGGCGATGGCTGCTGGCAGTTTTTTATTGTCCAGGAGCATCAGCACCATGACAAAGACAATTATTCCAATGAATAAATTCAGATTTAAACCAGCCGGCATTGCCGACGCGCCCGACATAAACAGATTCTTATTGATGATCAATTCAATGCCTTTGCGTAAAAATACAAGACCCAGGGCCAATTGGATGCCGCGAACCACCGGCTGGGTAAAAAGTTTTGCCAGTTTATCCACAAGACCTGTAAAATAAAACAACAGCATCAGGCTTCCGAAAATAATGCCGGAAGCGCTGATCACGGATTCGGTAATGAGCGTCGGATATGCAATGGCAATGGCCCCGACCGCCTTT
>JAIFMF010000216.1 GCA_020048635.1 Desulfobacula sp. | reverse complement strand
GTTTCAAAAAGCCTCCGGTAGCGCTTCTCAGACTCTCTCAATGCATCTTCCATATTTTTTTGTCCCCCATTTACAATTGATTTTTCAAAAATGCCTATTTTATGAACGGATAAAGCTCAACCCGTCGGTTCAATGCCCTGCCCTCAATCGTTTTATTGGGTGCGACCGGATTGGAAAAATCGAATCCCTTACAGTATAGACGGTTTTCATCAATTCCCCTGTCCGTCAGATAGGCTTTTACAGCATTGGCTCGTCTCAGGGACAGGACAGTATTGTAAGCTTTAGTTCCAACGCTGTCCGTATTACCATAAATGTTAACAAAAAGTTCGGGATGGGATTTCAGGAGGTCGACAATTCTATCCAGAAAATCAAAGGCGTTTGGTTTGACGACTGCTTTATTAAAATCGAAATAGGCTTCGTCCACTCTCCAGGCTCCCTGCGTGCTTAAATCGGAAATGGGCCAGGCCGGTTGCAGGACAGGGAATCCAAATAAAAACAAAACAGCAATAAGTCGTAAAATGAATCCGGCGCTAAAAAATTTCATGGCCTTTTCCCTGTTTTTATTCAATGTGTGCCTTCGCCGTTTGAAGTGCAATCTCTTTATCCTTTGTAAACAGATGCCACTTCATTTCTGATGAATGAATGCCGGCTTTCTTGTCCTGACCTCTGCTATAATACCAGTTTCCAAATCGTTCGACCGTAGAAAAAGGATGATTTTCTGCACAGAAAAACCCGCAGGGATTTTTCTCTTCAAAAAAAATAGTTTCATCCGGATCATTGTCGTAAGACACATCTGCCGGTAATTCGATTTGGGATACATCTACGTTCGCGGCTATATTTTTTTTCAGCCATGTTGAAATTTTCATTTGATTAATCTCCTTAAAAAGAAAGCGCCAGGGTCAAAGAGCCGATGGTCTGGCCCTTTTTCTGATTATCAAATTGTTCGGTTTTGAAAAGATGTCGATAGGTCAGTTTGAACATGTTGATGTTGTAAGAAGCGCCTACGGAAAAATCGGCAACCAATGGCTTTTTATCAACACTCTGGCTGTCTCGCCAGGTATTGCCGTCAAGAAAGATATCTTGATAGATGGCTTCAATCTGGGAACTGACAAATAGATGAGTTCCCCATGAGGTTTTCCCGGGTTTTGAACCTCCGATAACCGGTGCACTGACCCCGGCTCCGGCACGGATCACATCGGACCCGAAATCTTCCGGAATATTATACCCGAAGCGGACTTCTCCTCCGGCACTGGTTGATGTTCTCACATTCCCCAGGGTTAATCCGGCACGGGAAATCAGATCATAACTCAAAACATCAGACAACACCATGCTGTGCAACCGCCATTTGCGTTGCCAGGAAAGTCTCAACCCCGGTTCATTGTGAAGCTGATTACTCCATCCCTTGGCAGTGGGGATGTCTCTTAAGTCATGAACCGTATTCTGGGCCAGCTCAGCTTTGGACGCAGGCCCGACAACACCCAATACGATTTCAAGGGTGTCCAGCTTGAGATGGGTTTTGCTGTGCAGGGCCAGTCCACCATAAAGGAAGCCGGCATAAGGCCGTTCGTTTTCAAGCCGCGCGGTTGTCTGGGTATTTGAAGGGGTATAAATCTGCTGCCCGATTAAAACACCGACATTATGAACGCTTGCCGGATTGCCGGAAAAGGGGAGGGCTTTGATGAAGGGTAAAGAAAATCTCGGCAGGCGGAGGTCGTCCTCATACTGCTTCAAATCTTTTGAAATCCAGGTGAGCTGGAAGGCATTGGTATAATATTCATCCGTACCGCCGAACAAATCATTTTCAAAAAATAATTGAAGGGTTTGAAGTTCAGACGGAGCCGGCTGGGTCCATGCAGAAACCGGCAAAAAGAAAGCATAAAAAATAATAATGACACAGATCCTGATGTGCTTCAGAAACAGGGATTGCATATTACATCCTCCACCGTTTTTTCATAAGCAGATATGATATGAAAAAGGTTAATAATCCGATAAACAACAAATAGAGCCATGCCGGGAATAAGGTTGATATTCTCCTGTCATCCAGCAGAACTGATTTGACGGATTCAAAAAACGGATATGACGGCAAAAAAGGAGCCACCGTCGATAATTTTTGTGAAAACTCGGATAACGCAGAAGGAAGAAGATGGGGCAGATAGAAAATAACCCCTAAGGTTCTGGCGCCGGCCTGGCTTCGACAGAAAAAACCCAGAAGAATCCCATACGCACTGAAACAGAAACTGCCGACGCCGATAAATGCGATATAACTCAAGACATTCCCAAAATCAAATCTCCCCATCAGATGAAGAAACAGGACAGCAATGAAGATCAAAATCATGCCCAGAAACAATTTGGCCATAAGCCATTCAATTTCCCGCATAGGGGTTTGCAAAAGCGCAAGGAGTAATTTTTTTTCCTTTTCTTCGGCAATCTGCGCAGGCATGATGATGAAGCTTACCAGCATGACCAGCATGAGTATCCATGTCGGCAGCGTTTGCCTTTGAATCCCGCCTTCCTGAAGCGGTTTGATATCGGATATCCAGTTGATACCGTTTCCTTCAACCGCTTTTTGTAAGGCTGAAAAGCTCTCTACAATTTGAAGGGATAATACGGATTCTTTTTTTAAAACAACCAGAACCAGACTGATCTTGTCTTTTTCAGGCCTTAACAACAGGCCGTCGATTTTTTTTTCTTTTAACCATTGATTGCCTTCTTCCTTACTAGAAACAGTCAAAATCGAAAATAGTTTGTCGGCGGATTGAATGGATTCAAGAATAACGGGAGGATAGTGTTGCGATTGAATCAGTCCGATGTTGACTCTTTTAATCTCAACACCGGCTTCATCCACCAGCATCAAAGAAATATAAACAAAAAACGGAATGAAAAGAATCAGAAAGATGGACTTGTTCTTGAATGCAATGGCTAAATCATTCACTGTTAATGTTATGATATTTCTTATCATCATCATAGATACAGTTTCTCATGAATATCGGATTGAAAATAGGATTGGGGCGATCCATCAAAAACCAGATCACCCTGATGAAGCACCATAATCCGTGTGGCCAGGGTTTTTATCTCTTCAGGCCGATGGGACGTAAAAATGATGGTTTTTCCTGAAGAATGGAACTCTTTGAGCAGCTTGTAAATTTCTTTTGTCATTTCAAAGTCTATCCCTGAAGTCGGTTCATCAAACAGAAGCACGGCCGGGTCCGCCAGAAGCGTTCGCCCGATGCTCACCCTCTGCTTCAGCCCTTTTGATAAAACCTGTACCTTATTATTGCGGAACGGCAGCAGATTAAATGCCTTTAAAATTTCATCAATTCTCTGAAAAGGGACTTGAAACAGACGGGCAAACAGTTTGAGATTATATTCAACCGTAAAAAAATCAAAAAGATTAGGCGTTTCCGGAACAAAACCGATTTTCCTTACCACCGCCAATCTATTTTTAAGGTTGATGTCATCCACGAATACCTGCCCGCTGTCAGGAATGAGCCAGCCTGCCAGCAGTTTTAATAAAGTTGATTTACCGGCACCGTTGTGACCGATAAGGGCAATCAGCTCGCCTTCTTCAACCTCAAGATCAACCGGCAGAAGACCTCTTGTTGCTTGATATGTTTTTGAAAGATTTTGAATTTTGATCTGCATAAAATAATGCTTTTTTCATCCTCATAAAATCTTTGACGGCTTTGACCGAATCTATCAAAGCCGTCAAAGTTAAGCTGACATTAAATACGTCTTTAATACGGCTCTTATGTTCGCTGGCTTAAATAAACAATCCCGAACACTAAAGCGATCACAACCAGAACTCCAATGACTAATCCCATTTTGTTTCTCCTTAATAATTAATGTGTTATTTCAATGAACGGCTAGCGTTCCTATATCAACGACCTAATGAGTGATTTGCAATTAGCTTGCCACTGTTTTCTATCTTTCCCCCTATCCCGTCCCTCTGATGCCGTATGCAGCCCCCAGAGTACAACGGGCAGGTTGTCCGAGACTGATAATGGATCGAATTCATTTACAATAGACATCGAAAAAAGATTCATACGGAGATCATATATGGTCCATTGGTCTTATATGACCACTGAAACCATGGAAAATATTTTTGATTTTTTCCGGCCAACCCCATGATCTGTTCCTTTTTCATTAATGGTAATGCTTTTCAACAGCCGGTTCATCTACCCAGTATCCGTCAAGATTGTAATGGTGATGCAAGTCAGTCTCATAATCCCGCGTCAGTAAAGACTCTTCCGTGTATTCCGGTGATTGTCTGATGCTCTCGCAAGTCACATTGATAAACACTTTTGACTCCTCCCAACTGATATGCTGGATCCATTGCGGTGAAATCAGAACTTTTTTTCCGGGCCACCAGTTCCGGGTATTGATGATGAGATAACGAATGGCCCATGTCTCATCATCGATGATAAAATCCTCCACATGACCAATCTCTCCATCCGCTGCCTGGATGTGATGATCAGTCACAGCGTTGGTGCTGCGCAGGTGGGGATCCCACGGTTTTTCATTCAGGATGGAATTTCTCAGTTGGTCACGGTCACGTATAATGTAGGGCTCAGCCCCCCACAAATAGGGGCCGTTCCAATAGGTGGGCCATCCATAATACCCGAAAAAGGCCTCTTCATACTGTTGCGAAACGGGCTTGTCACTGTTTAACGAGGGACTGTCCTCAATCTTCTTCCGGGTCAGATTGATGTTGATATGCTGCTTTTCTTTATCCATGGAGGATAACGCATACGGGGATATCAACACCTGCCTGCCCGTAAGCCAGTTGCCCGTGTCAGCGACCAGATAGCGAATGGCCCAGTGTTGATCATCAAAGTAAAACTCCTTGACCTTCCCTATTTCCCCGTCAAGGCTGTTTAATGTGTAACCCTTTAGTGTTTTTATTTTGTTCAGCATCATCGTACTCCTTTCGTTTCTTTTGGTTAAATAAATTCAGGATATTTAGGTCAATCCGTTTACACCTTCTATCCTGTAATAGAATCCTTGTAATGGAGCATCTCGAATTGCGGTTCCGGCAGCGTCGTCCTCACCGCCGTTCCTTCATATAGTCTGGCACCGTCGGGCATATCTGAACTGTAGAATTTGTTTTCATTGAAACAGACGAACCTCAACCGGCTCAGATCCCCGGGATCCCCGGGCCGGAAATAATACCCCACAAAAGGTCCGAATCCGATCCTCCGGCCATCAACACCAACCCAATACAGATCAAAAGCGCGGAAAGGGGTATTAATTGATAGATTCCGATTTTTTACTCGCCCAATACCTTCTTGATCTCACC
>JAIFMF010000129.1 GCA_020048635.1 Desulfobacula sp. | reverse complement strand
CATATTTTTTTAAATTTTCTTCCCAGGCGCTCCAGATAGTATTATTTTTCGGGATTAAAAGAACTCCCTGAGGAATTCTTTTAATGTATACTTCCTCTCCCTCAAACCTATAGGCTTTGGGCAATCGCAAAGCCTGGCTGCGGCCGTTAATGAATATCTTCGCTGTATCCATTTGTCCTCCTGATCAATGAGATATACCAATGAGTATATATCTCAAGGATCTTATGTCAAGCTCGGCATATTGGGTCAGGATGATGCAGGATATCATAGATAATTGTATCCGAACTGAAATCCTGCTCGTTAGGCCACATGATGCCGTGATGAGCCGAACGTACAAGATGGAAATAGGCTTTGTTTTTAAGTTCTTTAAAGGCACTGCCCTTCAAATAGGGCTTTACGTCAAAAACCCCTGAAATGCCGCTGCTTGTCAGAATTTCAATTTTATAATCGTCTATCGGAATTGCTTTTAGGATGGTATCCATCAGCCAGCCTCTTATTTTAATGGGTCAATTTTGAAAACCGGCTCTCCTGCGACAGCCAGTTTCCAGTTGGCTAACAGATCTTCTTTATGTATCTCTATCCATGCCTGCACCAGTTTCATCTTTCCAGCCGGCAACCCTCCGCTTAACAGCGAGCCATCTTGAATGGCTATAGAGGCCTGATATTCTGCGAATTCAGCATGAATATGAGGGACATTGTGTTTTTTGTCGTCATAAAAGTACATCAGAATAAGAATACCGAAAAACATTGAGATCGTAGGCATAATTGCTCCTAAAAATAAGCTTTATTTGTTTCCTTACCTTAACTTTTAACATTTTTGATGGGGTTGTGAAATAAAAAATGCACATAGGGGGTAGTTCTGGAATAAATGTTTAAACAAGGGAGATAAAAAAACAAATTTGGGTGGACGAAGAAATTTCCCTATGATACAGGAATATAATGGATATCAAATGCTGGGGTTCAAGAGGGTCGATACCTGTATCAGGCCCGCCGTATATCAGATATGGCGGGGACACGACCTGTATTGAGATTACGGCAAAAACCGGGGAAACCATTATCATTGATGCCGGGACCGGGTTAAGGCGCCTGGGCAATTGCCTGATGGACAGGAACATCACCCGGTATCACCTGCTGCTGACCCATGCCCATTGGGATCATATTATGGGGATTGCATTTTTCAAACCCCTTCAATTCAGCAAGGTGAGCCTGATCATCCAGGATCGCCTTTTTTCCGGGGTCAGTACCCGGGATGTGCTGGATGAGGTCATGAAAAAACCGTTTTTTCCCATCAGCTTAAATGACCTCAAGGCGCAATTGCAGTTTGACAAACACCTGAATCATTCTTTTTCCATCGGATCTGTGAGGGTTGAGACCATCCCCACCAGCCATAACAACGGGGGACTGGGGTACAGATTTCTTGAAGATGGCAAAACCTTTGTGTTTCTGACCGATCATGAACTCGGGTTTGATCATCCTGAAAGCCGGGGCTTTGATGCATATCTGGATTTTTCCCGGAATGCAGACCTGTTATTCCACGATGGAGAATATACAAGGGATGAATATCAGAGAAAAACGGGCTGGGGCCATTCCTCCATCAAAGATGCTCTGGATCTTGCAGTTCAGGCCCAGGTGAAAAAACTCGGGCTTTTTCACCTGAACCAGGACAGAACCGACGATGACATGGATAAACTGGTCGAAGATTGCCGGGCAGATCTGAAACACATTCATTCCGGCATGGATGTCTTTGCCGTGCCCGCTGATCTGAAAATTCGTCTCTGATTGTGAAACAATCCAATCCTCGTCCTTCTTTTTCCCAGATTCTTAAGATTATGCTTTCATGGAAAATGGCGGTCATGTTTTTTTTCGGATTTTCGTCCGGCTTTCCTTATTTTATTATTAAAGATGTTTTAAAACTCTGGATGACGGATGCGGGTGTGGATATCACCACCATCGGGCTCTTTGCCCTGGTGGGCATGCCTTATACCCTGAAATTCATCTGGTCTCCCCTGATGGACGGGTTTGTTCCCCCATTTCTCGGCCGCCGGAGAGGCTGGATTCTCATGGCCCAGATCGGAGTCATGATCACCATCGCTGCATTGGGACAGTGTGATCCCAAACAGTCGTTATGGTGGATCGCCGTGTTTGCCCTGTGTTTGAATTTTTTCGGGGCCAGCCAGGATATTGCACTGGACGCCTTCCGCCGGGAGTATCTCACCAGTCAGGAACTGGGGTTCGGGACCGGCGTTTGGATGAATGCCTGGCGTCTGGGAACCTTTGTGTCTGTCGGGCTTTCGGTTCTGGCGGATTTTGATTTCACCTGGCAGATGATTTTTTTCATGCTCACGGCCGTTATGGGCATCGGCGTGGTGACAACCCTTCTGGTGCCTGAACCAAGAGTGACCCAGCCTCCGCCCATCAGCATCAGAGAGGCTGTTGTGGATCCTTTTGTGGAATTTTTCAAACGGAACCGGGCCATCCTGGTGTTGCTTTTCATCCTTTTTTATAAAATCGGGGATAACATGGCCAGCGCCATGACCATTCCTTATATTATGGAAATGGGGTTTTCCAAGGCCCAGTATTTTGTCATGGTGAAAGGGATCGGCATGTTCGGTCTTTTTGCCGGTGTTCTTGTGGGTGGGGCGATCATGATCCGCATCGGGACTGCAAAATCCCTATATGCATTTGGATTTCTTCAGGCGGTTTCCACAGCATTCTTTGCCTTGTTGAACATGGTGGATCATGGTTCGACGTTCTGGTCAGCATACAGCCAATACCTTTTAGGAGCGGTTGTGGGGTTTGAGTTTTTTGCAACAGGCCTTGGTCAGGCGGCCTATGCAACTTATATGGCAATCCAGACCAGCAAACGGTTTACCGCCACCCAATACGCCCTTTTGACAAGTCTTATGGGGGTGCCTGGAGTTTTTGCCGCAGCTCTTACCGGTTATATGACTAAAATTTTCGGATGGAATCTGTTTTATCTGTTTTGCGCCCTGGCCGCAATCCCCGGGCTATTGCTGCTTTTTAAGATTGCACCCTGGAATGCCAGCAATGAGACCCTTGAAGAGGGGAGATAGAGTCAGGAATACAGGGTTGGGATGGGTTAATCCATCTGGCTGATAAAATCCCTCATGCCGAGAATATAGCTTTCCATCAAAGCTCTTGCCTTTTCAGGATTTTTGTTTTCAATGGCGTCCAGGATGCTCTTGTGATTGTTCAGCGATTCCAGTTCAAACTCAACATCATGGAAATCTTTGAAATATTTTCTAAGAAGACTGATGAGCCCCCGCATCAGAACTTCAAGAACAGGATTCTTGGATGCTTTGGCAAGACCGAGATGAAATTTGCTCCGGTTTGCCTGGAGCCATGGGCCATTTGAGCGTTTGTCCTCTGGTATGACAAGAAGGTCTTTTAAAAAGGCAATATCGCTTTCATCGGCATTGACAGCAGCCTTTGCCGTGGCATAGGTTTCCAGAAGGAGCCGGATGTCAAAAATATTTTCTTCCGTAACCCGGCCCCGGTCTACAAGTCCTCTTAAAGAGTCGCTGATGGGTTTGTCATACCGCTCCGACACAAAGATGCCGCCTTTTGGGCCTTTTTTGATTTTTACAAGCCCGAGGCTTTCAAGGTTTCTCAAGGACTCCCGAATGACCGACCGGCTGACCGCATGCTGACCTGCCAGATCCAGCTCTGCCGGCAGACGGTCCCCCTTAAGGTATTCACCGCTCATGATCCTGGATTTGATATCATCCATTATTTTTTCAGACAATCTGATCATCGATTTCTTTTAACCTGCCGGTTCATCGGGGCACACTGTTCAATTGAGTATCCCGATATCTAATATATTTCGTTTTTGTCCAGTTCTTTTCTATAATTCAGCCAGGAGGCCGTATGCTTTGGCCGCCACTTTTTCCCATACAGAAAATTATCCACATGGGGAAAAACAATCTGTGCAACTCTGGATTTTGCCACAAATTTTCGGACAATCTTATGCAATAGGGTATCCGGCCTTGAAAACGGGCAGATGGCCATGCAGATGGAGCAGTCCGTACCCACCTTGCTCCAGAAGTCATAGCAGGCATCTTCATCCAGTTTCCATTTTGAAAATCCGTTGCACACGGTTTTTTCTCCCTGTGGAATGGATTTTGACGGGCAGGAATCCGCGCATTTTTTACACGCCTTGCAAAACTCTTCCACACCTAGTGAAATGGGGCTGTCCACGGCAAGGGGCATATCGGTCAGGACTGCAAAAATCCTGGACCTTGCCCCCATATTCGGAGCCACAAGATAACCCTGCCGCCCGACTTCTCCCAGCCCTGCATCGGCAGCCAGCGGGGGCAGCGGGATATTATAATTGCGGGTATGTTCAGCCACGCCTTTGTATCCCATGTGTGCGAACCACCTGGCCAGAAGGGTGCCGATATAAGCCCCCCTTGCATAGAGATGGGCGCTTTCGGCTACGGTAGGGGTGTGGGGAGCTGAAATTACATGGCTGTGATTCATTTCCGTGAGGAAAACCACGGCATAGGGCGGCAGGTCTTTGATTTCTTTTCCCCAACCTTCTACTTTTCCATAATGGGTTTCGCCCCTGTGGGAATAGACAAGATCCGGGTCTATTTTGCAGATGCCCACAAGATCCGCCCCGATATGAAGGGCAAAATTCTTGACAATATCGGCGGCTTTTTCAGGTGTAAGATTTGCTTTGGGCGCATCTGGTTCCGGGTCATTAAAAGCATAATATCCCAGATAGGGCGGGATATCAAAGGCGGCATGCATCATGGCCACATTGGGCTGGTATTCATTGTCAATGATGCCCGGCTTGCCGATAAACCCTTTTTCCCGTCTTTTGGCATCCTGTTTTTCTTTTTCAGGATGAAGGTCTGAGTAATAGGTTTTATAGAGATCAGATCCCGGAACAAGACTTCTGTATCTTGCGAAAACCGTATCCCGTTCATCAAACCGGACGGGGTTGCCAACCCGATACCCTTTGGCTCCCTTTAACGCCCTGGCATTCGGAATGGCCGGGATTAAAAGGCTCAGGCCGAAACCAAAGGCCAATATAAAGATCAGTTTTACTGCGGTTCCGATAACGGGTATAAAAAGGCCGATGCCCAGTAAAACACAAAGACCTGAAAGGATGAGACCGTTTTTTACGGCACGCTCTTCCTGCTCTTTTTTTGATTCCCAGGTAAAATAAAGGCAGGCGGCCAGTGCTACAAGATCTGCGGCTAATGCCGGGTAAATCAGGAAGTCCATTTTATCAATTATCTCCAAGCGGTTTTTTTTCTTTTGTCAGGAATTGATACACGGGAATTACAAGAAGGATGAT
>JAIFMF010000088.1 GCA_020048635.1 Desulfobacula sp. | reverse complement strand
CCCATCCTGACGGTTCTGATCCTGATGGTGTTCAGAAACTGGAGCGGATCACAGGCCGGTGCTGTTGGCTGGTTTGTTGCTTTTATAACATCTTTTCTTTTTTTCGGCGCCCACTTAAAACTGATCGCCTATTCCCAGATGAAAGGGTTTCTGCTGTCCCTGAACGTGCTCTATATTATCTGGACAGCTCTTTTCTTATATCATGTGGTCAATGAAACCGGCGCCATCAAAGCCATCGGTATCGGCATACAACGGTTCAGCTCTGATAAATCCATCCAGATCCTGATCTTCGGATGGATATTTGCCTCTTTTCTCCAGGGGGTTGCCGGATACGGGGTTCCCATTGCCGTTGTGGCACCCTTGCTGGTCGGGCTTGGTTTTTCTCCAGTGGTGGCGGTTGCCGTGCCGGCCATCGGGCATTCCTGGTCCGTCACCTTTGGGTCCATGGGTGCCTCCTTTCAGGCCCTCATGATCGTATCCGGTCTGGACTCCTCCTTTCTTGCACCTTGGTGTGCCGTGCTTCTGGGGATTGCCGCTTTTCTTTGCGGGCTGTTCTGTGTCCATGTTTACGGAGGATGGAAAATGGTAAAACACAGCTCCATCGCCATCCTGATCATCGGCACGGCCATGGCAGGCACCCAGTATGTTCTTGCCGTTACAGGGATGTGGACCCTGGGCGGGTTTGGTGCAAGCCTGGTGGGACTTATGGCCGGACTTGGGGTTGCAAAAATGAAACGATACAACCGGACACCGCCGTCAACGGTCATCTCTAAAATGAATCTGGGGTGGGCCTTGTCTGCCTATTTTATTTTGATTGTCATTGTCTCCTCCGGCGTCATGATTCCTTTTGTCAGCAAATTTCTCGGACAGATAAAACTGAATCTGTCCTTTCCCGAGATTATATCTTTGCAGGGCTGGGTTACCCCTGCTGAAAAAGGCACCGCCATCAATGTGTTCGGGCACGGCGGCGCCTTGCTCCTGTATTCAGCCCTCATCAGCTTTCTGTGTTACAAAACAAAAGGATATTATGAGCCTGGCGCATTTAACACAATTATCAAAAAAACCATAAAAAACGGGGTGCCCACAAGCCTTGGCATTGTATTTATGGTGGGCTTTGCCATGATCATGGACCATTGCCGGATGATCCATGTCCTGGCCGAAGGAGTCAGCCGGGTCTTCGGGTCTGTTTACCCTCTGATCTCGCCATGGATAGGGCTTTTGGGGGCATTTATGACGGGCAGCAACACCAATTCCAATGTGGTTTTCGGGGCTTTGCAACAAGGTGCCGCCCAAATTTCGGGTTTGAGCGTTGCCCTGATCCTTGCGGCCCAGACCACGGGCGGGGCGCTCGGGAGCATGATTGCACCGGCAAAAATTCTTGTGGGCTGTTCCACCGTGGGCCTGTCCGGGAAAGAAGGCCCGGTCCTGAAAGCCACTCTTTGGTATGGCCTGGTCATCACGGGGATCATGGGCGTGTTCACATTTTTGGCATCGATTTTTTTTAAAGGTTAAAAACCAATATGAAACCCTCTTTTACAACCCATCGGCCCCTTGTCAGCGGAAATGACTGGATGATCGTCTCCGGATCACCCTTTGCAAGCCAGGCCGGGGCCGATATATTACAATCCGGGGGCAATGCCGTTGATGCCGCCATTGCCGCCAATGCCGTGCTGGGAGTGGTCAGACCCCATATGTGCGGATTGGGAGGAGATTTGTTCGCCCTTGTCTACATGCAGGACAGGGGCCAGGTGGAGGCCCTCAATGCATCGGGCAGATCTCCGGGCAAAGCAAATTGCAGGGCCTTGAGGGAAAAAGGATATGATGCCGTGCCGGGCAAAGGTATTTTGTCGGCCACTGTTCCCGGTGTTGTCCACGGGTGGGGGGAAATGAGTTCCCGGTATGGGGCTCTAAAATTTGAAACCCTTTTTGAGAGAGCCATCGAACTTGCAACCATAGGTTTTCCCGTCTATCCGGAATTGATGGAAACCATACAGATGGAAGCCGCCGTTCTGAAACAGTCCAGGGCGGCCAAGGCCATTTTTTTCAAGGACGAAAAGCCACTTCAACCGGGTGACCGCCTGATCCAAAGAGACCTTGCCGACTCCCTTATGCATATTGCAAAAAAAGGCCCGGATGTGTTTTATCAGGAAGAAATCGGAAAAGCCCTGGTTGATTTCTCAAATTCCGAAGGCGGTTTTTTCACCATGGAAGATCTGAAGGCTCACACATCCACCTGGTCCGATCCCCTTGTCACGGATTACAGGGGCTTTGAACTCTGCACCCAGCCGCCCAATACCCAGGGACTTGCGTGGCTCATGACGGCCGATATCATCAAAGCTTATGATCTTTCGCAGCTTGGTCATAACACAGCCGATTATGTTCATCTCATTGTGGAAGCCAAAAAACTTGCATTTGCCGACCGGGACCGGTGTGTGTGTGACCCTGAGTTTCATTATGTGCCCATGAAAACCCTTTTAAGTCCTGAATATGCAAAAAAACAACGTAAAAGAATAGATATGAAAAAGGCCGCCGCCCGCGTCAAGCATACTGAATTTCAAAGCCATGGGGAAGACACGGTCTATCTTGCGGTTGTGGATCGCCACGGCAATGCCGTTTCCCTGATTCAAAGTCTGTATGAAGGATTCGGAAGCGGTGCCATGATTGACGGGACCGGGATTTTTCTTCACAACCGGGGCCGGGATTTCACTTTGGATCAAACCCATGTCAATTGTCTTGAACCGAAAAAAAGGCCCTATCACACATTGACACCGGCTATGATCCTGAAAAACGGCAAACCCGAATATATATTGGGCTCTCCCGGAGCCGACGGCCAGACCCAGACCCTGACCCAGGTCATGGCCAACCTGATCGATTTTGGCGCCGATGCCCAGGAAGCCGTGGAAGCCCCGAGATGGAGAAGCAATCCAGATGATTCCCTGATCATGGAATCCCGGTTTCCCTCCCATGTCATTGAAGATCTTTCGGCAAGGGGACATAAAATAGATCTTAAAGGAGACCTGGACCGGATCTGCGGTGGCGCCCAGGTGATTCAGATCCACAGGGAAAATCATTTTCTGACCGCCGGAGCAGACCCGCGACGGCAGGCATACGCCCTGGGGTATTGAAGAGTGAATGAAGGATGAACATGAAATCAAAGATTGATGGATCAGATGAAAATTTTGAAGAGATCGAAAGAACTTCTCTCCAAAAACAAATTGTCCAGCAGATCGAACTTCTCATTGATGACGGCAAATTGAAACACGGGGACCGCCTTCCCCCAGAACGAAAGCTGGCCGAGATTTTCAAGGTATCCCGGCATTCTGTCAGAGAAGCCATCCGGACCCTTGAAGAAAAAACCATACTGAAAAGCAAACCCGGAAGCGGCACCTTTGTGACCCTCGAAGATAAGTCCAGGGTCCTGGAATATATTGCCGGTGTCATTGGAAAGGAAAAAAAAGAACAACAGGAGGTCTTCCAGTTCAGAAAGCTCCTGGAACCTGAAATTGCAGGTCTTGCGGCTCAACATGCCACAAAGGAAGATATGGACCGCTTGGCTGAAATCCTGGAAAACCAGAAGAATTCCGGCAAGGACTTTGAGGCTGTGAAAAAATACGACCAGGAATTTCATCTATATCTTGCCAAGGCAACGGGTAATTCCATCCTGGTAAAGATCGTGGAACTGCTCACCGAGATTATCGATAAAAGCCGGGTGGCCCTTTTAATCACCGAGGAGCGGTTGAAAAGATCTACCCAGGGCCATTCCCGGATTCTTGAGGCGGTGAGGCAAAAAAATAAGGATAAGGCCAAAGAAGCAATGGCATCGCACATTGCCGATATTGAAAGGGTAACCACAGGCACGTAGACGATTCAGCATCGGCAAAGCGAGTAAACTATATTAACAACCTTAAAAAGAGAGGGCTTTTATGAAAAAGCAAAGATTGTTTTTGATTGTTGCAGTAGTTTTGTTCTTTTTGTCCGGCAGCCTGCAAGCGGCGCCGCGTTCCGGTGGAACTTTTAACTGGGTGGCGCCCTATGGCGGAGATTTCTTTTCCCTTGATCCCCATTTAAGCGGAAGGACCAATGATTTTCTGGCGCTCATCAATATGAATTCCGGTTTATACAAATGGAGTGCGGACGACAAAAAACCGGTTCCCAACCTGGCTGAAAAAATTACCGTTTCCGATGACGGCCTGACCTATACCTATACCCTTCGGAAAAATGTCAAATTCCACAATTCACGCCTTTTGACCGCCGATGATGTCATCTGGAGTCTTGAGCGGATCATGGATGCCAAAACCGCATCCCCCTGTGCCAGATTTGTCCGAGTCATCAAAGGCGCAAAAGACAAGGAAACCGGCGCAGCCCCAACCATCTCAGGGCTTCAAAAGGTCGATGCCCATACCCTGAAAATCACCTATGAAAATGCCGGGGACCCTTCTTACCCGCTGTGCGAACCCTGTGTGGCCGTGCTTCCCAAAGAAGAAGTGGAATCAAGGGGAAAAGATTTTGCCATCAATCCTGTGGGCTGTGGCCCGTTCCAGTTTAAATCCTGGACAAAGGGCAGCCAGTTGACCATGGAAAAATTCAAGGATTTCTATCTGGAAGGAAGACCCTTTCTGGATAAACTAGTTTATAATGTCATGCCCGAAGGTGCGGCAAGGGATGCCGGATTCAGATCAAAAGACCTGGACGCCACCATTGTCGGAGCAGACCAGTATGAAGCCTATCGCCAGGACCCTGTCATTTCAAAAAATCTTGTGGAAGTGGCGGAAATGTTCACCCGGCACATGGGATTCAATACCCAGTTCAAACCCTTTTCCGACAAACGGGTCCGGCAGGCCATGAATTATGCCATTAATAACAAGGTGATCATTGACAAATTCCTGAAAGGCAAAGCCTACGAGGCCGTGAGTTTTCTTCCCACTACCTCCACGGGTTTCAATAAGAACCTTGCACCATACGGATATAATCTTGAAAAGGCAAAACAGCTGATGAAAGAAGCAGGGTACGAAAATGGGTTTGAGTTTACCTGCATCACCACCAACAGCAAAGACTATGGATCAGCCGTTATTGAAACCCTGATCCCCTTCTTAAAGAAAATCAATGTTACCGTCAAAGTCCAGCAGCTTGAAGGAGCTGCCCTGACGGAAAGAATGCTGAAAGCATCGGATTTTGATGCCTATTCCTGGTCCATCTCATCCGGTGCAGACCCCATCCAGGCCCTGTACCGGTTCCATTCGGAAAACCCGAGGACAGCCGGGAATTTTGTTGTCTATAACAACCCGGATTTTGATGCAGCCATAAAGCAGGCTCAAAAGGAAAGGGATCCG
>JAIFMF010000005.1 GCA_020048635.1 Desulfobacula sp. | reverse complement strand
TCGACTGCCTATGCCCGGTCAATAATGTCCTGATCTGAATAGGCAGTCAAAAAAACAACCGGGATATGATGGATTTCTTTTAACCGCTGGGCAGTATCGACACCATCCTTGGCACCCTTGATCTTTATATCCATGAGGACAAGGTCGGGAAGTCCTGAGGCGGCAAGGCTCAAGGCCTGGCTACCGGAGTTTGCAATGCCGCTGATATGATGCCCCATGGCGGTCAGGGCATCTTCAAGAGCCATGGCTACGACCCTCTCATCTTCAACAATCAATATTTCTGCAGGTTTCATAAGGATTATCCCTTCCCCTTCCATTGAATTGTCCAGGAAACCCCCTGGCCCTCCATAAGGTCTATTTCTCCCTCCAACTGCCCCTGGACCAACTCGCGCACCAGACGCAGCCCTAAAGTATCGGCGGTTTTCCAATCGATGGGTTTTGAGAATCCAATCCCGTTATCTGAAATGCACAGTTGATAGCCGTTGTTCCTGAAGCGTCGGGATTTAATGCTCAATCGCCCTTTCCTCTTTCCAGGAAAGGCATGTTTCAGGCTGTTGGTGATCAGTTCTGCCGCAATTAATCCGCAGGTGACGGCCTGCTCCATTTTCAAATGGATATGTTTTGCTTTAATTTCAATTTTAATCTTTTGTGCGGACAAGTCTGTCAAATGATGCACCAAGCTTTCCAGATAAGATTGAAAATCAATTTCGGAGAGGGTATCGGACCGGTATAAAATTTCATGAACCAGAGACATGGCATGGACCCTGTTTTCAGTCTCTTCAAAGGCCTTAACGACCTCTGGATCTCCCAATTTCCGGATCTGAAGATTTAAAAGGCTGGAAATGACCTGCATATTATTTTTTACACGATGGTGAACTTCCTTTAACAGGATCTCTTTTTCATGCAATGATTTTAGCAGCATTTCTTCGGATTTTTTGATGGCGGTGATATCCACCCGGAAACCCACGGTACTGCCGTCCGGTGTCTTTTTTTCAGCAATTTTCAGCCAGCGGCCGTCCCCGAGTTTCTGCTCAAACCCGCTAACCGCCAAGCGGTGCAGAGCCAATCGCTCCGTCACCCATTCTTCTTCTCTGCCGACGGCGTCCTCATACCGGCCCTGCCGGACAGCCTGCCGGATGATTTCTTCAAAAGAGACCCCCGGAACCAGAACCTCACTGGAAAGGCCGCACATTTCAGAATATTTGGCGTTAGACATGACCAGCCGGTCCTTGTCGTCGTATAAGGCAAAGCCTTCGTCCATTGCTTCAATGGCAGCCATGAGACGATCTTCGCTGATCTGTCTTGCGGTTTGTGCCGCGATCCTTTCACTGATATCTCTTGAGATTCCGAAGATGGCGGACTGACCATTCCATTTCCCGACAGCCACATAGGTTTCCACATGAATCCGATCCCCTGTTTTAGTCAATAAGGGGATCGGACAATATTCTGTTTGACCGGCCAGCATTTCAGCGACAATCTGCCTGGCTTCTTCCCGCCTGTCCGGGGGATGAAGGTCCAGCACGTTCATTTCGAGAAGTTCTTTTTCAGAATAACCAAGCCGGTTTACAACAGTGGGATTAAATGAAATCAGCTTTCCTTTTTCATTCAGAACAAAAAGAAAATCCGTTAAATTTTCAAACAAGGTCTGTAAATTCAAACGGCTTGATTTGAGCATTTCGCTTGACCGGATTTTGGCAAAGGATTCTCCAAGCTGACCGGCAATGGCCTCCAGTGCATATTTCGTAAACTTCTGGAATTGATTTGAACTTCGGGAGGCAATATTCATTGCAGCCATTACTTTTTTTTCATGAAAAATAGGGATGATCGCAAGCGCTTTGATCCCCAGCGCCCTTTTATCTGCAAGTTCTTTTCCGCTCATTCCAAGTGATGATAACAGACTCTCATAGGAGGAAAACACCGGTTGGCCCGCCATGACCAGTCTGGCCTGGGGCGATGCTGCATCATAATAAGCCCCTAGTTTGGCAAACCATGCCGGCAGATTTCTGTATCGGACAAGCCGCAGGCCGCCATCTCCGGGATCCGTCATATAAATACCGGCACAATCGATTCCATCTATTCTCAGGAGCGATGACAGACTGACCTCAATTGCCTGGTTCAGATTGTCGGTTTTCCCAAGCCTGATGGCCAGATCCCGTTGAATCCGGATCAGATTTTCTGCTTGTTTTTTTTCTGTAATATCCCTGAAATATTCAACCACACCGGCAAGTTTTCCTGCCGGATCAAACATGGGGAAGGCCAGAATTTCAAAGGCCCCCTTTTTCAGTCCGGCTTCTTTCGGCGTGGTGATTTGCTTGGTTTCCACCCGCCCTGTTTTCATGCATTTTAGAGCGGGACAGGAGAAGCATGGCCGAGGCCGATGGTGAAACAGCCCATAACATTTCTTCCCCTCCATTGAAAAAGAGCCGGGATAATTTTTTTTTGCAGCCTTGTTGGCAGAGATGATATTCAAATCCAGGTCCAGCATCACGATTCCATCCTGGATGGAATTGCGGCCCCGATCCTTGGCAAGGTACAGGCGTTCATCCGCTTTTTTGATCAATTTTTCCACAGAAATATCCTCAGCAAACTCTGAAGTGTTGGAAATGCCTGCACTGAACGTCAGACGGATATCCATCCCGTTGTAATTAAAAATGTGGCAGTTGATTGTCTGCAGAACTCTTGTCATCAGCTCCCGGGTTCTCGGCATATCGTTATTCATGGTGATAATGATAAATTCTTCTCCGCCATATCGGCTGACAAGATCATAGGGTCTCAGATTCCGGGTCAGAATAGCGGCAAATTCCCTGAGGATAAAGTCTCCGGCCGGATGACCATGGCGGTCATTGATGGTTTTGAAAAAATCCAGGTCGATAATGGAAATCGAAAAATGCCTTTTTTCCCTCTGATGCTCCTGCATAAGAACATCAAGCCGCTCAAAGGCATACCGCCGGTTGTAAACACTGGTCAGATGATCATGGATTGAAATCCGGTAAAGTTGTTCCTCGGCCAGTTTTCGCTCGGTAATATC
Organism: Desulfobacula sp.; assembly: GCA_020048635.1. Lineage (GTDB taxonomy): Bacteria > Desulfobacterota > Desulfobacteria > Desulfobacterales > Desulfobacteraceae > Desulfobacula. Next base: position 4,826 of record JAIFMF010000005.1, on the reverse strand, counting down.
CCGGACGATGCCCTGAAATCCTTCAGGTTTTCCTTTTGCGGTTTGCTTGAGAGAGATGGAACTTTCCACAAAACGCCGGGATCCGTCTTTTCGAATCAGTTCCCAGTCAAACGCCCGGGTTGCCTTTCCTGTGGTATATACCTCGTTGAAGGTCTTGAAGACCTTTTGGGCGTTTTCCTGATCCATGTATTTCCGGCTGTTCATGCCCATTAATGTCTTGCTGGGATATCCCAGGATTCTGCACAGAGAAGGGTTAAAAAATGTCAGATTTCCCTTGAGATCCACTTCAAAGTATCCGTCTTCTATGCTTTCAAGGATGTCCCGGTATCTTTTTTCACTTTCCATAAGCGCTGCTTCCGCTTTTTTCTGGTTCGTGATATCCGTGGCCACCTGCAACCGGACCAACCTGCCGTCGGTCCATTCAATGGCCCGGTCGTAATTGATATAAAATTTATCGGTAATGGGATTCTTATCCTGCCAGACATGGACTCCGGACGGCAGGCCTTTTTCATCCGTCAATCTGTCGTTGGTGCAGACGCTGCAGGGGGCCGCTTCATTTCTGAAAGACCTGAAACAGAGGTCACCGGTCATGTCCCGGCCAAAGCTTTCGATCATATGATGGTTCATAAAAAGAATTTCATAGGTCTTCATGTCAGCCACATAAATGGTTGCATCAATACTGTCCAGAACCGTCAGAAATTTTTCATGGGATTTTCTGTTCAGAGATTCGGATTGTTCAAGCTCTCTGAGTCTGTTTTCCAATTCTTCATAGCTGGGTTTATCGTTCATAATTCCATTTCTATATTTTCATTCCAGTATGTTGCGTAGCTTTAAAGCCAGATCGCTGAAAGCAAAGGGTTTTTGGATAAAATGGGCACCCTCGTCCAGAATACCTTGATGGGTGATGGTATTGGAGGTGTAACCCGACATGAACAGGAGTCTGAGATCAAGATGATGCTTTTTCAATTGTTCCGCCAGGGCACGACCGTTCATTTCAGGCAAAACAACGTCGGTCAGGAGCAGGTGAATTTTTCCGGCGTATCCGCTGGCCAGACGGAGGGCTTCCGTCGGATGGTTTGCAGGAAGAACCGTATAACCCTGAAATTCAAGCATTTTCCGGGTCATTTCCAGGATCATGGGCTCGTCTTCCACCAACAGGATGGTTTCATGGCCCTTGGGCATTGATCTGGAAGACATCTTCGGAGCCGGTTCTTCACTGAGGGACATCTGCCGTGGCAAATAGATCCTGAAGGTTGTTCCCTGGCCCGGCTCACTGTAGACGTTGATAAAACCCTGGTTCTGTTTGACGATTCCATAAACAGTGGCAAGGCCGAGGCCGGTTCCCCGTCCCACATCCTTTGTGGTGAAGAAAGGATCAAAGATATTGCCAAGGGTTGCTTTGTCCATACCGCATCCATCGTCGCTGACCGTCAGAAGAACAAAGTCGCCCGGGATGAAGCCGGGATGATGGCGGCAGTATTCCTGCTCCAGTGTCACCATGCCTGTTTCAATGACAAGGGTGCCCACACCGCCGATGGCATCCCTGGCATTGACACAGAGATTGGCCAGGATCTGGTCGATCTGGGACGGGTCCATTTTCACCCGCCAGAGGCCGGAAGCCGGTCGCCAGACCAGTTTAATATTCTCTCCGATCAGACGGATAAGGATGTTGAGCATGCTTTTCATGGAGAGATTGAGGTCGAGAATTTTTGGGGCAATGGTCTGTTTGCGGGAAAAAGCCAGAAGTTGACGGGTGATGTCGGCTGAACGCGATGCTGCATTCCGGATCTGCTGAAGATGATCAAAAAGAGGCCCGGCGGCAGGTTCCATCTTTTTTAAAGCCAAGTCAGAGTGCCCGAGGATTACGCCGAGCATGTTGTTAAAGTCATGGGCAATGCCGCCGGCCAGGGTTCCAACGGCTTCCATTTTCTGGGCCTGCCGAAGCTGCTGTTCCGCCTGTCTGCTTTCCGTGATATTGGTGATGACCCCTAGAATCGAGCTGATTTTTCCGTTTTTATAGAGGGGGCAAACGGTTTCTGAAAAAATCTGATCGCCCAGCGATATCTCGAATGTTTCCTGTTCGCCGTTCAAGGCTTCTTCAAGATGCTCTTCAAGTTTTTTGGAAAACTCCGCGGGAAAAATATCCCCTGGCTTTTTTCCGATCAAGAGGTCTGCAGATAAAGAGATATCTTTGAGTCCCATACCGGAAACAAAGGTGTAGCGAAAATCCGTATCATATATCGCCAGGATACCTCTGGGGAAATTCTCCGCCACCATTCTGAGCGATTCTTCCCTTTCCTCCAGTATTTTTTCCGATTGTTTGTGATGTGCCTGCCTGAGCCTTGAATTCTCCTGTTCCAGATATTGAATCCGTTTCCTCAGGTCTTCATGGTCGGGTTTATGCGGCATGCGGGTATCCTATATTAAGGTTTCCTTCAATCCGTTCAAAGATTGCCGATTATGAAACTCATTCATATTCTCCACAAATACTGCCAGACTTTCTTTCGGGTTGCGTTTATAAAGAATCAGGCTGGCGCTTGTATTGTTTTCGATGCCTTTAACGTAATAATGCCCCTTTATTTCAGCTTTGAAAAAAGGGCGGGCAAAAGATGGAAAGTAATCCAGGTCACCTTTTTCTCCTAAAAAATCTATAAATGATCTGGTAAGAGGGGCATCAAACATGACCTCCTTCATAATAGAGCCGTCGAAACAATCTTCCTGGTCTTTAATGCCGACTATTTTCATTGAAACTTCCTACCTTTTGCGATTTTAAAAACAGCAGATATCAGCGCTTCAGCATCTTTTTGGCTGTTAAACTGAGAAAAGCTGACCCTGACCGATCCTTCAGGATATGAACCAAGTGCCTGATGAATGAGGGGAGCGCAGTGAAGGCCGCTTCTGCAGATGATCTCAAACGCATGCTCTAAAATATAACCTGTATCTGAAGGGGAAAATCCTCTGATATTAAAACTGATGATCGCGGACCGGCTGTCAAAATCCTCTTTTGTCTCCCCTCCATACACCAAAATCTGCGGATGGTCCAGAAAGGCCTCTAAAACAATATCTTTTAGAAATTTCTTTTTATTCTGAACAGCCTGCACCCCTTCCTGCAAAACAAAGGATACGCCTGCATCCAAAGATATAATTCCTGGCATATTGGGTGTTCCGGCCTCATAATAGGACGGTTTTCCGGGGGGCTGATAGAGATAGTCGCTTTTCACACCGGTGCCTCCGATCATCAGAGGTTCCGGGGTAATACGGTCTCCGATATAGATCCCCCCAGTGCCCTGCATCCCGAACAGCCCTTTATGCCCTGTAAAGGCAAAGGCGTCAACCTTGGCTTCTTTTATGTCGATATCCATATGGCCTGCGGATTGTGAGCCATCCACAATAAAAAAAGCATCCTGGGCTGATATCAGCGTTCCTATTTTTTTAAGGTCCTGCACAGCACCGGTAACATTTGAGCAATGATTGACAATCACGGCTTTGGTGTCATCTCTCAGGGCTGATGAAATCCGCTCCGGCCGGACGAGCCCTTTTTTATCGCATTCAACCAGGGATAGATGTATAAATTCCTTCTTTTCCAGGGTTTTCAAAAGCCTTAAGACGGAATTATGTTCCGTCCAGGTGGTGACAACATGATCGTTTTTTTCAAGGACGCCTCGGATGATAAGGTTCAAAGAATGCGTCGCGCCCGAAGTCAGGATGATCTGATCGGGACGTTCCGCATTCAAGAGATGCCTCAACTTTTCCCTCACATCTGAAACAATATCTTTTGTCTGGGCTGAAAAACCAGACCGCATGGCATGGAACGGCAGTCCCCGATTATAATCGGTTACGGCCTGAATAACCGATTCCGGTTTTGGAAAGGATGTGGCGGCATTGTTCAGATAAATCATGATCCCATTCTATTTACGGGTAATTACAAATTCTCCATAGCTGTCTCCCAATTCCATGGCTTTCACCTGCTCACATTTGAAACAGCCGTACCCATCCGGATATTTTCCCCCATAGGCAATGTCCATAAAAGCCCTTGTCACGCCTCTGATCATATAGGCGCAGGGGGTTTTTATCTTACAGGTTTCCGCTATCTTGGACTCATAATACTCATAGGCCCGGACTACTTTGCGCTGTCCTGGAACCAGCTCGACGATTTCACATTTGGCCCATCCCCAGGCGGAGAAAACTGCATAAGCACCATGCAGAACGTCTTCCGGCATTTGCTGGATCATCGGCCCGACAATGGCCTTGAATTCTTCAGAATTGATAATGCCCCAGCCGGTATGGTATCCACATTCACCGGCAGCCCTTTCAAGGCCTTTTTCCACTTCTTCAAGGTGCTTATCGTCAACCGACATCAGCATTTTTTCCGTAAATGTATTCCAGAAATTGGCCGGTAGGAATTGAATCAGAACCCCGAATGCCGGAATCAATCCTTCTTCGTTTCCTTTTACCTTGATCTGGGAAAGGTCATGAATCGCTTTTTTTCTGTCTATTGCCATGGGTTACCTCGCTTTTTCCGTTATCGTGAATTCACTCTTTCCATCGCCTTTGACAATACTTCGGGTCTCAACAATCTGATAGGACCCAACAGGCCTTCCGTTGATAATGCAGAAGGCCGCCAGAATATAACCCTGACCCATAAAGTTAACCGGTTGACTTTCTTTTTTCCATTTTTTTACCCACCCCTCGTCCACATGGGAGTGTCGCATTTCGGCAGATCCTCCTGATGTACTGATGGTCAAGGCTAATTGTCCAAGCCCGCTGAGACCGAAATACTGTTCTGCAGCCTTAATCTTATCCGCTTGCGATGTGATATGCTGAGC
>JAIFMF010000006.1 GCA_020048635.1 Desulfobacula sp. | reverse complement strand
TAAAATGCTTGCCGGCCGGATCAACGGCATCGGGCCATGGCGGGCAATAATAGATAATACAGAACAGGACCACGCCGAGAATCAGGAAAAACACTCTTTTCCAGTCAATACGGGCGCCTTCCAGGGTTGCAGTTGCATCAGTCATGATAATCAATATCTCCTTGTTAAAAAATTAATATATTTTATCTTCAGGGGTATATCAGCCCTTTCCTTTTAAAAATTTCATTAGATAATCAGGGAAATAAGATTTTGTCAAGAAAATGATTCATATTGAAACAGTTTCGGCTTGACAAAAAAAGGCGGGTATTTTATTTCACTGGACGGAAAATCAATTTTATGGTGAAGTAATTTCTATTTTTGAAAACAGAGGAAGAACAGGCAATAAAAATTTGAAATCGGGGTATTCATGAGTCAATTTTTCACAGCCATACTGATCATCACGGCCGGGGGGGGGCTATCCCTGATTTTTGCAAAACAGGCCAAATTTGCAAAGATCATGGGGGTATTGTGTTTAAGTCTCGGATGTCTCTGGGGGCTTATCGATGCCATCTTCAAACTCATTTATTCGACCCATGCCGAAAGAAGTTTTGAATTCCTGAATGTCTTTTCCCTATCCTTTAAAATGGACGGGTTGTCTGCTTTTTTTCTGATGGCCGTTTTCGGGGTCTGCCTGTTTTCTTCCCTTTATAGTTTTGATTATATGGCCCATGAAAAAAAACCGGTGAGGGTGGGGATTCATTATTTTTTCTTCAGTATTCTCATCGCTTCCATGGTTCTTGTCATCACGGCGTCAAACATCCTTGCCTTTATGCTGTCATGGGAAGCCATGTCCCTGTCTTCTTTTTTTCTGGTGATTTATAATTATGAGGCATCGGAAAACCGGAAGGCCGGGTATCTTTATTTTGTGTTTTCGCATGTGGGAGCCATGTTCATCCTGGCGGCCTTTGCATTGATGTATGGCCATACCGGGAATCTTGCCTTCGGACCCATGGCTGAGGTTCCAGAGACCTTGAAAATCCTGATTTTTATTTTTTCGTTTATCGGGTTCGGGTCCAAGGCCGGGGTCTTTCCTTTTCATGTCTGGCTTCCCTTTGCCCATCCGGCCGCACCCAGCCATATTTCCGCGGTCATGTCCGGCGTCATGATCAAGACCGGAATCTACGGGATGATCCGGGTCTACACCCTTCTGGATCTTCATACCCCCTTGCCCGGGATGGTGATGATCATTGCCGGAGTCGTGTCCGGTGTTCTCGGTGTGGTCTATGCCCTGGGTCAGAGTGATTTGAAACGGCTTCTGGCCTATTCCAGTGTTGAAAATATCGGCATTATCCTCATGGGGCTCGGAATCGGTATGATGGGGGTGTCATCGGCTAACCCAGCCATGGCGATTCTCGGGTTCACCGGAGGATTTTTACATATTCTCAACCATTCGATTTTTAAATCCCTTTTGTTCATGGGCGCGGGCATGGTGCTTCATCAGGCCGGAACACGATCCATCGATGCCCTGGGCGGATTGCTCAAAAAAATGAAAATCACCGGGGCATGCGTGATTATCGGGTCGCTTGCCATATCCGGGCTGCCCCCCTTTAACGGCTTTGTGGGAGAATTTTTCATCTATATGGGCGGATTCAAAGGGGTGGCTCCAAACAGTTCGGCGTTTATCATGGCCATTCTTGCCATTGCTGGTCTGGCCGTCATCGGGGGTCTCGCCCTGGCGTGCTTTACAAAGGTGGTGGGGGTTGTCTTTCAAGGGGAACCCAGAACCCGGGCCGCTGAAAAAGCAACGGAAAAGGGGGGAACCATGCTTTTTTCCATGTCAGTCATGGCCGCTCTCTGTGTCCTCATGGGCATCTTCCCCGGTTTGATCATCCAATTTCCACTTAAGGCGGTTGCCGCCCTGGGGCTCGGGTTTGACAAGGCCCTGTTTGAACCGGTTTTGTCCATCACGGGAAATCTTAGTTTTGCAGCCCTGATCTTTCTTCTGGTGTTTTTTCTGGTCGGTATGGTGCGGGCCTTTTTTTATCGCAAAAAGACTATCACCTCATCCGGCACCTGGGGATGCGGGTTTACCCAGCCCACGGTCAAAATGCAGTACACGGGATCATCCTATGCCTCTTTTATCATGGATTTTTTCAGCCCGGTGGCGCCTTTATCCGAAGAACACCCGGCCATACAGGGCCGGTTTCCTTTAAAAACCCATTACAAAAGCCATATCGATGACATTGCAGGGCTTTATATGAACCGGGTGGTCGTTGACCCCATCCTGTTCTTCTTTGATAAACTGCGATGGATCCAGCACGGGGATATCCATTTATATATCGGTTATATTCTGCTGGCCATCGTATTGCTGCTCTTTTTTATATAATATTAAGGTAACGGGAAAATCATCATGATTGAATCCATCTTTTTGTTTATTCTTGCTGTACTGATGGCGCCATTTTTTTCAGGCATCATCCTGAAGGTAAAGGCATTTTTCGGAGGGAAAAAAGGTCCTCCGCTTCTGATTCAGTATTACACCCTCTTAAAACTCATGAAAAAGGGGTCTGTCTACAGCAAAAGTACTACTTATATGTTTAAACTCGGGCCGATTGTTTCCCTATGTTCCGCCCTGACCGTGCTTCTTTTTCTCCCCATTGCCGGGCATGCCCCGGTTTTTTCATTCCAGGGGGATGTGATCTGTGTGCTTTATCTATTGGGGCTGGGTCGGTTTTTTACCATTGCCGCGGCCATGGATACCGCTTCTCCCTTTGAAGGCATGGGAGCGGCCAGAGAAGCCTATTTCCCCATCATCTGCGAAGCCGCCTTTTTCATGATTCTGATTTTATTCTACCGTCTGACCGGGGAGCTTTCCCTGTCTGCCTATTTTTCCGGAGAAAATCCTTTTTCACTGTGGCATCTTGCCGGGGCCCCTTTGTTATTTGTGGTGTTTTCCCTGTTTATCATTCTGTTGACGGAAAATTCCAGGGTGCCCGTGGATGATCCGGCCACCCATCTGGAGTTGACCATGATCCATGAGGTCATGGTCCTGGATCACAGCGGACCGGATTTCGGTCTGATCGAGCTCGGGTCCTTCTGCAAACTGCTTTTTTATTCAACTTTGATTTCACGACTGATTCTGCCCTTTGATGTGAATACTCCCCTGACCTTTGTTTTTTATTTTACAGGCCTTGCCTTGGTCAGTGTGTCGGTGGGGGTTACCGAATCGGTCATGGCCCGTTACAGGATGGATAAAGTGCCGCAGTTTGTCCTGACTTCCTTTGCCCTGGCTTTTTTTGCAACCATTATCACATTGGAGTTTATATAATATGACCATACTTCAGGTGGACACCCTTTTAACCCTGGTACTGCTTTCAGTCTTGTTTTCCTTTGGCTCCAGCCGATTGCCGAGGCTGATCAAACTGGTTGCCTTTCAAGGCATTGTGGTTTCAATGATTCCTTTTCTCCTGGGTCATGATATGACGGCTGGCGGCATTGTGTTTACCCTTGCCACCATTGCCATCCGGGGCATCATCATTCCCATGAGCATTATCACGGCCATCAACCGGGTGGACATCAAACGGGAGGTGGAACCTATTATCGGGTATAATGCCTCCATTGTCTGCGGACTTCTGTTGATTGTGACCGCCACCTATATCGGTAAAAATCTGAATATTCCTGCCGTAAAAGATTATACCCTTCTTTTTCCAACTGCCATCGCCCTTCTGGTGGCCGGGATGTTTCTTCTGATGTCCCGGAGAAACGCCATTGCCATGGTTCTCGGGTATATCACCATGGAAAACGGTATTTATCTGGTCGGCACCACCATTTCGGTAAAAGCCCGCCATATTGTGGAATTCGGGATACTGCTTGATATTCTTGCCGGTGTCATGATCATGGCCATTATCCTTCAGAATATCAAACAAACCTTTGATGATGTGGACACAGCGCATCTGAGATCATTAAAGGAATAGGGGGCCATATGGTTGAGCTTATTTTTCTGATTCCATTTGTAACCGGCATTCTTGCTTTTTTTCTTCCCAAAGCCGTGGGCCGGTGGTCTCTTATCGGCACCGGCGCCATCCATCTGGTTTTATCCCTTATTTTGTGGGATACCAGACCAAAAGCTGTCTTCGATCAATATTTTGCCGTAACTCCGGAAGGACTCTTATCCCTTCTGGTCATATCCCTTCTGTTTTTTCTGATCTCCATTTATACGGTATCCTATCTCAAGGAAAGTGAAATACATACGGAGAATGTTTTTACAGGGTTCATGCTTCTGTTTTTATCCACCATGACCATGGTAACGGTGTCGGATCATATCATGGTTCTCTGGATTGCCATTGAAGCCACCACCCTGGCCAGCGCCCCCCTGATCTATACGCACCGGTCTTCGGCTTCTCTTGAGGCGACCTGGAAATATGTGCTGATATGCTCAGTCGGGATTGCCATGGCCCTTTTGGGCTCGGTCCTGATTACCCTGTCCATGGATATCGGGAATGTGGATGTGGCACTTTCCTTTTCCGCCATCACCGGGGTAGCCGGAAAACTGGACCCCTTCTGGCTCAAAGCCGGGTTTGTCTTCATCCTGGTGGGATACGGCACAAAAATGGGTCTGGCACCCATGCATACCTGGCTTCCCGATGCCCACAGCGAAGCCCCCAGCCCGGCTTCGGCGCTTTTGTCCGGGGTGCTCTTAAACTGTGCCTATCTCGGTATTTTTAAGACCAATAAAATCATGCATGCGGCAGGACTTGGGAGTTTTTCCGGGGCCATCCTCATGGTCTTCGGGCTCATGTCCATCCTTGCGGCCGCCACCTTTATCATCAAACAGAATGAATACAAACGAATGCTGGCCTATTCCAGTATCGAAAATATGGGCATTATCGCCTTTGGTACCGGCATCGGCGGGATCGGGGTGTATGGGGCCGTCATCTGTATGATTCATCACAGCCTCATTAAATCCTCTTTATTCCTTTCATCGGGCAATATTCTTCTGGGATATGGGGATCGGTTCATTAAAAATACCGGCGATATGGTGAGCCGCATGCCCAAAACCTTTCTTGCTTTTTTTGCCGGGTTTGCCGGTATTTCAGGATTCCCGCCTTTCGGCATCTTCATCGGCGAGCTGTTTATCATTCTTGGTGCGTTCAGGGCAAAACATTATATTATGGTCGGTATTTTCATCCTGAGCCTCTGTGTGATATTTGCCGGGTTTGCCAATCAGGTCATGAAAATATCCTTTGACAATTCAAAGAAAACCATTCGGCTGAAAGAAAAACCGGGTCTTGTCTGGCCCCAGTATATCCTTTTATTGACATCCCTTGGCCTGTGTTTTTTTGTCCCTGAATCCCTGTATCAAACCATTGTTGATGCCATTTCGGCCATTGGTGGAGGATTTTAATGATGACTGCATTTTTGAACATATCCAATGGTGAGGCCATAGACCGCAAAAAGATTCCCCATCTTCCCTTTGCCGACTTCAGTGAAAATGCGCTGGAAATTGTAAAAAAAGGCGGTAAACCAGTTCAGTTGTTTGCTTATCAGGATGGGCCTGCCTTGAAATTCATGGCAGTCCTCCGAACAGACAAGCTCTGGGTGGCCGGGTGTGATGCACCCGAGTCCTATCCCTCTTTAACTCAGACCTGTGAACCGTTCCATATGTTTGAAAGGGAAATGGCGGAACAGTTCGGGGTTCAGCCCGTGGGTCATCCCTGGCTGAAAATGGTGAGGTACCATGCCAATTACCGCAAGGTCAAGGATGTGTTCGGCAATCATTATAAAGAGGATATACCGGGTCATTATGATTATTATCAGGTGGAAGGTAATGAAATCCATGAGGTTGCCGTGGGTCCGGTTCATGCCGGTGTTATTGAACCTGGCCATTTCAGGTTCAATTGTATCGGGGAAAAGGTGCTTCATCTGGAAATCCAGTTGGGATACCAGCATCGGGGCATTGAAAATCTGCTATGCACGGTAAAGGCCAAACGCCTGCCCATCCTGGCAGAGAATATTGCCGGGGATACCACTATCGGTCACAGCCTCTGCATGGCAGAGGCTGTTGAAGCCCTGACCCGAGTCCAGCCGGACAAGGGGGCAAAGATCATCCGCACCATTGCCCTGGAGCTGGAGCGTCTGGCCAATCATATCGGGGATCTGGGAGCCTTGAGCGGGGATGTGGCCTTTTTGCCGCCAGCCAATTATTTTGGACGGCTTCGCGGGGATTTTTTAAATCTCGCACTTCTCATCAGCGGCAACCGGTTCGGCAAAGGTCTGGTTCGTCCCGGCGGTGTGAGGTTTGATCTTAGTGATGATGTCCGGAAAACCCTTGGTGAGCGGTTAAAAGAATTAAAGCCGCAGGTAACCCATGTCCTGGAACTTTTATTTTTAGCGTCAACGGTTCGGGACAGGTTTGAAGACTGTGGCCGGGTCAGTAAAATGGATGCGGATCATCTGGGTCTTGTGGGACCAGCCGGTCGGGCATCCGGGCTTGCCTATGATGTCAGACGATGTTTCCCCACAGAATATTTTGGTGAGATCGGAATTCCTGAAAATAAAAAATTCACAGGCGATGTCTATGCCCGTGCAAGGGTCAGGTATGATGAAGTGCTTCAATCCATGAGCATCATCCAGTCCCTGATCGGACAGCCCGTTGAAACACGGATTGTGAATGCTTCTGATTTTAATCTTGCACCTTTCTCCTTTGTGGTCACATTGAATGAAGCATGGCGCGGAGAAGTCTCCCATGCCGTGTTAACCGGTAATGACGGTAAAATTTTAAGATACAAGGTTAAAGACCCTTCCTTCCACAACTGGAACGGCCTTGCCATGGCCTTGCGGAATACGGGAATATCGGATTTCCCCTTGAATAATAAAAGCTTTAACCTTTCCTATTGCGGATTTGATCTTTGATCGGAAAATAAAAGAGAGCGTACCATATGTTTAGTGTATTTAAAAACAGATTTGAGCAGGGATACCGGACATGCAGTTATCCCAAGGAAAAACCCGCCGTTTTTGAACGCTACCGGGGAAAACCCATGGTTCGGCAAGATGCGCCGCAGGATATGGTGGATATCTGTGCCGAGGCCTGTCCCCAGGACGCCATTGACCGCAATTTAAAAAAAATCGATATGGGGAAATGTATCTTCTGCGGAACCTGTGAGCGATTGTCCAATAAGGAATTTGTGCAATTCACCGGGGATTTTGAAATTTCGACGGCTCAAAAAGACCATCTGTTGACAGCCGGAGATCTTCCTGATCTGGCTGAGCATTCCAAACAGCATTTTAAAAAGCTTTTTGGCCGGTCCCTGCAACTGCGCCAGGTATCCGCCGCAGGCTGTAATGCGTGTGAGGCGGATCTGAACGTTCTGGCCACCCCGTTTTTTGATCTGGCTCGGTTCGGCATCAATTTTGTGGCTTCCCCCCGTCATTCCGACGGGATTGTGGTGACAGGGCCGGTCTCCCGGAATATGAAAACAGCCCTTTTGCAGACGTTTGAAGCAGTTCCCGATCCCAAAGTGGTTATTGCCGTGGGGACTTGCACCATCACGGGCGGGCCTTTCTCAGGAAGCCCTGAAATCACCGAGGGGCTGGATAAAATCCTGCCGGTGGATCTGTTTATCCCGGGGTGTCCGCCGCATCCTTTGACCAATCTTCATGCATTGCTGGCCTTTTTTAAATAGAATGCTTATATAAGGAGAAGATCATGGACCAGTTGTCCTTACTCAATGACAGGATCATCAGCCGTGTGAATATCAATTTGAGCGAGTTTGACTTTGACACGGAACCCTTTGTTCAAGATGCCCTTGACCATGAAAAAATGCTGAAATTTTATGCATTTTACGGAATTACCTCCCAGCACCCGATTTTTTTTGATTTTAAACATTCCAATATTGCCGGCAGTTATTTTTTAGGCAAATGCCAGGTCAGCCGGTCAGCCATTTATAAGAGTGATGTTCGGGGAGATGAATTAAAGCGAGCAGGGGATAAAATCCGCAGTGCCAAGAATATTCCGCTGGTGGAAGATGAAATGATCGTGATCAGGGACAGTCTTCTTTATAAAACCCTGGTCCACAGCAATTCCCACAACCTTGAAAACCCTGAGCAATTCAGTATCCTCAATACCATTTCCGCCCATCATGCCAATATCCACGGGTCCACGCTGGAAGGGTGCTTTCTGGGTGCTTTTTCCACAGTGGATCTGATGAACCTTCATTCCTGCATTGTGGGTGAATTTGCCTATGTCCAGGCGGGCGAATTGTTTCATCGGAAGATTGATCCGGGAACCGTGTGGATCAGGCACCCGAATTTTGAATTTAAATACCGGTTTGAAAAGGCTATTCTGGATAATTTTGTGGGGATCAATGCCTCCCACCAGCCGCGGGGTCTGATTTACGATTTTGTAAAAGAGCGGGAACAGTACTATGAAAGGCTTTTTGATGTCATGAACCTTGAGCCTATTGAGGCCCCGCCGACATCGGCTGTCAACCGGTATGCCGTAATAAAAGGAAAAACAAGAATCGGTGAAAATGTTCTGGTTTCCCAGAGGGCCTATCTTGATAATGCGATCATGGGGGACGGCTCCAATGCTCAGGAAAACACCTATATTATTGAGTCAACTCTTGAAGGGCTCAATATTACCGCCCATGGCGGTAAAATTATCCATTGTATGATGGGCCACGGCACCTTTGTCGGCTTTAATTCTTTCTTAAACGGCAAGCCTGATGCCATGATTGAAATCGGAGAGCGATGCATTGTCATGCCGCACACCATTATTGATCCTGCGGTGTCTATCCGGATCCCGGCGGAACATCTGATCTGGGGGTTTATCCGTTCTGAAGAAGACATTGAAAACAATACGATTTCAATGGATGCCCTGGCCGAAGTCAGGGACACCTTAAGAATCGGGAAAATGCTTTTTTCAGGCAAGGGGTCTATTTTTATTGATGCTTTCAGAAAAAGAATCGGAACCATTCTTCTGAACAACGGAGCGCGATTCCATAAAGGGGAAAACCGAGGGCATGCCCAGGATGACCAGAATATTTCCTTTAACCTGATTCAGCCGTATACCACAGGACAATATATGGGATTATACCCGTCCATCAGGATTGAACCTTAGCCGGGGGGAGGAGTAGGGGTGTCAGATCCCGGTTTCATCGGAATTGAAAACCTTTAGCTTTCTCCATAATGCAGCCCGACTGATGCCTAATATTTCTGCAGCTTTTGACCGGTTGCCCTGGGTGATTTCAATAGCTCTGAGGATATGGGCTTTTTCCATTTCATTGAGATTTGCAAAGGATTGATTCTCTTCGAAATGGTAGGAAAGTGATGTTTTTCTTCTGAGCCGGTCCGGCAGATGCATCCGCTCAATGGTTGTCGTATCTGCCAAGATGACGGCCCTTTCGATAATATGCCGAAGCTCTCGGACATTACCGGGGAAAGAATAGCCCATAAAAATGGAAAACACTTCATCTGAAACGGAATCAATATTTTTTTCAAATTCTTTTTTTAATTGAGTTAGAAAAAAACTGCATAGGGGAGAAATATCATCCCTGCGCTCCCGAAGCGGCGGAACAGATATAGATATGGCGTTGAGCTTCTGATACAGGTCTTTGCTGAATTTTTTATCTTCTACTTTTTTCTTTAAGTCCTGGTGGGTTGCAACAATAAACCGGATATCCTTTTCCGATGCGCCAGGGGTTTGGGCAGAACCTGTTTTTTCCATCAATGTAAGCATGTCCTCTTGTGTTTCTTCGGGCATGGTTTCAAAATGATCCAGAAAGATGGTTCCCATAAACCTGCCGCTCATAGAACCTGAATCCGTTGAACCGGAATAACCGCCAGGCTCCTCAAGAGAGCCCAGAAGTTCCTTAAAATTAAAATCAGTGCTGAAACACCCACAATTAAAAGGCAGGAATCTTTGTTCTTTCCGATGGCCCATTTTATGAATGATCTTTGCGGCCATCTCTTTGCCCGTGCCTTCTTCTCCCTGGATAATAACGGTACAATCCAGACGGGAAAGACGTTCAATTTCTTTACGCAGCCGCTGCATTTCAGGAGTTTCTCCGATCATCCGGGGCAGATCGCCCAGGCTTTTGCCGGCAGAGTCGGCAACTGTGTGGAAAACCGGCTGATCCATGCCCTGGACGCTTAATCGCCGGATCAGGTCCCAGAGTTCACCCATGGAATCTTTTTCAAAATAGTCTGAACCCAGAATCTCTGTTTTTTGCCGTGTTTTTTCGCTTCCGTAACCGGTGAGAAGAACCGTTTTGAGCCCCGGTGTAATTTGCTTGAGTTTTGTGATGGTGGTCAGACCGTCCATATCCGGCATTTTTAGATCAACAATGGCCAGATCAATTTTCATTTTTGAAGCAATTTCAACGGCTTTTGTACCGGAAGATGCTTTTACGGCTTCAAAGCCCAGCAGCGTTAGCCGCTGGGCCATTGAATCCAATAATCGCTCTTCATCATCAACCAGCAGAATTTTTTTTATTCTATTCATTATTATTTTAGGCCTATGTTAGCCTTCATCTTATCTTTTGCCTTTTTAAGGGTTTCGCTCAAAACATCAATATTCACAGGCTTTTGAAGATAGGCAAAAGCACCCAGATCCATACAAATTTTTTTATCTGTTTCAGATCCCTGCCCGGTAAGAATAATCACTTCTATATCAGGCTTCGTTTCTTTAACCGTTCTTAAAACCTCAATGCCGTCAATTCCGGGCATTTTAAGATCAAGAATCATCACCTCGGGTTCGTCCTCATTTATCATATTCAAGGCGGATTGGCCATCATAAACTACAGCAGATCCCATATCCCTGATAAGAAGACGCTCGGAGAGTGTCTGAACAAATTTACGCTCGTCATCAACAAGAAGAACTTTTGGAATTTCAAAATCATATTTGCGGTAGATATCTGCCTGATGATACCCTTTGCCTACCCTTGTCTCAACCGATTGAACACCTGGTATTTTTTCCGTAATGGATTTCAATTCTTCCTCAAGCCTGCTCAGCAAAAGAACATGTTTGTTTATGGTCAGGGTAACAAATCCGTCTCTTGCGGCTACTTCAACGCTGTGGCCTTCTTTGGCCAATGCAACTTCCACATCGGCTGCAAGAATGAAATCCAGGGCGGCTTTTTTGGAACTATCTGTGGCTTTAATGACTTCACTACGAAGATTTCTTTCTATAAGAGCCACGGCATCATCCATATTCATCTTGTCAGTAGGAATAATGATATCATAAAGGGAGGCCTCCCAAGGGTCTCTTATTTTGAAAATATGATATACCCAGGCCGCCCTGTCTTCATCATTGCCATGAATGAAATTTGTGGCTTCTTTTTCAGATTTCCCGGTTTCTTTTGCAGCAGAAACCCTGAATTTCATATCGGCAATAAAACAGATGCGAAGAACGTGAGAAATTTCTTTTGGAATAAGCTGGCTGCAAAAGCCTTCAATCAGCAGATTGTCTTTCAAGAGCAGTTGCGCCAGCGATAGTCTGATCCAGGCAATTGCCCGTTCTTTTTCATGGGTGAATTTATTAAATACCGATGGTTTTGATGAAAACGCATTTTTTATTTTATTTTCAGACATCCCGGAAATTCTGGCCGCCTCAGATACAATCACATTATCTGTAATGATTTTATAGCCAGTGGTTTCCATAATTTTTTTCAGAACCGGTTCGTTTTTACAAAAAACACCGTTGAATATTGTTATTACTGACATTGTCATTCTCCTTATTTCATATCGTATTTTGCAATACGACAAACGGTTGTAAGGGGACACAGAGGTTCGGCCCCATCCTTATGAGCAATTTCATGAACAGAACAAATCGCTTTTTCCATGGTGGGAAAAATATGACGGGCCCCAATTTTTTCAAGCATATGCGTTCTCCTGAGGACAGACATTACGGTTTCATTTATTCCGCTGAATGAAATGTCGATACCCGCACTTCTCACCCTGTCCACAACAAGGGACAGCGCTTCTTCCCCTGAAGCATCTATATCATTAATACCATTGGCTGCAATAACAATATGTTTTAAGTTTTTCTTTGCCACGATGCGTTCATTTATTTTATCTTCCAGATAACTTGCGTTGGCAAAAAACAAAGTGCCTTCAAACCTTATAAGATCAACATATTCACATTCCATCAGTTCATGAATCATAGAATCACGAAAATCTTCATCCTCATGCCTTGATAAAGAAGAAACCGTCGGCCTCATGCTTTTATATAGAAAAACCCCAAGAGAAAGCAGCACGCCCACCATTATGCCCTTATCAAGGTGTGGTGCAAACCCAAGGGTAAAAATAAAAGAAATGATGGAGATGGCCCCATCATACCATTGGGCCCGCCAGGCATGAATAAAGCCTCCGACATTGATTAATCCGACGACGGCCATCATAATAACAGCCGCTAAAACCGCCTGAGGAAGGTGGTAAAGAAGAGGGGTAAAAAACAAAAGCGCTATAACAACTGCAAAGCTTGAAAACACACTGGAAAGACCTGTTACCGCACCTGCCTGAAGGTTGACGGCAGATCTTGAAAAAGATCCTGAAGTCGGATAGCCTTTCCCAAACGAGCCAAGAATATTGGCAAGCCCCTGTCCGATCAGTTCCTGGTTGGGGTCGAGGCGCTGTCCGGTTTTGGCTGCCATGGCCTTTGCAATGGAGATGGCTTCCATGAAACCCAGAAGGGAAATAATAACCGCATAGGGAAATAATTGTCCAAGGACTTTAAGATTGATTTTGGGTATTCCAAGAGCCGGAAGACCTTTTGGAATACTTCCCACTACAGAACCGCCTCCGCTCATTTTAATATTATCAGATTTTAAGGGATCATTTTTAATTTTAATACGCCAGGTTCTGCCATCGGTCTTTAATTCCGAGTCAGTTTTCGTTTTTATATGAAAACTCATGGAGCCGCCTGCTTCCGTAACTCTGTTAAATAAAAATTTTCTTATTTTGGCTCTGTTGATTTCAGCATCATGCTGCAATAATTCAATTTTTAGGGTGCACACGTTGATTTCGTGCTGAACATTTATCTTTTCGATGGGATCGTGAAGATTGTCAAGTGTTTTTCCTGCTTCCGTCCGTTGATCGGATAAAGGCTTTATGGCCTTTACCGCGTCATTAAATTTTTCTATGACCCCGTGGACCTCCTCTGATTTAATAGCAGACAGATCAATCTTTGTATCGTGTTCAAAGCCGATCGACCATGAGATCACGGTCGTTACAACAACTGCTACAAGAACATTGGGAATCTTTGGTGCCAATCTTTTGAACCCATACATAATGGAAAAGGCAAGGACTCCCATAAAAAATGTGGGCAAATGAGTATAATGCAGGGCAGCGGAACAAACTCGCATAATGGTTTCATAATGATGCGGCGCCTCATCTATGTCGACTCCAAACATTTTGGACAATTGTGAAGAGGCAATGATGATGGCCGCAGCATTTGTAAACCCGTTCACTACAGGGTGAGATAGAAAATTTACAACAAGCCCGAGTCTTAAAACACCAAGGGACAATTGAAATAATCCTACCATAAGAGCAAGTAGTATGGCATAGGCAATATATCCCTCGCTCCCCGCAGAGGCCAAAGGAGCAAGGGAAGCAGCCGTCATTAAGGACACAACCGCCACAGGACCTGTTGCAAGCTGACGGCTGGAGCCAAAAAGAGATGCAATCATCGGCGGCAAAAAGGAAGCATAAAGACCGTAATATGCGGGTAGACCTGCCAATTGTGCATAGGCCATGGATTGAGGAATGAGAACCAGTGCCACGGTGAGTCCTGAAACGGCATCAATCTTGAATGAGTCCAGATTATATGTTTTAAACCATTCCAGAAATGGGAATATTTTTTTTATCATTATCGATCAATCTCCTAAAAAAAGTGTTTACAAATGAAACCAAAAACTATATTGTGTTGTGTATAAAGTAATTTTTTTAAACAGTCAATTAAAAACATTTCATCATGAAACATATCGATATATTAATTATAGACGATGAAACAAAATTTGCAGACATGCTGGCCAAACGGATTGAACTACGCGGATGCAGCACCGCAGTGTGTTATGATGGAAAGTCGGCTCTTGGATGGGTCAAGGAAAATTCCGATCGGGTTTCCCTGATTCTGCTTGACCTTCGTTTGCCTGACCTATACGGTACTGAAGTGCTGATCGGTATCAAAAAAATTAACCCGGTTATTCCAGTGGTGATCCTTACAGGACATGGAACCGAAAAGGACCGGAAGGAATGCGAAAGTCTGGGGGCATATCGGTTCATCCATAAACCGCTTAATATAGACGAGCTGATGGTCATTTTCGAACATATCAGGGAGACATCGGCATGCTGAAAGTTTTTCTAGAGTTCCTTAAAACCCTGTGGCCTGAATTTTATAAACACAGGAAGAATGTTCATCTGGATTCTTTTTTTACATTTACCAATTATCAATATCTCTGGTTCATGAGCATTTTTGTATTGGCTTTGACCGCGCTGTCTCCTATAGGCATTGCTACCCTCATATATTATCAATTAATAGAAACGTCCGTGGATTCCGATTTGAATCACCGGACCAAACAATTGACCACTGCTGCAAAAAGTGCCGTGACGTTTTTTATGGAAGAGCGCCTCAACGCATTGACATTTACCGTTAATGAAAATGGATATGAGCAACTTGAGGACAATACCCGGCTTTCAGAAATCTTGAAAAACCTGAAGCTTGGGTTCGGGGGGGTTACTGATCTCAGTGTTCTGGATGCCGAAGGAAACCAGGTGGCCTACGCTGGCCCCTTCAATCTTGAAGGGAAAAACTACAAGAATCAATCCTGGTTTGAGCAAAGTATTAAAAAAATGAATTATATCAGTGAGGTGTTTACCGGTTACCGAGATGTCCCCCATATTATTATTGCCGTCCGATCTGCAAAAACAGATGGAAGTTTTTTTATTCTGAGGGCCACCCTGGATACGGAACGACTGATGCAAACCCTGTCATCCTACAAAACAGGAGATTATGCCGATATTTTCCTCGTGAATCATGAGGGTGTCCTGCAAACGCCGGCCATGCATTACGGAGCTATTTTTACACCCACAAATTTGATTTTTCCAACCGATTCCGATGAAACGGAAGTCAGAGAGATCACTATCAAAGGGAAATCCATCATCTCAGGGCATTCATTTATCTCCCGGGATCTGACCTCGACACCCTTTGTCCTTATGGTATTGAAGGAAAAGGCGGGAATGTTGAAATTCTGGCAGGATATGAGTTTTAAATTCAACTGGATCATGGGTGCGATTGTCATTGTCATTATCATTGTGATTACCTTTGCATCCACTTTTATGGTGAATAAGCTTTACCACGCCGACAAGGCAAAGGCTGAAACCATGATGCAGATGGAACAAAGCCAGCAACTGGCCTCCATCGGACAGCTGGCTGCAGGTGTTGCCCATGAGATCAATAATCCCCTTGCCGTGATCAATCAAACGGCCGGCTATATGAAGGACCTTTTTACTTATAAGGACCAGGCTCGGAATGATGATGAACTGGCTGAATATATCGACTCCATCCTCGACGCTGTTGACCGTTGCGGGACTATCACCCGGCAGCTTCTCGGGTTTGTAAGACAGTTTGATGTTAAAATCAAAAAAGTCAATTTACAGAAACTCATATTCCAGGTCTTAAGTTTTCATAAAAAAGAAGCGGAATACCGTCGTATCCATGTAACCGTATCCATTCCCGAACCATTTCCGGAACTGGAAACAGACAGCAGCAAACTTCAGCAGGTCCTGGTCAACCTTATCAACAATGCCTTCCAGGCGGTTCAAGAAGGAAGCTGTCTCGATATTATTGCAACACAGACAAATCCCGACGCCATTGAACTTGTTATTCATGATACGGGTTGCGGCATTCCTGAAGAGAATTTGAAAAAAATCCATGAGCCCTTTTTCAGTACCAAAAAGAACGGATCAGGCACTGGGTTGGGGCTTTCCATCACCTACGGCCTTGTGAAAAAACTCGGTGGCCGCATATCGGTTCAAAGCACTGAGGGTGTCGGGACTTCATTTACAATTATTTTGCCCATAAAAATAAACGAAGGAAGGACAGCATGAAAATTCTCCTTGTAGACGATGAACAAAAATTTATCAATATGCTGGCCAAAAGGCTGGCATTAAGGGGTATAGAGGCTCATGTGGCGTATACAGGAGAGGATGCCCTGAAAAAAGCCGGGGATACGGTCTATGATGTTGCCGTTCTGGATATAAAAATGCCCGGCATCAGCGGGGTCCAATTAAAAAAAGAATTGAGCCCCCTGCATCCGAATATGCAATTTATTTTTGTAACCGGTCATGGGGGTATTGAAAAATCAGAAGACGGCAGCTCTGAAAAAGATATTTATCTTTCAAAACCCCTGGATATTGAATTTCTGATTGAAACCATAGAAGACCTGACCCATACCGGATAATTCAGGCATAGAAGACTAATCATACAACGAAATGGGAGGAAACCGATGAATGATGCGCTCAATTATGTGAATACCGAGGGCCTTAAATTTTTTGGGAAAGTCAATGCCAGCATTTCCCATGAATTGAAAAACATATTGGCCATCATCTCTGAAACTGCGGGCTTTTTAAATGATTTGACAGAGCTTGCAAAGCAGGGAAAGGAGCTGAAGCTGTCATTGCTGGAAAATTGCAGCACCAGCATTGTCGAAGAAATCCAGCGTGGATTTACAACTATTAAACAGATGAACCGGTTTTCACACAGCGTGGATGTGCCGGTGACGGATATCGACCTTGTGGAAACCCTGGATCTGATGGCCGGGCTGTCCGGATTTTTAAGCTCTGCCGCTAATGTCAGCATTGAAAATAAGTGCACTGAATCTAAAACCATCAGAACCTGCCCGTTTCTTCTCCAGAATTTCATTTACCAGATCCTGTGTTTTGTCTATGAATCCACAGGACCCACAGGTGAAATCCGGATTCACCTTTTGGAAGAGAAAGAGAAAGGAGTGCTTTTGACCTTATTCAGCTCCGCTCAAATGTCTGTTGAAAAATTTCCGGATGAAAAAATGAAAAAAACGGCAGGCATCCTGGGTATTGAATTTAAAACAAATCATTCTTTTTATGAAATCAATCTGTTGATTCCTTATGCGGTTGAAACCATAACACAATTGGATCCAAATGGGTAATTTTCCCTATATGCATATAAAAAATAAGGTGATATAAATAGGCCTCCAGTAATAACAAGGATATAAAAAAAGGAGAACATCATGGACAAAAATGAAAAAATCCATCTGCTGATGGTTGATGATGAGGTGAAGTTCCTGCATACCATCACCGAACGGCTGAAATTAAAATTTTTTGAGATTACCTCGGCAACAAATGGCGAAGAAGCCATTGCAGCCGCAAAAAAAGGTCAGTTTGATGTTGCTGTTATCGATCTTCAAATGCCGGGGATTGATGGTGTGCAGGTTCTTGAAATACTCAAAAAGAATCACAAATATCTGGAGGTTTTGATTCTCTCCGGTCATGCCACTATCGAAACCGCAGTAACCTGCACAAAACTGGGTGCGTTTAAAGTTCTGGAAAAACCCTGTGATTTTGACAAGCTGGTTGAGGCTATCAAAGAAGCCTATGAAACAAGGCTGAAAAAGAAATTTCAACACGATGAAGACAGAATGAAAAAAATCCAGTCACTGGTTCTGGGTCAATCTCCTCTGGGAATATTGAAAGAGCTGGCCAAAATGGATGAAGCTGAAAAATAAATCAGCTTTATCGAATCCTTTTGACACCGATGAACAGGCAGGAGCACAAATAAAGACGGAAGGGTTTTATTTAAACTATACGGTTAAATCAATTTGAGATTGTAATTCCACAGACCAGGCCTGGCTTTCATACGGATGGTCTTGGGAACGGGCTCATGAATGTGAACAAAGAGTGAATACCCGGCCTTGATGAGTTCATCCCGTTTTGTCGTCAGGTCTAAAAGCCAGTTGGGGAATACATGATAGGTACTGCCGTGCTTTGTTATCCATGCCCCTTCTTCTTTCGGACTGTAAAAAGCCTGATCGGTTTTAAGATCTTCTGAAATTATTCGTGAAAGCCCCAGGGGCCAGTTTCC
>JAIFMF010000157.1 GCA_020048635.1 Desulfobacula sp. | reverse complement strand
ATATAGGTGTTGATAGCAGAAAGACCCTGGGCAACAGCGCCTGATCTTTCAAGGGAGGCTTTGTCACAAAGAAGGATCTTTGTGCTGTCGTCAGCCCATTTTTTAATTTCAAATGCTGTTCCGCATGCAGCCATACCGCCGCCGATAATCAGAACATCAACGTCTCTTTTTTCAACCTTTGGGTCTCTTTCAGCTTTAAGTTCTCCAACAGGTTTGTTAGGTAATGCCATTATATACCTCCAAAATTATTATAAAGTATCAATCTAAATGGTTAACAGCCAAGATTATGCAAGCTCAGTCGGAGCTTTGAGAACATAACCGTCAGCTTCCTGTGTGGAAAGAAGACCGCTGTTAAGGTCTTTACCTTTAAGGTCAGCATATGCATTGGCTTCACCTTCGGGAGTAGTTCTGATCGGGAACTTGAAGCGTTTTACAACCCCGTTTCTGAACTTGCAAGTCCACATAATGTCTTCCGTACCCATCATGGGAACAATAGAGGCCCCCATGGGAACAAAGTCGGAATAACCTCTGACTTCAATTGCCTGAGAAGGGCAGATCTTTACGCATGAATAGCATTCCCAGCACTGATCGGGTTCCTGGTTGTATGCTTTCATTTCATTGGGATCAAGAACCATCAGGTCATTGGGACAGATGTACATGCATGCGGTCTTGTCCCCACCTTTGCAGCCGTCACATTTTTCTGCAATTACAAAAGATGGCATTTAAAATACCTCCATAAGTTAAGTTAATCAAAAATGCACAATACCGTTGTGCCACTAAATTCTATTCAATATAACAAGCCGCGCGTGTTACTGTTCGGCCTCTTAATGCTTAAGCTATCTTAAGGATCATAGAAAAAACATCAAATGCTGATCCAAGCTCGGCATAAATGTTATCGAAATAGCACTCTCGGACTCGTTTTGTCAAGAAATTTTGAAAAAAGATTTGGTCGGGTTTTGGTTTGTTTCCATTGGCTTACAGCAAATCTATATATATTAGATTTGATAAGGAAATGACACAAGATATGGTATGTCTTAGAGGATAAAAAGAGACTGGAAATCCAAGCAAAATATTGTTAATTTAGTCGGACACAAGATCTTTAACTCCAATCTGAGAAAAGGAAATAAAAATGCCTGAAGATATGATACCGGTCACTCGCGGGACCCTTATGGGATTTTGTTGCAGCCCGGAAAATGAATGCTTCAATAATTGCTGCAGGGATCTTCATCAGACTTTAACACCCTATGACATCTTAAGGCTGAGAAAGAATCTGGGGATGAAGTCTCAGCCTTTTTTAAAAAAGTATACCTCGCTTCATTTTGGGCCGAAGTCAGGCCTTCCCGTGCTGGAATTTAAATCTAATCCGGCAACAGGCCATGCCTGCCCCTTCGTTACGCATGAAGGATGTTCTGTCTATAATGATCGGCCTGTTTCCTGCAGGATGTATCCTTTGGCAAGGGCTATTGCAAGATCAAGGGAAACAGGGAGGGTTTCAGAATTTTTTGCCCTGATTGAAGAACCCCACTGCAAGGGTTTTTGTAAAAAAACCGATCTTACGGTTGAAAAATGGCTTGAGGGTCAGGATGTTCAAAATCATAATGAACAGAACGATAAACTCATGACTCTGATCAGCCTGAAAAACAGAATTTTGCCGGGAAAGCTTGAAGGTGCTCAGGCCGATATATTTTACCTTGGTTTGTATGATCTGGATGAATTCCGGCTACAAATTTTTAATAAAAAGTTATTGGAAAGCATCAAGGTGCCGGATACAGTTTTAGAAAAAATCCTCACTGATGATGAGGCACTGCTTGATTTTGGCATCTCTTGGGTCAGGTTTATGTTGTTTGGTATTCAAATGTAATCTGGAGATTGATTTTCATGCAAATTAAGGGAAAAATTGCGCTTGTTCTTGGGGCTGTCAAGGGGATAGGTAAAGAGGTGGGGCTCGCGCTGGCCGCTGAAGGGGTAAAACTTATTTTAACCCGTTACGACTGGGAAGATGATTTTAAGAGGATGGAAGAAGAGTTTAAGGGAACCGGGGCTGACCATATGATTCTCACGACTGATTTACGAAGCATCCGAGATATACACCGACTTGCAGCAGAAATTGAAAAAAAACACGGTCACCTGGATATTCTTATCAATAACATAGAGCGGGGGGGGTGGCCGGTAGTTCACGGTGAATATAAGGAAGATCAGTGGGACCTTGAAATCGAGACAACACTCAAAGCCAAGCGATGGGTGTTTGCATCGGTTTTTCCCCTTTTGAAAAAAGCTGATGAGGCCGTGGTTATAAATATTTCCTCAATTGCCGCCATCGTCGGCAGATCAGGGCCCGCCGCCCTAATTTTTAACGATGGATATGCAGCCGCTAATAAAGGGGTCTCTTCTCTGACGGAAACCTGGGCCCGCATGGGCGCGCCTACCATCAGGGTTAATGAAATCATGCTGGGGATATTTGATGGCCGTCATGCAAAAGACACACGGGGATGGCGGGAGGTTCTTACTGTAGATGAAAAAAAATCTTTGATCGACCACATCCTTCTGGGCCGGACCGGCAGAGCCGAAGATATCATCAAAACCATCCTGTTTCTGATCACGGATGCCCTCTATATGACCGGAAGCGTTATCCGTCTTGACGGCGGATATGTGCTTGGTGGAGAAAGGGTACCTCTAATACCAAAAGGAATCCTTTAATCCGAATCTGAAGAAAGAAAAAAGCAAAAAAGACTTGAAATATGTCACCGATTGGTGATATACGAATCAAGTCTTTGGGAAAAGGAACTGAAAATAAATGATTCAAAAACGGCAATTGAAGGTTAGAGACAGGCAAATCACCAGTCGGCGGCTCATCAGCGCTGTGGGAAGTATTCTGGCAAAGAAAGGGTTCAAGGGTGTGGGGGTTAATGCCGTGGCCCGGGAAGCCGGCGTGGATAAAGTTTTAATTTATCGTTATTTTAACGGTCTTGAAGGCTTGGTCACGGCTTTTGGAAAAGAAGGAGATTTTTGGCCCTCCTCATTGGAGTTGGCGGGAGGTGATCTCTATAAATTTTCTCAAACGCCTCTTGAAGAAAGATTGTCTGTTTTTGCAGCTAATTTTATCCGGTCTCTTCAGAAACGGCCTATGACTCAGGCGATCATGGCGTGGGAAATCATTGAAACCAATGAGCTGACCGATGAACTGGAGAGGGTGAGAGAGGAAAGTATTATGGAGTTTTTCCAGATGTTTTTTATTAATGATAAAACAAAGATTGACTTGCAGGCCATTATCATGTTGATGGGTGCTGCCGTCAGCTATCTCATCCTGCGCTCCAGAAATATTGAATTATATGGGGGAATCGATATTCGTTCGGAGCAGGGCTGGAATCGCCTGCAGGAAGGTATTGATCAGATTGTAAAAGGTGTGCTCAAGTCAGTGTAAGGGCTATATTTTTTTATTTTTAAAAGTCACCATAGAGTGACAAATATTTTGGAGGATAAGCAATGAACAGGAGAGATTTTATAAAAAAAAGCATGGCAGCAGCTACTTTGATTTCAGGAGTTGGTATAGGGCTGTCATCCTGTACAAGGGATTTAAGATCTGAATTAATGAATGCTGAGACGATGCCTCAAACATTGATTCAAATAGGTCCGGATGCAAACAAAATTCTATATTATGCATCTCTTGCGCCCAGCGGGCATAACAGCCAGCCGTGGTTTGTAAAAATGATCAGCAGTACTCGATGGATTGTCGGGTCGGATAAAAGCCGGTGGCTTCCTGAGGTAGATGCTTCAAACAGGGAAGTGATGCTATCTTTGGGCGCATTTATCGAAAATCTGGTTCAAGCCGCCAATTCTCTGGGTTATGTTGTGGAGACCTCTGTTGTTGCAAAGGACAGGTTTGATTCTGAAGTTGTGCTGTTGAATATTTCAAAGTCAACAGAAATGAAAATTCCCTTGCAGAGGATGATCACTCGAAGGACGGTAAAAAGCCACATGCTGCCTGGAGAACTGAAGGCATCAGATGTGAATGATTTTAAAAAAGCGGCGGAGGGACGTCTTTATTATTTTCCGAGAGGAACAACTCATAGTGATCATATGGCAAAAGAAGCCGTCAATAATTTTATCATTCAGGTCAACAATGAAAAAGCCATGGTCGAGATGGCAAACTGGACCCGGCTGAAATACGAGGAAATTAAACAACACAGAGATGGGCTCACTCCGGACGGAATGGAGATTATAGGATTGGCGGGTTTTTATGTTCGAAATTTTATGGATAAAAAAGATGTCATGGGGAAAACTTTCAGGGAAAAAGGAATTGAGAAAATAGAAACGCAAGTCAGGGAAGGAGCTGGCTGGCTGGTGATCACAAGTGACGGCAACACCATGGCAGATCTGATTGAAACCGGCAGACGGTTTCAACGGATGGCCCTGACAGCAAGGGAAAAAATGATAGCGATTCATCCGATGACCCAGACACTGGAAGAACAGCAGGGGCAAAAAAATATAAAAGAAAATCATTCTGAAACCATGGTTCCCCAATTCATGCTAAGAGTGGGGTATTTAAGTCAATACCCTGATCCTGTGACGATAAGAAGACCTGTTGACTGGTTTGTCAGGATGTGAGCATGAATGGATCCTGCGGAATATGATGTGTAGACAAGCTTTATGTATTCACCAGTTAGGTATATCAATCGGCATTTATGATTTCTTTTATAATACGGACAAGTTTTATCGGATCATGCCGGACAATCATTGTATTAGTATCCAGAAAATCGTTCAGATGAAGATTTCGATCATTCCAGAAGGAATCTTTCGGATCAATGAAGACAAAATCTGATTTTTGTTCGGAATAAAGATCCAGCATTTTTTGAGATGGTTTTGTACTGTTTCCCACGATGCCACCAACCTTCTGTTCAAGCTGCTCTTCAAGCTTGATAACAAAATCTTTTCCACAAAAATTATGAGTTTCTCCAAATTTTGTCATTATATTAATGATAAAAATTATTTTTGCAGATGTTCTTTGTAGCGCTTCTTTTACCCCAGGGACGATAAGATTGGGGATCACACTTGTAAACAAATCACCAGGCCCGATAAAAATAAAGTCAGCTCGTTCAATGGCATCTATCACAGGCGGGTATACTGAAATCGATGAATGATGATGAGGAACAAGGAATACATCTTTTATCCGTTCACGCTGGGTACCCCGAGGCAGGTCAATCGCTTCCTCACCATAAATCCTTTTCCCATCCGTCAATTCAGCCACAAGCGTTGCACGATCAAGGGTGACAGGGAGGATAGAGCCATCGACATCCAGGATTTCAGCCAAGGCGGCAACACCGGCAGGAAAATTTCCAGTATATCTTGAAAGCATTGTCAAAAGCATGTTGCCAGCACTGTGGCCTTTAAGTCGGCGGTCCTTTTTGAAACGTTTTAAGAGAATGGAGCGACAGGTATTCTGATAGGGTGACAGGGCAAGGATGCATTTCAGGATATCTCCGGGTGGAAGAATGCCAAGTTCATCCCTTAATCTGCCGGTACTCCCCCCTGAATCCACCATGGAAACAACGGCTGAGATTTGAGCATCTTCCAAATCCCTTAATCCGGATAATAAAGCGAACTGTCCGCTTCCGCCACCAATGGTGACTATCCTTTTATCCTGTGTTTCCATGCTGCTCCTTTTTAAAAAAAGTCACATAAAAGTTTCTTTGATTTTATTAATGATCCATTATTGATTTGGAGGAACGTATATCAGACAAAATTTCAAATGTAAAAATATTATTGTGAAATCAGCATCTGGGCAATGGTCTCGTTGATTTTCCCTTTCTTTTTTGATGTTTGCCGGTAGTATATTTCAAGGTGTGCCATTTTTTGATAAAAAAGGGTTCTATCAAATTTAAAATAAGACTGGCTATCAAATCGACCGGCTCTACATCCTGTCTCAATCACAGGGTTTGACCCTGGTTTTCTGAGCTCATGGGGAAGCCCGTGAAGCCTACAGATCATTGGTCGATAAGGGTATAGAATACACCGGCTTTTTTCATTCAAAGGACACATGATTTTCAAATTTTTGATTTCACCGTCGGCTAAAAAGGTTTTCCGGCAGTAATCTTCGGCCTTGTTTAAAATGTCATTTTTTCTGTCCGACTCAAGCTGGTCAAACCCATGACGTAAATATACCTTTTCAATGTGGGTGTGATGAAAGAACAGAGATTTACAGCAATTGTCCTGACAGCCGTTGCATTGGAATTGATATAAGGCGGCAATTCGGCTCCAGGCGTCGTCCATAAGTTGATAAAGGTTTGAAAGGGATTCCAGCATGCTGATATCTTTTATAAAAGGATCAAACCAGGGGTTTGGGGAAGAAGGTTCTGGAGTAAAGATTTAAGGCGTATCGGTCTGTCATGCTGGCAATGATGTCACATACGGATCGGTTTAAAGAGTTTTTGGAAGAATCCCATGGGGCCATTTCCATTTTTTCAAGTTCACTTTGTAACGCATCAGGATGATTGAGAAAATAGTTATAAAGGGCGATGATAATATTTTTTGCCTTTACAAACTCTTCATGAACAGCCGGAGACCGGTATACGCTATCATATAGAAATTTTCGCAAGATGGTCATGGCATGAAAAGTATCCTTGCCCATATCAAGTATGAATTTGCCATTAAGCGGGCCGCTGTTGTAAACTAGTTGTTCAATCATGATACTTGCTCTTTGGGAATGCGTTTTCCCCAGCTTTTTGATGCAGATGTCCGGAACATCGGCTGGAGAAATAACCTTCCCTCTTAATGCATCATCAAGGTCATGGTTTAAATAGGCAATAATATCAGCGATTCTGACAATTCTTCCTTCCATAGTTATGGCAGTTTCACCCGGGGTTGAAGGAATAATATTGCCAAATCCTTTGGAGTGTTTCAGGATGCCGTCTCTGACTTCACGGGTCAGGTTAAGGCCTTTTCCTCTGTTTTCAAGGGAATCCACAACTCTGAGGCTTTGATGGGAATGGGAAAAATGAGAAGAATGAGCCTCAATCAAAGCCGTTTCACCGCCATGTCCAAACGGTGTATGTCCAAGATCATGGCCCAGAGCAATTGCTTCAGCCAGATCTTCATTAAGCCGCATGGCTCTGGCGATGTTTCTGGAAATCTGGGCAACTTCAAGGGTATGGGTCAGACGGGTCCGGTAATGATCCCCTAAAGGGGAAAGGAAAACCTGGGTTTTGTGCTTTAACCGACGAAAGGCATTTGAATAGACAATCCTGTCTCTGTCAAGCTGGAAAGGAGTTCTGATATTGCAGATATGGTCTTCGTCGTGCCGCCTTTTTACATCAGTGCTGAGGGTTCCATGTTCAGAAAGAAAATTTTTTTCTCTGATCTGGAATCGTTCCCGTATGGAAAGATTGCTATCCAAAGGATCGTCTTTTAAATATAATTTCTTCTTTGCTTCCATAATTTTTATTGAATAATTAATTAAATTCAATAAAATACAGATATTGTCGAAAAAAGCAAGAATTATAGAGCCTTCTGTTTTAGGCAATAAGGCATCTGTATATTTAACAGAATCCCCCAAATGGAAGAGAATTTGATTTTGAACGATGATCATTATATGGAACTGGCCCTGGAACAGGCCACTGGTGCATTTGACAGAGGAGAATTTCCTGTAGGCTGTGTGATTGTTCAAGATAGAAAGGTTATGGCAATCGGCTCAAGACAGGGAACAACTTCTGATAAACCCTTCTGCAGTGAAATTGATCACGCCGAAATAAGAGCCTTAAAATCTCTTGAAACCATTGATACCCGGTTTGACCCGGCAAAAGCAGTTCTTTATGTTACCATGGAGCCCTGCCTGATGTGTTTTGGAGCTATTATCCTGACCGGAATAAAAAAAATTGTATACGCCTATGAAGATCCGATGGGCGGAGGAACACATTGTGATTTAAAAGAATTGCCGCCTTTATATAATCAATGCGGGATAAAGGTTGTCCCCGGTGTATTACGTCAAAGAAGCCTAGATCTTTTTTATTATTTTTTTAATAAAAATAATAATTTATATTGGAAAAATAGTTATTTGGAGGCTTATACCCGGGATCAAAAAATGAAAGAAATTCGAGAGAAATAATACTTGCATTTTTTAGGGCATGTCATTATAATCGCTCGGTTATACTTGTTCTATCGAATATTAAAATGGAATCTTGTAGGTGTAGGAGGTGTGGAATATCTACTAAGCGAGGAAAGCAGGATCAGGTAAATGTGAATAGGGGGATTCGGGCCAGCCAGGTTCGGGTCATCGGTTCTGGTGGCGAACAGATAGGGATCATAGATATTGAAGAAGCCTTAAGAGCTGCTGCTGAGGAATCTCTGGATCTGGTTGAGGTTTCACCGGATGCAAAACCACCTGTCTGCAAGATAATGGATTTTGGAAAATACAAATATGAGTTGACCAAGAAAAAGCAGGAGGCTAAGCGTAAGCAAAAAATCACCCAGATTAAGGAAATCAAGGTGAGGCCCAAAACAGACGACCATGATCTTGAAACCAAAGTGAAGCACATTGAAAAATTTATCAGCAAGAATGATAAGGTCAAGATTACAATGGTTTTCAGAGGAAGAGAGTTCACGCTTCAGGAACAGGCAAATGCAATTTTGGATAAAATTACGTCTATGACTGCAGGGTTTGCAGTCGTCGATCAGGCTCCGAAATTTGAAGGCCGTTTCATTACAATGCTTTTGGGACCAAAATAATCCAGGGTGCTGCTTTAGAAAAATAGTAGGACTGCTTTAAAATACATAATAACTGTATGGTGGTATATTTTGTTTTTTTATTATACCGCCATCTCTTTTTGAAATTGCAATACAGGAGATGAATAAAATGCCGAAGATCAAAACATGCAGAGCGGCTGCAAAACGGTTTAAGAAAACAGGATCAGGGAAATATAAATTCAGAAAATCCCATGCCAGCCATATTTTAACTAAAAAAACGACCAAAAGAAAAAGGTCTTTCAGGCAGGATCAGATAATAGATAAGGATAATATGGTGGAAGTCCGGCGTTTATTGCCCAATGGATAAGATCTGTTTTTTTATGGTTTGATCTAAAGAATAAAGAGAATTGAGGAGTTTGACAACATGAGAGTCAAAAGAGGATTTAAAGCAAGAAGACGCAGAAATAAAGTTCTTAAACTTGCAAAAGGGTTCAGAGGTGGAAGAGGTAAGCTTTATCGTACAGCCTCAGACAGTGTTGATAAAGCATTGATGTATGCGTATCGGGATAGACGGGCGCGTAAAAGAGATTTCAGAAGGCTTTGGATTATCAGAATTAATGCCGCTGCAAGAATGAATGACATCTCTTACAGTAAATTAATGAACGGATTGAAATTAAGTGGTAGTGAATTGGATCGAAAAGTATTGGCCGATCTCGCAATCTGTGATCCGGCTGCTTTTTCCCAGTTGGCATCAAAAGCCAGAGCCCAGTTTAATTAGATTTGGATTAATGAGATTAAACAATTTGTGAGGGTGTTTTGCAGAGCACTATTGTCGAAATTGAAACGGAAGCGCTTGAAAGCATAGAACAGGCATTTGACTCAGTTGTGCTTGAGCAGATTACTATTAAATATCTCGGCAGGAAGGGGATTCTCACTGGATTTTTACGCAATATTTCCTCTCTTTCTGAAACTGAGCGTCCTGATGCAGGCAAGAACGCCAATATACTGAAAGAGAAACTTGAAAAAGCAATTCAGACTCGGCAATTAAAAATTGAAGCTCAGATTGATGAGGATTTTCAAGGCATTGATGTAACACTTCCAGGAAGATTTACCCGAAGAGGCTCTTTTCATCCTATTACCCAGGTGGCCGGGGAGATCAGTGATATCTTTTTAAGGCTTGGTTTTGATATTGCGGAAAGCCCTGAAGTTGAAACGGATTATTATAATTTTGAAGCTTTGAATATCCCTAAGTATCATCCTGCAAGAGATATGCAAGATACCTTTTATGTGTCGGAAAATATTGTTCTGCGTACCCATACTTCCCCTTCACAACCGCGCGTGATGGAAAAAACAAAACCTCCGGTAAGGATTATTTCTCCTGGAAAAGTGTTTCGGTGTGATTCCGACATCACTCATACACCCATGTTTCATCAAGTTGAAGGTCTGATGGTGGATAAGAATATTTCTTTTGGTGATTTAAAAGGGATATTAACAACTTTTATTCATCAATTTTTTGACATGGAGACATCATTGCGTTTCAGGCCCAGTTTTTTTCCTTTTACCGAGCCCAGCGCTGAAGTTGATATCCGTTGTGTCATGTGCAAAGGTGCGGGTTGCCGGATCTGTTCAAAAACAGGATGGCTGGAAGTCTTGGGTTCAGGTATGGTTCATCCCGCAGTTTTTGAAAATGTCGGGTATGATACATCCCAATACACTGGATTTGCATTTGGTATGGGAATTGAACGCCTTGCCATGCTCAAGTATGGAATTGATGACATCAGAAAATTTTTTGAAAACGACATCCGTTTCCTAAGGCAGTTTTAATATGAAAGTCAGTTTGAACTGGTTAAAAGAATATATCTCTGTTACCCTTGAACCCTCCGAAATTTCAAAAAAATTGACCATGGCAGGTCTTGAGGTTGAAGCGGTTGAAGAAAGATATGAATACCTCACCCATGTTGTTGTTGCAAAAGTTTTAGAGGTCAAACCACATCCGAACGCCGGTAAACTATCCGTATGCAGGGTCGATGTGGGAACAGATCAGGAACTTCAGATTGTCTGCGGAGCACCCAATGTAAGAAAAGGCATGTTTGCGCCATGTGCGCTTGAAGGCGCTATACTCCCCGGAGATTTAAAAATAAAAGCCGGTAAACTTAGAGGCGAGGTTTCTCAGGGGATGTTATGCAGCGCATCTGAATTATACCTTAATTCAGATACTTCAGGGATTATGGACCTTGAAGGCGATTTTAAAGCCGGGACTCCCCTTGATGAGGCGTTGAAATTATCCGACACCGTGTTTGAAATCAATCTGACCCCCAACCGACCAGACTGCCTCAGCATGATCGGTGTTGCAAGGGAAATAGGGGCTTTTACAGAGCTCCGGCAAAAATTGAACCTTCCGCTATTCTCAATTCCAGAGGATAAAATTGGGAAAGAGTCCATCCATAGCTATGCCAAAGTTGAGATCCTGGACCCGGACCTTTGCCCGAGATATAGTGCAGGTCTTTTGTTTGATGTGAAAATCATGCCATCCCCTTTCTGGATGCAAGACAAGCTCAAAACTGTTGGACTAACCCCCATCAATAATGTGGTTGATATTACCAATTTTGTTATGCTGGAAATGGGCCAGCCACTCCATGCCTTTGATTTTGACAACGTTGCAAAGGGAAACATTATTATCCGAAGAGCAAGTGGTGATACTGAATTTAAAACGCTTGACAGTAAAACCCACGCGCTTCAGCCGGATATGCTTATGATTTGTGATGGTGAAAGGCCGGTAGCCATTGCCGGTGTAATGGGCGGTGAAAATTCTGAGATCACGGATACCACCACCCGAGTTTTGATTGAAAGCGCATATTTTAATCCGATTTCCATAAGGAAAACCGCAAAGATCACCGGAATTGCGACCGATGCATCTCACAGGTTTGAACGTGGTGTTGATCCGGATGGTACGATGAATGCGCTGAAAAGAGCTGTTTCCCTTATTGCAGAGCTTTGTGATGCCATCATCACAGAAGGATGTATTGATGTATATCCCGAAAAGTTCGTGCCGGTTGATATTGAGCTGAGTACACAGGCATTGAACATCAGACTGGGTACCGATTTTGATGCCGACACCATAAAGCGTTTTTTGGAATCTGTTGAATTCAAAGTCAAAATCATTAATAATACAAAGCTTATCGTTGGTGTTCCATCGTTCAGGGTGGATGTGACACGGCCTGAAGATCTTTCCGAAGAAGTGGCAAGGTTATGGGGTTACGACAATATCCGGACAAGTTATCCACTTTTATCGGCAAAAGGCAGGCATCTGGCGCCGAAAGTCAGCCTCAGAAAAAAAATTCGTGAAATATTGACCGGCTTTTCCTTGTCAGAGGTCATCAATTATAATTTCATTCATGAAAATTCCTGTGACCGGCTAAATTTAAGTGCAGGTGACAAAAAAAGAAACGTTGAGACTATTTTAAACCCCATTTCCGATCAGATGTCGATTTTAAGAAGCTCCATGCTTCCCGGCCTTCTGGAAACAATGAAAAAAAATATTTCCCAGCAGACAACTGGTGTGAAAATTTTTGAGATCGGTAAGATATTTAATGCTACCCAAAAGGGATTTCTTCCTGAAGAAAATGAAATGGTAGCGGGTCTTGTTACGGGCAATCAAAAAGAACAGACTTGGTATTCAAAAAAATCTGAAATAGATTTTTTTGATCTTAAAGGGGTGGTTGAGGGTTTTTTTGAAGCACTCATGATATGGAACTTGGTTTTTGAAAAGATTGAGGATCAATCCTTTCCATATTATCAGAAAGGATATGCGGCGTTTGTCAGCTCAGGGGATATGCTTATCGGCTCACTTGGAAAAATTGATGCGAAAGTTTTAAGAAATTTTGGAATAAAGCAGGATGCCTTTGTTTTTGATTTCGATTTTAAGGTCATTCAGGACTTGTTGCCTGATTCTATTTCAGCCCGACTGCTTCCGAAATTCCCTTCCATTTCAAGGGATATCACCATTATAGTAAACAGATGCGTAACTGTCGGAGCAGTTTTAAAACAAATGGAAATTTTTTCAGGCCAAGAGCCTTTAATTGAAAGAATTTTTCTTTTTGATGCGTTTGAAGGTCCTCCTCTTTCTGAGGATAAAAAGTCGCTATCTTTCAGAATTATTTACCGGTCCGGGGAAAAAACCTTAAAGGAAAAAAATATTCAAAAAATCCATGAAACCATCTCAAAAATGCTTTTGAATAAGTTTGATGCATATCCACCGGAACTTTTATAACAAAGAAGCTTGTTTTCTTAACGGAAAAGGGTTGTTGACAAACTGGATAGGGGTTGATATATTGCCACGGCTGATGCGGGCATAACTCAGTTGGTAGAGTGCAAGCTTCCCAAGCTTGATGTCGCGAGTTCGAACCTCGTTGCCCGCTCCATCCTTGGATGGCAGGCAGGTTTGTTCCATTTATTGGAGTTATGAAATAATCTTAGCCACGCCAGTTTATGGTGAGGATTTTGTTAGTGTTGTATCGGGAACGGGCATCTGCCCGTTTTTGTATTTGAGGATACAAAAAAACAGGTTTTTAAGCAGATATGGGTGACAGGCCGAAAAAAAACAATAACTTTTTAGTTGAAAAGATCAGGGAAGTAGCACAATCCTTATGTCAGGCTGAAAATTTTGAGCTCGTTCATCTGGAGGTTGTCTCTTTTAACCAGGAAAAGATTGTCCGATTTTTTTTAGATAAGCCCGGAGGAATAACATTGGAAGATTGTGTTCACGCCAGTTGGCAGCTTGGTGATTTGATTGATGTGTATATTGAGGATATCGGCAAATACCGGCTCGAGGTTTCTTCTCCCGGACCCAACCGACCTTTGAAGAAAAAGGAGGATTTTTTGAGATTCAAGGGGGCGAGGGTAAAAATTGAAACAACGGAGTTGATTGAGAATAGAAAAAAGTTTACCGGAATTCTTGAGATGATTAACGATGATTCTGTTGTGATTGCAGTTGATGGAAAAAAGGTTGAGATAAAAGACCATGCGATCAGCAAAGCAATACTTGCAGGTCAGTAATATGGAGAACACTTAAACATGTTTATCACAGATATTAAAAAGGTTATTGACCAGGTAAGCCGAGAAAAAGGGATTGAGCCGGAAGTTCTTATAAACACATTGAAAGAAGCTATTATTTCAGCGGCCAGAAAGAAAATAGGGCCACGAGCAGATATTGAAGTCCACTATGATAATAAAACAGGTGAGGTTGAGGTTTTTCATTTCAAAGAAGTTGTAGAGGAAGTTGAATATCCAGATAGCGAACTCACCATCGAAGAAGGATATGAATATGATCCTGAGTGTGAAGTCGGAGACAGTCTCGGGATCAGAATTGATACTGAAGAATTCGGTCGTATTGCAGCACAGTCTGCTAAACAGGTCATTATTCAAAAAATGCGGGAAGCTGAGAGAAATGCGGTTTATGAAAATTTTATTCATAAAAAGGGTAAGATCATTAATGGCATTGTTCAACGGTTTGATCGTGGCGGTATTATTGTTAATCTGGGACAGGCCGAGGCCGTATTAAAACCGAGGGACCAGATGCCAAAAGAAAATTATAAACGGGGTGACAGAATCAGAGCTTATGTTCTGGATGTGCTGGAAGAATCGAAGGGGGCACAGATTATTCTGTCCCGAACCCATCCTGAATTTGTAATCGAATTATTTAAAACTGAAGTTCCTGAAGTTGCAGAAGGAATCGTCACCCTGCGCGGTGCCGCACGGGTTCCTGGTGTGAGAGCAAAGGTGGCTGTGTCTTCATCTGATTCAGATGTAGATCCCATAGGGGCCTGTGTGGGCGTCAAAGGGAACCGGGTTCAGAATATTGTTCAGGAGCTTCGTGGTGAAAAAATTGATATTGTCCAATGGAGCCCGGATATTGCAAGATTTGTCTGCAATGCCCTTTCTCCTGCTGAGATTGCACGGGTGATTATTGATGAAGATAACCGGTCGATGGAGGTGATTGTGGCCGATGATTACCTTTCCATAGCCATCGGCAAGGGTGGACAGAATGTTTCTCTTGCATGTGAAATAACCGGCTGGCATCTGGAAATAACCAGTGAGGCGGAATACAGCCGAGAATTAAAAGAAGGATATGACACCCTGATGAAATTGAAAGGTGTAGGGTTACCTTTGGCGGAAACATTATTCAAAGGCGGTTATTCCTCATTATTGGATATTGCAGAAGCCGAGGTTGAAGATCTCACTCAGCTAACGGGTTTTGAAGAATCAAGAATTAAGGAAATCATGGATGAGGCCAAAGTCCTTCTGAAAGAAGAATTAAGTGGGGAAGGGTCAAAAGGGCCTTTCAAAAAAGAGCAAGATGATGAACAGATTCGAGAAGGTGAGAAAAGTTAATTGATAGTGTCATAGGAATATCGGCGGGTAGAACAGAAAGAATATCAAAAGAGAACAAAACTTTGGGGGCAATATATGGGGAAGATCAGAGTATACGAGTTGGCAAAAGATCTGAACATGACGAACACAGCATTTCTTAATAAAATGAAGGAATTGAAGATTGAAGTAAAAAGCCATATGAGTTCTCTGGAAGACAGTGATATCATCGCAATTAAAAGAAGCCTCTTTGGTAAGGAAAAAACAAAGAATGATGTCATAGTTAAGCCATCTGTGATACGCAGAAGAAGGTCGCCATCCGAAGAAATTGCCATACTGGAAGTTGATGAAGACATAACAGCCACAAATGAAGAAGAACCGGAACCGGAGATTGATCAGAAAATTCAAGATGAGAAACCCAAGGCCCCGGAAATTATTCAACCAGAAAAGAACGCGGAATCAGAGCTGAAAAAAGATAAATCCATGATAAAAAAAGCCCAGCCCGCCAGGATCATCAAACCCGCTATAATAGAACCCCCTATTGTTACTGAATTAGGCAAAATCAATAAACCGATATCAGACCTAGAACTAAAACCAGAAACCATAACGACCTCTGAGTCTTCAGCGAAGTCGGAAGAAGCAAAAGAAACAGAATCGGAAAAAAATTTTCATAAGGCTGAAGAAACGAGCCGACATCCTGAAAAAAAGTCAAAGCCGGTTATTTTCAATGGTGAGAATCTTTCAGGAAATCAATTTGAAACTTTTATAGGAAAAGAGATTGCCGTGACGGAGAGTGATCTGCTTAATGTTGAAGATAAAGAGGGAAACGCAAAGAAGAAGAAAAAAAAGAAAAAATCCACACCTGCAAAGATCGTAAAAATAGCAGAGCCTTCTGTGCTTGAAAATTTAAAAAAACCAGCTGTGGTTGAAGAAAAAAAATGGCCGGGCCCGAAAAATGAGAACCGGACAGAGGTTCCTAAGAAAAAGCCATTCATTGTTAAAGAACAGTTGCCGTCTTCATTTCCTGAAATTTCTGAAAAAAAGAGCCCGCCGGGTGATATCATCATGCCGGATGAAATAGATTCAGCAAAATGGAAAAAAGAAAAAAAGCCGGTTGTTTTTGGTGAAGACAGCCTGCCTTTTGGGAAAAAGAAGCAGCGTAAACATAAATCTGTCATTGAAGGTGAGGCATTATACAATACCACCCATTCCCGTAAGAAACATGGGAAAAAGGAAGCAAAGGGTAACAAAAAGGGAAAATTTCAGAAAACTCAGATTACCACTCCCAAGGCCATCAAAAGACGAGTAAAAATTGATGAGGCCATTGAACTTGCCGAGCTAGCAAAACGGATGGGGATCAAGGCCAATGAAATGATTGCAAAACTAATGTCACTGGGTGTAATGGCAACCGTGAATCAGACCATCGATTTTGATACGGCTGTTCTGGTTGCAACTGAATTTGAGTTTGAGGTTGAAAAAGCATCTTTTGAAGAGGAGACCCTGCTTCATATCGAAAAAAGCGACGATGATGAAGACAAATTGATTGCAAGAGCCCCGGTGGTAACCATCATGGGTCATGTTGACCATGGAAAGACGTCACTGCTGGATGTTATCCGGAAATCAAAAATTGCCAGTGGTGAGGCTGGTGGAATCACCCAGCATATTGGTGCCTATAATGTCCAAACCCCTAAAGGTGGTCGGGTTACATTTCTTGACACACCTGGGCATGCCGCCTTTACCGCGATGAGATCCAGAGGTGCGCAGATAACTGATATTGTTATCCTTGTTGTTGCTGCCGATGATGGGGTTATGCCCCAGACCATAGAGGCCATCAATCATTCAAAGGCTGCCGGTGTCCCGGTGGTGGTCGCCATCAACAAAATGGATAAACCCGGAGCAGATCCCGACAGGATTATGAGAGAGCTTTCAGAATATGACCTTTTGTCTGAGGAGTGGGGAGGGAACGTTATTTTCGTTAAAGTATCTGCAAAGACAGGGAAGGGAATTGATGAGCTGCTTGAAATGATTTTGCTGCAATCCGAGGTTTTGGAACTCAAAGCAAATCCGAAGCGAAAAGCGACCGGTTATGTGGTTGAATCCCGCCTTGATGTTGGTCGTGGGGCGGTTGCGACAGTCCTTGTAAAACAGGGAACCTTGCGGGACGGTGATCCCATTGTCTGCGGGAATTATTCCGGCCGGATCAGGACCATGATTGATGATGCCGGCATCAGGATTAAAGAAGCAGGCCCGAGTACGCCGGCTGAAATTGTCGGTTTGAACGGAATCCCCAATGCCGGTGATGAATTCATTTCGGTCACATCGGAGAAGGATGCAAAACAGATTGCCGGCCACAGGATGCAGAAGCAGAGAGCAAAGGAATTGGCAAAGAAGAGCCGTGCCAATCTTGAGAAGATGTTTGAAAATTTGGGTGCTGCTGAAATCAAGGAGCTTAAACTCATTGTTAAAGCGGATGTCCAAGGCTCTATCGAAGCCCTGAACGATTCATTAAAGGAATTGGCCAAGGAAGAAGTGGACGTCAAAATTGTTCATTCCGGCACAGGGACGATTAATGAGTCGGATGTGTCTCTTGCTGCCGTGTCCGATGCCATCATTATTGGGTTTAATGTCAGGCCC
The DNA here is from genome assembly GCA_020048635.1 of Desulfobacula sp. Taxonomy (GTDB): domain Bacteria; phylum Desulfobacterota; class Desulfobacteria; order Desulfobacterales; family Desulfobacteraceae; genus Desulfobacula. The sequence continues at coordinate 450 of JAIFMF010000157.1, read as the reverse complement.
ACACCCCAGATCCGAACGCTGGCCAAGGATGAAAATGTAGATATGCGGTTCTATGACATTATTTATGATGTTATCAATGACATCAAATCTGCATTGGATGGTATGATGCCGTCAACCTTTCATGAAATCATCATCGGGCGGGCGGAAGTCAGGGAGATCTTTGTGGTTCCGAAGATGGGAACCATTGCCGGGTGTCATATTTCAGAAGGGAAAGTGACTCGTGGTAAGAAGGTGAGACTCCTGAGAGAGGGCGTCATCAAGTGCGATACGGCACTGTCATCCCTCAGACGCTTCAAGGATGATGTGAGAGAAGTGGAACAGGGATATGAATGTGGTATTGGGCTTGACAGGTATAATGACTTAAAAATCGGTGATACCATTGAGTGCTACGAAGTTGAAGAAAGAAAATATAAGGCTGATTAATTAATACATGAGACCCTATTCAAGATC